>JALSTK010000118.1 GCA_026983775.1 Calditrichia bacterium
GTCGCTTTGGCGGTTAATGTATAATCTCCCTGCGTAACCCCGTTCCAGGTAATGGAATAAGGGGCTGAAGTGTCTTCACCGAGTTTCGTGGAGCCCTGAAAGAATTCAACTTTGGCGATGCTTCCGTCGGAATCGGAAGCGTCGGCTGTAATGGTAATATCAGCCGGTTCGCTAAAGACCGCATTATCGGCCGGCGCCGTTAGAGCGACGGTAGGAGGAGTATTGCTGTTCCCAGCGGATATTGTAAATGAAGTGTACGAGCTTTCCGTTCCCCAATCATTCGTCGTTAGACCGGATTTACTGTAGAACAGTTCCCAGTTTTGGTTGTCGTTGGAACCGTAGCATTCAAAACTTTCCGCCTGATGGGTTTTGTCATAGCCGTTCTGAAAGCGGATGGAAGTAGGGGTAATGGCGGCTCCCTGGCCGAAGTCTTTATCGACATTGATGGGCAAATTTGCCGGGTCTCCCCAAAAATAGCCGACATCATAAATGGCAGAGCCTTCAAGCCAGGCGATATCGTAAAACTCTACCTCAGAGGGATTCCCCAAATTATTAATGATTTTCAAACGAAGATAGCGGTAAGGACCGCCGGCTCCGCTTCCTCCCCCATTCTGAGTTGTAGCACTGGCTGTGTTGGAGTAATTCGAATTTCCATTAGCATTATAGGCATAAACGCGGTAGTAATGGGTAGTTTGGGCGGATAAACCCGTATGAGAATAGGATGTAACATTGCTCCCTACCGAGGCAATTTGCGACCAGTTATTGCCGTCCGGAGAATGTTCAACTTTAAAACCGTTTTCATCATTGGCATTATCCGTCCAATGTAAATCGATTTGAGAACTTGATACGGCATTGGCGGTTAAGCCGGAAGGAGCGGCCGGAATACCCGCTTGTTGTCCGGTAAAAATATTCAAGAGAGATTGTCGGGCATTAAAAAAGTCCTTGCCTTTTAACGGCCATGTGGGAGGATTGCCGCCGGTAGCATATTTTACGCTGGGGTCAACTATATTGCTTAATATATTCTTGGAAGCTGCGGGGTCGATAGATTTGGCTAACTGGTAATATCCCGCATCCTGTATGCCGCGCCGGATATTTTTTAAGCGAATGGAAGGGATAACGCCGTCGTATCCAATAGAATGCCCGGTGAATTGGTCGGTTTGTTTTCCGGGATATACGAGTACACCGTCGCCGTTCATCCATTCGCCATAGGAGTTATGATATGTCTCCGATTCTACAAAAGGATCGTAAGCGCCCCAGCCTCCCGGATTATCATCATACCAAAAGGTAGTTTCCCAGTAAAACCAGCGTTCTATACCATAATATTCTTGGATCCAGCTGTTCACCCTCGTGGCGACGGCTTGTACATCGGTGGCGTAAGTGCCGGCGAAAGGCTGTTCCCCATTGTAAATCCATACTTTCTTACCTGCGTTCCTTGCTGTTCTCACCTGCAATGTGTCGTAACTTCCCGTAGCACTAACTATGGGAATATCTACAGGTGAGTTGGATGGGTCTTCGCTGCAAGTCCAGGCGGATTGAATATAACTTACATTTGGGTCGCTTGAATTAGTCAATAGATTTTCCCAATCGGCGCCCCAACTGCTCGAACAATCTTCGTCCAAGGCATAGACAAAGATATCCCGATTATAGAGTAAATTTTCCTGAGCAAGTTTATCCGCAATAGCTTCTACTGTAGCCAGAGAGGAGCTATTTGGCTGGCCCAATCCACCGTAGGTACCTATACTTAGCATATCATCACCCCGGCCGATTGCCGGTCCGTCATAACCTTGTGAATTAGTATATATTTGCCCGTTCAGCCTGTCTCTAATTCGGTCGACGTATGAAGCATCATCAACGGTATAAAACGGGGTTAAACGATGGCGGTGAAAAAGCTGCCATAGCTGTTTTTCCGCTGCGGTTATATCTACGCCATAGTCTCCGCCTATGCGGCGTTCTAGTTCTTCACGATGGTAAAAAAACATGTTTTTTTGTGGCCAGTCCGGCAGCGTGTAATCATATACGGTAAGTTCGATGTTGATGGTGGAAAGCGTCGTCCCATTGTTTTTGACTACGACGTTCCCGGTATAGGTGCCGGCCGTCTGATTTTGAGGTACGGTAATATCTATCCAGACTATTCCGTTTTCATTCGCGTTTATACTAAGCGGATAGGGCGACCAGCTGGGCGCAATTTCAACGGGAATTAAAGCGTCGGGAACCCAGGCATTTGCATAAGCGCCGTTAGGCCCGGAACCGCTTGCCCATCCTAAAGATTCTCCATTCCATGGTCCGCCCGATTCACGGTCGATATGGAAAAAATGTTCTACAAAACGTTCAATATAGCGTCCTACAAACTGACCGGGGTCGGAAGAAGTGTTTTGGATAATTGCTCCGCCAGGCCCGTTTAGAACGTTTAAGTCAACCGTAACCGAGCTTAAATTAGCGCCTTCCGCTTCTACCACTACCTGAAAGGCCACCGTCTCATTTTTAAGGGCAAATAATTTTATAGGCTGGCCCGGCGCCCAAATCGGATTGTCTATGCCTTGTTCAAATTCAGTGGAAGTGGCGTTACGCAATATCTTTTCACCGTCGTCAATAATCCAAACACTGTGAGCAAATAACGGTTTGCACAGTAAAACCGCTATTAAAGCCGATGCATAAAATATTTTTTTAAACATATTAAGAACTCCTCTATCAAATTATTAATCAATACTGCATAAAAGTGTACTCCGTTATTAAAATCAGAATGTATATATCATAATAGCCAGGATAAATAAACCGTATTAAAATAAATTCGGAATTGGTAAACAGGTAAATTGCAGAAACATATTTTATCCATAAAGTTATCGTGATTATCTTAGATATTTATTAAGAATTTCTCCGTAAAAATTGATGTTTAGACTCCTATAAAATAGAGTTTTTTTACTTCACCACGGGTCCGGGCGACGCGGTAATTCCTCGTATTCAGCTTTGGTTTGAGGAACTTCCAATCCTACATTAAACGGCATTTTTTGGCTTGCCGTAGGAAGAATACAATATATACAGCTATTTTCTAGAAGTATCATTAACATATTGCAGACTCAATTTGGAAAAAGTTTGATTAGATAGCCGACCAAATTAGGATTCCCCGGCTGCCATAGGCGGTTCAAAGGATCGTCTGATTCCGAAATTATTATTTGGGGGGAATCTTATTATTATATTATTGCCATTATTATGGCTGAACAAACATATAGATTAAATATATTGTAGAACTAAGAGAATTCTTTCAAATATGTACCAATTTATTAAATATATATCCCTTATTTACATTAAACGGAAAATGTGTGCATAGGGCAGGTATACAAGTTATTGTGCGATTTAAATGGAGGTTTAGACCTTATAAGGAATATTACAATACGATATTTGAGCCCACCTAAAACGGTGCTTCACGCCTGCATCATTCCAAAATGAACCTGTCCCCGCCCGTTTCTGCTACCGCATCTTGCACGGCATTCCTCCGCCCAGTGGAATTGTTTAAACTGTTTTAAAATCCCAAAAATAATTAAGAAGTAAATTTGTAAAATTATACAAGCTGAATGCGGATTATAAAATTTGTATTATGCAGATTTTTGCCCGCTTACCGTAAAAAGAAAAATTCACCGGCGGATTTGATTCCATAAGCTAGCAGACCGGCGTTAACTTTAGCCGGATAATTGAATCCCTTACTGGCGTAACGCATGCGCTGATGCAGGAATTTGCTCCACAGCTGCGGCGGATCATTGTATACATGGTTTTCGGCGGAGTAGGCATAGTGCAGACTGTATTTTTTGGCTTCCCGAACACGGGTTAGAAAAAGATCATCGTCGCTGGAGATGAATGGTTTATATTCGCCGAATCCGTCGATTTCAAAATAGAGTTTCTTTCGATATTCCATATTGATGCCCGGCCGGCCATGTTAAAGAGACTAAGATCAACTATGGAAGTTCGAGAAAGCTGGTAATTGATTATTGTACTCGAGTTGCCCCGAACGGAATGGCTTGCACCAAAGGGATTGGGGTAATTTTGGTCCAGCGTAAAATCCATTCGGGGCTTTTCGAATCGACTGCCCATGGCGGTGAAAATATCACTTTCAGGATAATACGGTTTGCTGATGACCCCTTCACTGCTTAGCAGGATGGACAAGTTGGGATCCTCTAAGATTTGATCGATTTGCATTGAGTCGTTATTAAGAAAAACGATATTGGAAATCATACGTACCCCATGTGAATAATCGGCATATTTGGTAATGTGACCGTTATATACGGGTTGAATAGGATCATTTACACTCCGATGCCAACCGTAAATGACCACTCTGTCATAATCTCTATCTGCACTGTATATTTTATTGGAGATAATAATGTCTTTTTTGTGTCCGCCTATGATATTATCTGTCGATCGATCCAGCCCTATTTGTGAAATTTGCCGTTTAATGGAATCGGTATGCTGCCAGAAAACCGGGACGGTGGTCATTTTATCCGACGGGGGTATGGGTTGCGGCCTTAGTTTAACCTCTGCTTTTGTATAAATAATATCGACCATTTTTTTTGTCGGCAGGGAACAATTCAGTTTATCAGCCAGGTATTGAGCGGTGGAAGGTGTCATCGGTATATACAGATAGTCGGTATCCGATCCGATGGCCATGTAATCGCAAACAGTATAAAATATGAGTTCGTAGTCTTTTCCATTAATGCTTTGAATGATTTTCAGGGGTCTTAATTTGCGCGAGAAAGAGGGTACATTACCCGACAATATCTCTTTGACCAGGGCTTTTTCTCTATCTGTTATTCTCAAGCCGGTTACCCGACTGACAAATTCCGAACCTTCCAGAGCATTCGCGGATCGTTGGGGAATATTCAAATATTTTCTAGTATCGTTGATAGTTTTCAGTGTTTTATTACCGACCACCGCTGAAGCATCCGACTGGCTAAAAACCATCCGGATGAAAATCAGTATCAGGCCGATTATTATAATAGTTTTGTTGATATTTTTCATGTTTTTGCTCTTTTAATGCTCACTAAGTATACCAGGTTTTAATTTTCAATTTTTCCGTTTATTATCCTTTTTAGACCTTTTTTTAACAAAACCTCATTAAAATTTATTACCAGACCAAGTTTGAGTCCGGATAATTTCAGATAGGTTAATGTTTGTTTAAAATGTATATCTTCTAATTTTTTAACCGATTTGAGTTCTATAAGTACCTTGCTTTCAACAATAATATCCGCTCTGAATCCTTTATCGAAAATTATTCCTTCATATTCCACGGGAATATCTTTTTCCGATTCTACTTTCAGTCCGGACTTTCTCAATTCATATACTAATACAGTATGATAAACGGATTCAAAAAGTCCAGGACCGAGCACTTTATGAATTTTTAAGGCTTTTTCAATAATTATTTTTGATAGTTCATTCTCATTCATATTTCAATCTCACAGTGCTCACGAAGTACGCGAAGAAGGAATAATTAATTTACCTCTGAGCTCTTTGTGTCCTTTGCGAGAAGTTAAAATTGTTAGGTTAAGCAAAAGGTTCCCCTCACAGTGCTCACGAAGTACGCGAAGAAGGAATAATTAATTTACCTCTGAGCTCTTTGTGTCCTTTGCGAGAAGTTAAAATTGTTAGGTTAAGCAAAAGGTTCCCCTCACAGTGCTCACGAAGTACACGAAGAAAGAGTTAATTAATATATCTTCGAGCTCTTTGTGTCCTTTGTGAGAAGTTAAAATTGTTAGGTTAAGCAAAAGGTTCCCCTCACAGTGCTCACGAAGTACACGAAGAAAGGGTTAATTAATATATCTTCGAGCTCTTTGTGTCCTTTGCGAGAAGTTAAAATTGTTAGGTTAAGCAAAAGGTTCCCCTCACAGTGCTCACGAAGTACACGAAGAAAGGGTTAATTAATTTACCTCTGAGCTCTTTGTGTCCTTTGTGAGAAGTTAAAATAGCTTGGTTATGCAAAAGATTTACCTCACCATGCTCACGAAGTACACGAAGACAGGATTAATTAATTTACCTCTGAGCTCTTTGTGTCCTTTGTGAGAATCTCAAGCTGTCTGGTCAAATAATAAATTTTCCAATCCTTCCTTCATAATAATCATTTTTTTTACAATGTGCAAAAAGCAAAAAGGAATTTTCAAATCCCTATATTTTATTAGGATCAGGTTGATTTTTCAGAAAATATTATCTATTATTTCACCGCGATTGGAAAGAAAAAGAAATAATCACCATTGAATGTAAGCGGAATCTTTGTATGGCAGAACCGACTATAGACAAGAAACAGATTATACAAACCCTGGAAAATATAGGCACAATTCTCATGTTAAAGGGTGAAAACCCCTTTAAAAGCAGGGCCTATTTTAACGCGGCGCGGATGCTCGAGACACGAAACGATGATATCGTTGCCCTTATTCAATCCGGTGAGATAAGTAATATAAAAGGAATAGGAAAGGCTCTGTCGGAGAAACTGTCCATCCTCGTTAAGGAAGGCCGTTTGCCCTACTATGAAAAATTAAAAGAATCCATACCTCCCGGATTAATGGATATGCTAAATATTCCGGGAATGGGTCCCAAAAAAGTGAAAGCCGTCTATGATCAACTTGGCATTAAATCGGTGGGTGAACTGGAATATGCCTGTAATGAGAACCGCTTAAGAGATTTGCCCGGTTTCGGTTTAAAATCCCAGGAAAAAATATTGAAAGGCATTGAGCTACGCAAGAAATACAGTGAGCGCTTTCTCTTCCCGATCGCCTGGCAGCAGGCCCTGCAATTAACGGACTATATGCGGAAAAACCCGCAATTGATCCGTCTTACTTCTGCCGGAAGCCTGCGCCGCAAAAAAGAAACCGTCAAAGATATCGATCTGGTGGGCTCCTGTAAAGAAGAACAACGCTTAAGCATCATGGACTACTTTGTTCGCTACCCTCTAACCGAGTCCATCGTCAATCGGGGGCAAACCAAATCCACCATCCTTTTACAGTCCGGCATATCCTGTGATTTACGATTGGTAGATGATGAACAGTTCCCCTTTGCCCTGCATCATTCTACCGGCAGCAAAGAACACAATACAGCCATGCGCCACAGGGCGAAAACCAGGCATCTGACCATGAACGAATACGGTCTTTTTCCCCGCGGTAGCGAGCAATCTCTGCCGTGTAGCAATGAAGTCGAAATTTTTCAAACCCTGCAACTGGACTTCATTCCACCCGAATTACGTGAAAATCAGGGCGAGATTGAAGCAGCGGAAAAGAATAATTTACCGGAACTCATTACAGAGGATCAGATTAAAGGCGTATTTCACGTCCATTCCGTTTACAGCGATGGGGCAGCCTCCATTGCCGATCTGGTTCGGGCCTGCCGAAATAAAGGTTATCACTATCTGGGAATTTCGGACCATAGTAAATCGGTCTTTTATGCTCATGGGCTCAGTGAAGATCGCGTTAAAATGCAGCATGAAGAGATCGATCGACTGAACTCCGGAATGAATGATTTCGTCATTTTCAAAGGCATCGAGGTCGATATTCTGAATGACGGCGGTTTGGATTATGACGATGAGGTTTTGGCCTCTTTTGATTTCGTTATTGCCTCGGTTCATTCTTCGTTCCGGATGTCGAAGGAAGAGATGACGCATCGTATTTGCCAGGCATTAAAACATCCCCTGGTGACGATGCTGGGCCATCCCACCGGTCGTCTGCTTCTGGCCAGGGAACCGTATCCACTCGATATGAGGCAGGTTCTTGAAACTGCAGCCGAACAGAATAAGATTATCGAAATCAATGCCAATCCCCACCGCCTGGACCTGGATTGGCGCTGGGGGAAATTGGCCAATCAATTGGGTGTAAAGACCTCCATCAATCCGGATGCCCATACTCTGGCCGGTCTGGAGGACATAAAATGGGGAGTAGGT
Organism: Calditrichia bacterium; assembly: GCA_026983775.1. GTDB lineage: Bacteria > Calditrichota > Calditrichia > Calditrichales > Calditrichaceae > JALSTK01. The sequence goes on from JALSTK010000118.1 coordinate 7,907, forward strand.
ATTGCCCGTAAAGGGTGGTTCACTGCAGAACAGGTTCTAAACACCCATCCCGTACAAAAAATAAAACAACTATTTCATTGTCCGGATTGACAAGTTTAGGCGATTATACTATTTTACCGATTTGAAACAGGAGCAAAGGCGCTATGAAATACCGAATTGCAATGGATGCTATGGGTGGTGATCATGCACCCCAGGAAATTATTAAGGGCGTGGTAACGGCTATGCGTGAGGATGATGAGCTGGATATCATTCTGATCGGTGATGAAGAGGCGATTAAAAAGGAGTTACAATCGCTGAACTGCAAAAAGGAACCGCATATCGTCCATACGGATCAATGGATTACCATGGACGCTTCCCCCAAAAAGGCTTTGCAGGGAAATCCGCGAGCCAGCGTTATACTGGCCGCGAAATTGGTGCATGAGGGGCAAGCCGATGCTTTGGTCAGCGCCGGCAATACGGGCGCTACAGTATTGGCGGCTGCACAAAACCTGCAAATTATTCCCGGCATAGAGCGTTCCGGTCTGGCGGCGATCTATCCCACTGCTAAATTCGAACACGGCGGCCATGGTTTTGCCCTGATTTTAGATGTGGGCGCCACACTGCATTGTACGCCCAAGCAGTTAGTACATTTTGCTTATATGGGTAGCTACTATGTTTCACATGTACTGGGGATCGAAAACCCCAGGGTAGCTCTTTTGAATATCGGCGAAGAAGAAACCAAGGGCGGCGAAGTGCTTACCAAAACCCATCGTTATCTGCAAGATGCCGAAGGGTTGAATTTTGTGGGTAATGTGGAAGGAAAAGATATCCCCAAAGGGGCCGCCGATGTCATTGTGACCGAGGGATTTGTGGGCAATGTGGTCTTGAAAATGATGGAAGGCGTCTCCGACGTGCTGCGCCAGACCGGAAAATACGCTTTAAAGAAAAAATTACAATGGAAGTTAGGACTGGCTTTACTCTCTTCGGGTGTGAAGAGGCTTAAGAAGAAAACGGATTATTCCGAATATGGTGGTGCACCGATCCTGGGTTTTGAGAAGTTAGTTATAAAGGCCCATGGCCGCTCCAATGCCAAAGCTATCGGCAATGCCATCCGGGTGGCCAAAAAGGCCGTTGCCCAGAATGTCAGCGGGCATATTGCCGATTCCATCGTAAAATTCAACGAGAAGCACAGTCTGGATTTTATCGATATTTAGCGAACGGAGCGTCCTCCGTCCACGGGAATAATAGCCCCGGTAATATAATCGGAATCTTCAAAGAGAAAACGCACGGTCCGGGCTACGTCGCGGGCCGAGCCCTCTCTTTTCAGTAGCGTTTGCTGAACAGCGAACGCTTTTTCTTTTTCATTCATCTCCCCGGGTATCATTACCGGTCCGGGATTCACGCAATTGACCTGAATTTGGGGAGCCAACGCTTTAGCCAGACCACGCGTTAAGGCCACAATCCCGGCCTTGGTTAGTGAATAGGGCAAATAGGCCGGAAATGGGGTCTCGGCTCCGGCGTCTCCGATATTGACGATTTTACCCCGGCCATTATTCTTCATATGGACGCTTACCTCCTGCGAAAGGAAAAAGACCTGCTTTAAATTGGTATTGTGTAATTGATCCCACTCCTTTTCGCTAACTTTTCCAAATGGTGTCTTAAAGAAAATTGCGGCGTTGTTTACCAGACCGTCGATTTGCCCGAAAACCCGCAATGTTTCCAGAACCAGATTTTTTCTTACATCGTCCTTCCTCAAATCACCACTAAAAAGATGGATGCGGCCACCCATTGAGAGCACTTCGGCTTTTAGTTTTTCTGCCTGGGTCCTACTTCGATAGTAATGGCAAAGGACCGTAGCTCCGGCACGGATTAATTCCAGAGTAATTTCCTTGCCGACACGTACGGCACCACCTGTAATGATAATCGTTTTGCCTGTTAGATTCATAGTTTCTATAGACCCTCTGTATTTTTTAGAAAGGGATTGAACTGCTTTTCATGGGCAATGGTCGTTGTCGGTCCGTGGCCGGGATAGACGACGGTTTCATCGGGTAAAGTAAGAAGTTGGTTCTGAATCGATTGAATTAACTGCCGATAATTTCCACCGATTATATCCGTTCTGCCGATCGATTCTTTAAAGAGCACGTCCCCGGCGAAGAGAGCACCGGGAGCATAAAGGCTAAGGCTTCCCGGACTGTGTCCCGGTGTGTGCAGAACTGTAAAGGAGAGAGAACCGCAGGGAATATTCTGTTTATGGTGTAAATAAGCACTGATGTCCGGAAGGCCTGAGTTGGGCAAACCGAACATCTGGCTTTGACTACCGAGCATATTTAAGATAGGCAGATCCTCTTCACCCATATAAAAGGGAAGATTATAATGCTGTTGAAGCTCTTTTAATCGGCCCACATGATCGATATGGGCGTGAGTGGCAATAATTTTAAGCGGTTTCCAGTTTCTTTCTTCAACGGCGGTGATGATCTCGGATATATCATCACCGGGATCGATAATCATACATTGGCCGTGTGCTTCATCACCGATCAGGTAACAGTTTGTCTGTAAGGGGCCGACTACGATGGTAATGATTTTCATTATCTTCCCCTTAAAAAACCGGATTAAGAGCTCGTCCCGTTTCCAGAACGGAAATTACATTACGGGCGGCCATACGGGCCATTTCGTTGCGTGTTTCAACCGTACCGCTGCCGAGATGGGGTAAAAGTACGACCTGGTTCATGGAAAGCAATGCAGGATTGACCTTCGGTTCGAATTCATAAACATCCAATCCTGCCCCGGCTAAATGTTTTTGTTGCAAAGCCTGAACCAAAGCCTGTTCATCAATCACCGCACCCCGGGCCGTGTTAATAAGGTATGCTCCCTTTTTAATGGTAAAAATATTATCCGTATTCAGCAGATGATGGGTTTCTTCGGTTATGGGGCAATGCAAGGAAATAATATCGGAGTCCTGTAAGAGCTGGTCTAATCCGACCTTTCTGGCTCCGGTTTCTTGCTCGAATTGTTCTTTCCTGCTGCGGGAAAAATAAAGAATCGGCATATTAAAGCCAACTGCACGCCTACCCACAGCCTGACCGATGCGACCGGCTCCAATAATTCCCAGGGTTTTTCCGCTAACATCGCCTCCCAGGAGAAGTTGAGGTTTCCATCCTTCAAACAATCCTTTACGCACGAAACGGTCCCCTTCGACCACCCGTTTGGTTACTGCCAAAATCAGGGCCCAGGTTAAATCTGCCGTAGCAGGGGTTAAAATATCCGGGGTATTGGTTACCATGATGCCCCTGGATCGGGCGAATTCGATATCGATATTATTGTAACCAACCGCATAATTGGCAATGACTTTGAGCTCTCTGGCCCGGCTTAGAATATCCCGGTCGATTTTATCGGAGAGCAGGGGAAGAATGGCATGCACATTTTTCGCCCGTTGCGCAATTTCTTCGTGGGAAAGGGCCTGATCCTTATTATTTAAATCTAATTTGTATCCTTTTTTGCGCAGGAGTTCAATACCGGCTTCAGGAATAGGGCCGGTTATTAGGACTTTAATTTCTGACATAAAAAGATCCTCATGTAAACGAAAGTTCCGCCTGTTTTTTTTTAATTAGTGGAAAATACAAAATTTAGCTTATAAAATAAACGAATATTCCGAGGATAGAATAGAGAGGAAATTTAAACGGAAAACATAGACTGTGCTTTTTTTGTGAATCTCGGGGATCAGCTTAGAATAATTATTACCCAAACCGGAAATATGGATACGGTATTTCTTTTGTCATGGGGTTCGACTGAGAAAAATTTTTACAGTTTTTGTTAGTGATAAACCCCAATCAAATAATCCGGGTTATAAAACCGAAGATTTTTGGATCAGGAAAAGTGTTTTTTCAATATATACGAATGAACCGCTAAATTTATTTGCTCATTTTATTCCGAAAGGCATAATATTTGCTAATTATTTTGCGAATAGGTTCTTTGAGTCCTTTCCGGAATAAAGGGAATGTAAGTCTGTTCAAAAATGTTTATTATTGAAATATGACAAAAACAGGCGGGAGTGATAATGAATAGGTTTAAATATAAATTTTTTTTGGGACCGATTTTGTTACTGGCCATGATAAGCCTGACCAATTTTCAACCTCTTCCCAAACTCTTAAATAAGATTGCACCCGAGTTTCAGCGGAGGGATATGAACGGCAATTTGGTTTCTTTAAATGAGTATCAGGGCAAGGTAATTGTCCTCAATTTTTGGGCAACCTGGAATGCACCCAGCCTGAAAGAGATGGGTTATCTAGAAAGAATATCGCAGAAATACGCCCGGGATCATGTACAAATTATCGGCGTGGCCGTTGTTTCCAATGAAAAAGAAATTGCCGACCGGCTGGATATGACCGGAGTAACCTATCCCATTCTGATCGGAAATAAAGCGCTTATTTCGGCTTACGGAAATTTCAGTGCCCTACCCTGCACGTTTATCATTAATCGTGAAGGGAAAATCAAGAGTGTCCTGCCCGGAAGCCATTCTTATCTTCAACTTGAACAAGTCGTAAGGGAAGTAGTGAAAAGCGATACCATACAAAGTACGACTAAAATGGCCGTCGAGTAATACAATATTTTTAAAACTTCGGCACTCCTCTAATTTCCTCTCTTCCCTCATTGCATCAAATCTCTGAAATCAGTATCATATCCCATTCTCTGAACAAATAATTTCTTGCTGCTAATTTTGGGGAAGAGCGAGATGATTGGGTATAAATTAAGAAATGGACAAAAACGGCTGGTTCTGGGACTTATGTCCGGCACTTCCTGTGACGGGCTGGATATTGCTCTGGTAGAGATCGGCAGCGGTGCGATTAAGTGTTTAAGTGCAAAAAGCTACGATTATTCTCCGATCCAGAAACAAGCGATATTAAACTACATCCAATTGAACCATAGCAATGTGAAAACAGTCAGCCAGTTAAATTTTTATTTAGCCCAAATATGGGCGGAGCTGGTACAACGTTTTTTGAAAGAAACCGCTTGGCAAAATAAAGAAATCGATTTGATTGGCAGTCATGGCCAGACCGTCTGGCACCAGCCCCTGGCCGAGCCGTTTATTGATCGTCCCCTGCGTTCCACTCTACAGATCGGTGATCCGTCTGTATTAGCTCAATTGGTCCAAATTCCTGTGGTAGGCGATTTTAGAGTGGCGGATATGGCTGCAGGCGGACAGGGCGCACCACTGATCCCTTATTTTGACTGGCTCTATTTTTCGAGATACGGCCAGAATCTGCTACTGGTTAATATCGGAGGTATATCCAATATCACTTTTGTAGCGGATGATGGTGATTTACAAAAGGTTCTGGCTTTTGACTGCGGGCCGGGCAACATGCTGATGGATCAGGCCGCCCAACACTATTCGGGACAACCCTTCGATGCGGATGGCCGGATGGCTAAACGGGGGACTTTTTCGAAGGCGCTTTTTCACTTTATATTAGCAAGGGATTCATTTGTTGATTTAGAACCGCCGAAATCGACCGGCAGGGAGTGGTACGGTTCGGATTTTTTCAGGGCAGTACAAAAGAAAGCTCTGGGCCTTAAATTGAGCGGTGCGGATGTATTGCATACTCTCGCTTATTACACGGCGTATACCATTCATGAAAATTACCGGCATTTCCTGGCCGAAAAGCATGCCGTACAAAAAGTTTTAATTGGCGGCGGCGGCGCCCGTAACGGATTTTTAATGAACTACCTGAAACAACTGTTCAATCCCGTTCCGGTGGAGCGGGTGTCGACCTATGGAATAGAGGATGATTTTAAGGAAGCTATCGGGTTTGCCGTCCTGGCCGATGCCACCATTTCCGGGAAAGCCTCCAATGTGCCTTCGGCAACCGGTGCCAGCCGTCCGGCTCTGTTGGGTAAAATCTGTCTTCCTTAAATTCAAAAAACAGTCTGGGATACATAATAAAAGGCAGGTATATCAATGCAGATTCAGGCTACAGAGATTATTAGAAAAAAATTGGACGGACTTCGGTTGGGAATTTTAATAACCGAAAAGGTAAAAGTTGCCCCTTCCGGCGATCTGTTTGAAGAGGAATTGAAGAAATTACAGAATGAGCTTGAGGATAAATTTGCGACCCGGCGTCCGGCTGAAAATGAAGTGGTTCATCATGTCCGTCGTATGTATCGCAGAATCGGTTGGGAACCCACCCAATACCGGCCCTCTTCGGAAGCCCTGGTACGTCGCCTGTTGAAAGGAAAGGGTTTGTATCGCATTAATAATCTGGTGGATTTTGGCAACCTGACATCCGCACGCTTCCACCTGCCTATGGGCCTGTATGATTCGGACAAAATCGTAGGCACGGTATACATGGATGTCGGACAGCCCGGCGAAGTTTATCAGGGTATCAGCAAAGATAGGATTCATGCCGAAGGGAAACTAATTTTACGCGATGAGCAGGGTATTTTTGGCAATCCTACAGCCGATTCCAGACGAACTTCCATAACGGAACAGACCCGAAATGCCATGGCCGTATTCTTTTGTCCTGCCGAAACGGATGAAGTTTATATCACAAAGGCTCTGCAGTTTTTAGAAGAATATTATCAAACATTTGGTGCACGGGTGAAATGCCGATATTTTATAATCGGTCTGTAACAGGAGACGACGGAGTTATTCATAATAGTGATCTACCAGGCGAACCAGGTACTCTTCACCCTGCTTTGTATATTCAAATTCGAATTGTTTACTTAAATGCCCGTCTTCCCGCCATACTTTTTCTACTTTTCTTATCAGACGATCGGGTAATTCATACCAGCGATTGGCAAGCAGATGTCCTTGTTCATCAAACCTACGAACGGTTTTGCTTTGCTTAAAAAGATCGATTTCGGTCTTCTCTATGAGTATCCGGCCGTTATACGTAAAGAGTTCCTTCTTTTGCAGATGCCGGGCTTTATCATACCAATGCACTGAGATTTTCCGGTCATTTTCATCGTATTGAGGAACCATTCTAACCTTGATCCGTTGTTCAGCATCAAAGACGATCTCTTCGATGAGCCGGTTTGATTCGGAATAGTGTTTGGTTTTACGGTTTACAAGCTGGTTTCCGGCGCCCAATGTGCGGATTTCCTTTTCCCTTCCCGATGCATCATAGCTATAAAAAATTTGCTGAAAAGGGTTCTCCCCTGCTTTTGATTTGAAAAAACGCATGAGACGCCCTTGTTTGTTGTAAGACCACTGGTTGATGGCAATAAGTCGGTCATTCCCATCATAGAATTTTTTTTCGACGAGTACATCCTGTGAAGAATAAGAAAAAGTAATTCGGCTAAGCTGCCTGCCGTCTCTATCACTGGTGGTGATCCGGGAAATTTTTCCGGATGGGTCTCTCCGGGTAATTATGGTTACTATGATCTTTCTGTCGGCTGCTCGTACAACCCGTTTGATTTCCAATCCGTTAGCATCGAAGATGCTGCTTATCTGGCGATAGAGTGATTTTTGTCCCCTGGCGACTGTGTAAATGTAATAAAGATGATGCATGGATCGTTAAGGGTTCAGGCCCAGCTCGGAGGCTACGGAACTCATGGCAGAGGTTACAAATTCCACGTGCTCGGCAAAATCCACACCGAGTTCTTCCGCACCGCGTACGATTTCTTCCCGATTTACTTTAGCGGCGAACCGTTTGTCTTTCATCTTTTTCCTGACGGATTTAACCTTTACTTCACTCAAGGCTCGGTTTGGCCGGACTAAGGTTACGGCAGTGATAAAGCCGCTTAACTCATCTACGGCATACAGCGTTTTAGCCATTCTGGTTTCGCGGGCGACCCCGGTGTAATCCGCATGCCCCATAATCGCCTTACGAATTTCTTCCGGGATACCCTTTTTCGCTAATATTTCAGATCCCTTGTAGGGGTGTTGATCGGGAAATTGTTCATAATCAAAGTCATGCAGCAGTCCGACTACACCCCAAAGCTCTTCATCCTCCCCGAATTTTCGGGCATAAGCGCGCATGGCGGCTTCTACCGCATAGGCATGTTTGAGCAGGCTCTCACTTTTGGTATATTCTTTTAAAATACTCAGGGCTTCGTTGCGGGTCATAGTGTATTCCTTCTTTTTAAATCCAGCCGGCAGTAATTTTAATCAGTGACAAACTTAAGGTACAAATTTTAAGAAGTCAAAACGAGTCCCGGGCAGGATTATTCCTTAGAAAGGCAGCCCGCCGGGGCAGTCCTCATCGTAAGAGTCTTCTAAAGAAATATAGTGTTGGTGAAACATATCATCCGCAAAGTACATTACCGCCGTTTACATTCAATATTTCACCGGTAATAGCTTGGGCTAAATCGGATGCGAGAAAAACCACGGGCCCGGCAATATCTTCGGCCTGCGCAATGTATCCGAGGGGGATCTGAGCCAAAATCTGTTTTCCTTCACTACGCAGGGATTCCGCCGACATGTCGGTATTGACCCAACCCGGAGCCACGCTGTTTACGCGAATTCCGGCAGGTCCCAGTTCCGTAGCCAGGGATTTGGTGAAACTGATAATAGCACCCTTGGAAGCAGCGTAGTGGGAATGCAATGCTTCTCCGCGTTGACCGGCAGTGGAGGATATATGGATAATACTGCCCTTAATTTTCTGTTCTTTCATATGTTTTACAATAAGGTGGGTGAAGTAAAATACGCTATCCAGATTAATCTGCATCGTTTTTCGCCAATCATCAACGGTCATCTCTTCTATCTTGCCGTATTCCCAGACCCCGGCATTGTTAACTAAAACATGGATCCGTTTATAACGGTCGATCACTTTACTCACGAAATGGCGGACTTCAAAATAATCGCTGACGTCACATTCTTCAAAAAACACTTCTCCGTCGTGAAGGGCGCATGCTTTAGCAAGCTCATCGGCTTTACGGTAATTTTTATTGTAATTAAAAGCCACATTGGCGCCCAGTTTGCTGAACAAACGAACGGTTGCAGCACCGATGCCCCGACTGCCACCGGTTACAATGACATTTTTATCATGAAAATCAAACATGGTCAGACCCTGTGCGTTCATTCACTATCGCATTTAGAATGAGATTTACTTATATTCATTTTATCCAAGACAAATATAAACAATATATGAATGATACAAAACATAAATTGAAGAGGGGAAAGATGGAATCACTGTGGCAGGAAGTGAATCAAAATATTCCGCAAATTTTGAATAGCTATAAAAATGTGGCGGTAGTTGGACTTTCTCCCAAAAGCTATAAAGCGAGTTACGCGGTTGCCGCTTATCTGCTTCATAGCGGTTATACTATTTTTCCCGTTAATCCCAATTACGAAGAGATTCTGGGCCTGCCCTGTTACGCCCGGCTGGCCGATATCCCGCAGCCGGTGGATATTGTCGATATTTTTCGTCGTTCGGAGGATGTGCCTCCGATAGTGGATGATGCTATTGAAAAGAAAGCCAAAGTAATCTGGATGCAACAAGGAATTGTCAACGAAGCCGCGGCTAAGAGAGCATTATCCGCCGGTGTACGGGTGGTAATGGATTTGTGCATGAAGATCGAACATATGCAGTTGTGGCATTCTTAACGCATGATGACCAATTTTCGGCTTTGACGCATAAGCCGGCCGGTACCCAAAGTCCGGGCCGAAATCCGGTAAAAATAAACTCCATTAGCCAAATTGTTCAGGTCAACCGAATAGTGATGTTCCCGCAGTCCGCTCACAATCCACGGACCGAATTCCTGTATCTTTTCTCCCAATACATCGTAAAGAACGATATTCAGAATACTGGGGTAATTGACTCTAAAACGAAATGTTGTAAAGGAATGCGCCGGATTAGGATAATTCTGCGAAATTATAAGATTCTTTTTGCCAAGGGAATCCGGTGGAACGGCATAGCCCAAAGAATCGGCCAGGGCATAAGCTTTTTCCAGATTTACGATTCCCCATCCTAAAAATTTATCGGGGAACGAGGCCTGGGATGCCGTATTCTTCAATATTTCACGCATCTGAGCCGGAGTCAGGTATGGGAAAGCTTGTAACAAGAGGGCAGCCCCGCCGGCAGCCAGGGGGCAGGAAAAAGAGGTACCGCTACCGTACGTAAAACCCGCCGTATCGTGGTCGTTGGCCACAAAAACATAACTGCCCATGGCCGCAATATCCGGTTTGATCCGCCCATCGGCTGTGGGGCCTACCGAAGAGAATCCGGCTCTGAAACCACTGCTGTTTACTGCGGCCACAGTAAGTACTTTTTGGGCATCTGCCGGAGCGATCAGCGTATTATGATCGGGATTATATCCTTCATTTCCCGCCGAGTTAAAGAGGATCATTCCTTTGTCTACCGCCATCTCGGCTGCGATGGTAACCACCGCGGTCTTCCCGTCCATATCACTCCAGGAATACCAATCGATATAACCCAATGAACTGCTTACTATATTGGCTCCCAGACTATCCGCCCATTCGAGGCCGGCTACCCAAAAATCTTCTTCCACCGGGGTCTCACTGGCATCCACTTCGGTGCGGGCCAGCAAATAGGAAGCATTATAGGCCGGACCGATCAGAAATCCGGGTGCAAACCCGGCAATTACGGAAAGAGTCATCGTTCCATGCCAGCCAACGGTAGCTTTTAATCGGCTGTCGTCTACTTCTGTATCGTTGTCAACGAAATCGTGGGTGGCAACAATATGAAGATGACGGAAAGCGCGGTGCAGGTAAAGCAGATTAAAACCGTCATCCAGCATGCAAATCCAGATGCCGCTGCCGTCCAATCCCTTTTTATGTAGGGCGGGGATTCCGATCATTTGTAATTGGTTGTATGACTTACCGTAATCCAAACTGTCGATGACGGTGTTTGCTTTTTGCAAAGCCCGGATATGTGTTTGTTCAATTAAATCCGGGTGTTTCTTGCGGGTTACAGCAACGTCTTCGATTTTTAAAACGAAAGGCAGCGCCGATAATTCGTCCAGGTGGCCTGACTTTACTTCCACACTAACGGCATTCAGCCATTTGGATCGCACCCGGATTCGATTGACTAAAGGGCGGATTTGTTCGATATAAGGTGGATAGACACGTTTGTCGCTAAAATCAATTAGAGGACCATTTTTACGGACCTTTGCTCTGCGCTGAAGGGCGCGGGAAGTGAGCAACTGACCGGCTTTTTGCAGAGCGAGTTCCTGCTGAGGACCTTTATCCCGCAGAAATATCCATACGATTCCAGGGCCTTTTTCTCCGGCGAATATTGTATTGATTATGAGTAAGCTAAATAGTACGTAAAGCGGCAGAAATCCCGATAGAGATTGGAGCCTTTGGTTATATTTTCTTTGTTCATTCTTTGTCATCGGATTTATTCTTTTATATTTTGATTGAATTAAAATTTAAAATAAAAGTTTTCGATCATTAAAACAAGATGGAAGGGCATATTCCGCTTCAATCCTTTGGCCGAGGGTTCTTTAGGGAAGGGGCATGACTTAAGCGGTTGATTGTATCCAACTTCTGCCCAATTTCCTCTAAGGCCGGGTCCAGGATTGCGGACAATTTTTTCGAGACCCGACCGTAGCGTTTAAGTTTTGCGGATTTTTCATCCATCAACACGGTCCAAAAATAACTTTCAGTTGTATGCATTAATTTGGAAAAGTGTTCCGTCTTATAATCCAGTCCAAAGGTATCCTTCAAAAAAGAAATTTTGGATTTAATTTCAGAGATTACCCTGTCCAGCTCTTTTTTTCTAACCGGATCGAAATCGACCTGCAAACGATAGATCACTCCCTCATAATCTCCCTGCTCGGAAAGCAATTTGAGCAGCAGCAGTTTTTCTTCAAGCAGACTCAGGGATACGGAGAGGGAGCGGCATTGAGCCTCATTCAAGATTGGCCACTCTTGTTTGCTCTGTTTTGGGTCCATAAATCAAGTTTAAATATTGGATTCTTAAAAACCAAATTTAATCAATCCGGAGTTTCCGTATTTGAGTAAACATTGGGATTGTCTTCCGGAATTATGAGCGAATAAATGAGGATATGTTACCCTGGTAAGAGAGTTGTCTTTTACCATTTGCGAATAAATTACTTAAAAAATGGGTAGAAATGACGAGAGTACAAAAGAAACGAAGCATATTTAAAATTTTGAAGGGCTATATTGAGTCTGAAACTAAATGATTTTTTTTCGTCTTTATTAAGCGGATGGTCCGAATTAGAATTAAATCCCCTCACATTGGCTTTTCGCGGAGCCAATGAAACTCTGGAGGAAGAGTTCAATTCTTTTTACTTCAGGGAGAAGCTCCTGCAGATGCGGGCCGGAATTATCCTGGGTCTTGTCTTGTACATCCTTTTCGGTATTTTGGATGCCTATTTGCTGACGGATTTAAAATATACGTTTTGGTTCATTCGTTTTGGAATTATAACTCCTGTGGCCCTCATAGGTTTTTTATGCACACTTTCGAAGACCTTTGAAAAAACGAATCAATGGATCTTAACGGTTATTAATCTCTTCGCGGGGACAGGGATTATTGCTATGGTTGTGCTGGCCGGCCCGCCGGTATCCTACTCCTACTATGCGGGATTAATTCTTGTATTTATCTTTATCAATACCATTAGCGGCCTTCGATTCATCTGGGCCTTTGCCACAAGTTGGTCTCTGGTGATCATTTTTGAAATAGTAGCTGTTTTTTATAAAGAATTTCCTCTGGCCGTACTTGTCTCTAATAGCTTTTTCTTCGTTGCTTCAAATATACTGACCATATTTGCCGCATATTTCATTGAGTTCTCTTTGCGCCGGGATTTCTATCTGGCCAGATTACTTGAAATTGAAAAAGAAAAGGTGAATCACTCTAAGATCCATTTGGAACGTCTGGTTAAGGAAAGAACACTCCAGCTCAGTGAAACCAATAAAAAATTGAATGAGGAACTGGATCAGAAGCGGAAATTAATTACCAAACAAGAGCGGTTACAGAAACAGTTGATTCAAGCTCAAAAAATGGAAGCGATCGGTCACCTGGCAGGGGGCATTGCTCACGACTTTAACAATTTACTCACAGTGATCAACGGATACAGTGAGTTGTTGTTACTTAAATTCCCGGAAACAGATGTTTCGTTCGAGCGTCTGCAGCAGATACAGGAAGCCGGAAAGCGCGCCGAAAGATTAACGCGTCAGCTTTTGGCCTTCAGCAGAAAGCAACTGATGCAACCGGTAGTATTGGATTTGAATCGATTATTGGGTGAACTGGAAAAAATGCTTCACCGGCTCATCGGTGAAAACATAGAATTGGTTTTTAATTACGCAGATAACCTGCGTAAAATAAAAGCGGACCCCGGTCAATTGGAACAGGTCGTTTTGAATTTGGTAGTTAATGCCCGGGATGCTATGCCGAAAGGCGGCAAAATCACCATAACGACTCAAAATATAGAAATAGACGAACAGAAAATTAAGAATCGGCCCGCCCTGACCCCCGGAGATAAAGTACTCTTGACCATTACCGATACCGGAGAGGGTATGGATGAAAAGGTTAAGGCGCATATTTTTGAGCCCTTCTTTACCACCAAAGAAACAGGCAAAGGAACCGGATTGGGATTATCCACAGTTTATGGTATAATTAAACAGAGTAACGGTTTTATATACGCGGACAGTAAATTAGGGCAGGGTACAAGTTTTAGTGTTTTTTTTAACGCCGTCGAGGCGGACGAACCGGATATTTATGAACGGGAATCCGATCATCGAAGTTTTTTCGGCAAAGAAACGATCCTTGTGGCGGAGGATGAAGACTCGGTCCGTAACTATATTCATGTAATTCTAAAAAAATACGGCTACACGGTTTTGCTTACATCCAACGGACAGGAAGCAATTCACTTACTGAAAAATAATAGCGGTGAAATCGATTTGTTGATAACCGATATTATCATGCCGGTCATGAGCGGCAAAGAATTGGTAGACCGGGTTCTCAAAATTAAACCGGATTTACCTTATCTTTATATCTCCGGCTACACCGATGATGTCATTGGCCGACAGGGAATCATTGATAGAGAAATTATGATTCTTCAAAAACCGTTTTCGTATAACGGTTTGCTGGAAAAAATTCGAACTATACTGGATCAAAAGGAAGAGAAAAAACATTCTATGGTATCCCAATGAGGGGGATGCTCTTACCTGCAAAACAGGATAGTTTATATTTAAACCAATGAACCAATGAAGGTCATTAACGACTATAAAAATAAATCATACGCTGAATAGCCGATCGGCATACGGCGCAAAATTTTTTCTCCCGATTAGAGAACATCATGCAGTTTAACTGCGGACGATACAGGCCGTGGCTGGAATAACCCGCTCCTTCAAAAAAGCCCACTTTGTTTTTTAATGGATGATCGGCAATAAATGTTTTGAGTTTTTTTTCCAGTTCAGCCATGTCCGTTTTTAGTTGATTCTGAACCTTTAGAGAATCACCGCTGAGTTGCAGACGATGCAAACGACGGCGTAAGGATTGACGGTGAACACTGAGCTTATCGTACTCATTCTTATTCCAATAAGTGGGCACGGCTTTACCGGGGTTGACTTCGTTAACCCATTTCAGCCGATGAGGATCGAGTAAAGCGGTAATATTGGGCTCGGTCGGTTCCACGCCTTTGGGATAGAAATCGGTATAAGCTACTTCCGAATTATAATATTCATCGGCCAGGCCGGCAAAGGAGTGACCGAATTCATGAACAAAGACCAATTCCGTGGCAGGACTGTGAGCCGTGAACACGGCATATTGGTTATAGATGCCACCTCCGCCGTAACGTTTGCTGTTCACCATAATAAAGATGGCGTCATAAGGAACCTGTCCGGCCATATCCCGGACACTGCGGTTATCTTCCGTTAACAGGTAGCGGCTGAGTCCAAGCGCATTATAAGAAGCATTCAAAATCGTGTTCCGATAAACCTGCTTCCCCGGTTCATCTACACCGCTTTGTTGTGAGGGACGAAATACACCATAGAGGTTAAAGCGATTTCGATTCGATCGATAGGGTTCAACCGAAAAGAACAGGTCTGCCCGCTCTTTCAAATCCTTTTTGAATAATTTAAATTCATCCTGTGTATAACCTTCGGATAGAAAGACAATATCCACTTTGCTGTGTGCCGGTCCGTTTTTTAAAACGGTAATTATTTGGGCACGGGCTCCGGGCTGTTCTCTAATAATATGCCAGTCGCCGGGATCGATTTTACGGATGAATTTGGGACGTAATACATTTTGCTTATCCCGTACTTCGATGACGAAAAGGAAGGGTGCTTTGGGTTCGGGAATCAGTACCGACTCGTGATATGTTTTCTTTCGGCCTTCAATGGCCGGTCTGGTGGTCTGGTATTCGGCGAAGTAGGTATTGTAACCTCTGGAATAAATCAATTGATTGCTGGCCACATCGATAATATGAACATAATATTTGCCGTTGTTGAACTGATCCAGCGAGTGATGCGGATTTCCGGCCCAGATACCGTAGGTATAAATTTGGTCAATGGTAAAAATTTCCTCCGTAGCGTTACCGGTATGAAAATAATCGATACGCATGGTATGATCGTTAAAATAATTTTCGAAGGTTAGTTTCGGCCAGGCATATAAAAAAAAAGGAATAAGTGTTAAGGAAAAAGCAGCTAAAAGGCGCCTCATGATTTTCCTTTCTGATGATTAATCAATAAATTCCGAGACAGAAGATAGGGAAGAATGGTGTTCGGGTAAAATTTTTTCGAATCTTATTTACAATAAGCGTGAAACATCTATTTGCTTTTTAAAGTAAGAGATATAAATTTTACTATTCAAAGAGAATAAAAGAAATTTTTGAATAAGAGGAATGACAAGGAAGAATACATGGGATTTTGGGGAAAAGCAATAGGAATCGGATTTGGATTTATGCTTGGCGGGCCGCTCGGTGCCATTATCGGCGGTACATTGGGTCATATGTACGATATGGAATCCGATCAGAAGACCAGAGGCCTGGGCATGCGCTGCCCCCATTGCGGAAATATGATCCGCCCCACCGCAGACGGTTATTGCCCTGTGTGCGGGATGAAATTGGAAAGCAGGCCTTTGCATAACACCTATGACCGGCAATTTGTTTTTTATGTGAGCCTCGCTTCTCTGGCGGCAAAGATGGCCAAGGCGGATGGTGTGGTTACCAGAGATGAAATAGAGGCTTTTGATCATTTTGTACGCACGGAATTGGGAGTCACTACCGAAGAGAGAAAAATTATTGCCCAACTTTTCAATAAAGCCAAAGATTCGCCGGAAGACGGTTTGTCAATTGCCCGTCAGTTTAAGGAACTGATCGGTTATCAGCCCCAGGTTTTACAAACCATGGTGCATCTACTCTTTCGCATAGCCATGGCCGACGGTCGTTTCCATCCGGCGGAAGAGCGGTTTATCGAACAGGTAGCCCGTATTTTCGGGCTGTCGCAGGCAGACTATGAACAGATTCGGTCCTTATTCATCAAAAAGAATGACCGGGCCTACCGCATTCTCGGTGTTTCAGCCAATGCAAGTGATGAAGAGGTGCGCCATGCTTATAAAAAACTGGTCATGGAATATCATCCCGATAAACTCATGGCCAAAGGTGTCCCGGAAGATTTTATCAAGATTGCCAATGAAAAAATGGCTGAAATCAATAATGCCTATGATCAGATATCCAAAGAGCGAGGATTTTAGACATGGAAAAAAAATACAGTGATTTTTACAAACAGTTACGTTCTCAAATCGATGAATTTTTAAGTAAAAAGAATTTTAAATATGCGGAGCTTTTGCTATTGGCTCCCGATCTGTTTCATCTGATGGTCAAGCTGTCTCTCGATAGCCGGGTTCCCAGAGAAAAAAAGGTCAAACTGATTGCAGCTATTGCTTATTTCATCAGTCCCCTGGATTTTATCCCCGAGGCGATTTTGGGCCCTATCGGTTATATGGACGATTTAGCGATTGCCGCTTATGTGTTGAATGATTTTATCAATAATCAGAATATGGATATTCTCTATGAACATTGGGCCGGAAGCGGGGATATTCTGGCTCAGATTCAGAATATTCTTACCGTGGCGGATCATTATCTTGGTCAGGGGCTGTGGCAAAGAATGAAAGAAAAAGTAAACCAGGCCCGGCTTTAAAACAATGTCGCCTTTGCTTACGGGTCTCAGTCCGTTTACTGAAGAGCAGATCCACGCTCTCCACAGCAGCCTGTCCACTCCGGCGCTGATTGCCTATCTGCCCCGGGTTGAACGCAATCTGCAACACATGCAGCAACTTGCCGAAAAGAGCCATACCAGGCTGAGGCCTCATACGAAAACCCATAAATCCTTTTTTTTTGCCGGCCGGCAATTGGCCCATGGCGCGGCCGGGATTACAGTGGCTAAACTTTCCGAAGCCCGGGGGATGTTTCAGCAGGGTATAAGCGATCTGTTCATTGCCAACCAGATTACTCAATCACTAAAATTACCGGATTTACGCCAACTACACGAGCATTCCGGTATTCTGATCGGTATGGATAACAGACAGCACATCGAGCTGTTAAGGCCTGTTTTTAAATCGTCTTCTAAGCCCTTAAAAGTACGCATCGAAGTGGACAGCGGATTGCATCGCTGCGGGGTAACGGTTGGTCCGGCACTGATTGATTTGGCCGAACATATTAAAAAGGAATCCTGGCTGGAGTTGGAAGGTATCTTTACGCATGCCGGACAATCCTACCAGGCCAGAGCCCCAGAGGAGATCCGGCAGATCGGTGAGCGGGAAGGGGAGTTAATGGCCGAAGCCAAAAGGCTGCTGGCAGACCAGGGAATCGATATTCAAACGGTGAGTGTAGGTTCTACTCCTACCGTTCCTTATTCTTCACGCAATCCCCTGGTCAATGAAATCAGACCCGGAAATTATATTTTTTATGACGGCATGCAGCTTACTCTCGGAACGGCAAAAGCAGAGCAATGTGCTCTTTTTGTGCTGAGTACGGTTGTCTCTCAACCGAATGATGACCGCTTGGTGGTGGACGCCGGCAGTAAAGCCTTAAGCACGGAAGGATTCGCCCTGAGCGGAAACTATGGCCCGGTGGCTTTTCCCGATGGTAGACTGGTAAGATTGTCGGAAGAACATGGTGTTGTACAAAGGAAACAAAAACAGAAAATAGCTATAGGGAGTCCGTTGCTAATCGTTCCCAATCATGCTTGCGTAGCGGTAAATTTATTCGATTTTTACCATCTGGTCGATTCGGAAATGAAGGTCAGAAAAGTTGCGGTGGACTTACGTGGGAACAGTCGGTAAACGGTAAAAAAATTATGCGACCCGTTTTAAAGAGAATCTTACCCATCCTGTTGATTTTTATCCTCGTTGTTCTGGGCAGCGGTTATTTTATTTACCGAAGTTATGCCCGTCTTAATGAGGAGTTGGTACGTCGTACATCTTTGCTGCTGGGTAAGGCGGTAGAAGATGCCCTGCGTAATGGAGCCGACCGTAATTTGCAGCGGTTGACTCGCACGGAAAAAAAGCGTTTACGTTCTTTAATGAATTCCATGACTACCGAAACCGGAAGTATTATCCATATCCTGCTTATCAATTCCGATATGAAAATTCTGCTTAGCAGTGATCGCTCCATAGAGGGCCAGCAATATAAATCTGCTCAGGAATTGCAGAATCTTCGCAGTACCAGGCCGCTGGTATTGAACAAAACATGGCAGGGTGGATTAAAGGTATTGGACGTCATTATTCCTCTGAAAAATGCCAACCAAAAAGTCTTCGGCTATCTGCGTCTCATCCTCTCCCGTAAAGAACTGGCAGATTTTTACGGCGATCTTTCGGTTATCTTTTTACCGATTGTTCTGCTTTTCAGTTTATTACTGATATTTACTTTTTATTTTGTTTCCCGTTCCTATCGTTCTCCCCTGGAGTCTTTGCGCACCATGGCCAGCCGCCTGGACAAGGGGGACTATTCCTATCGCATTCATTATGATCAGAAGGATGAATTTACAGACACGTTTAGCCGTTTAAACAAGACCATCGAAAAAGTAAGTGTGTTAAGTGAAGGGTACAAGAAAGCCGAAAAACGGATTTCGACTCTGTTGCGGGCGGTAGATCAGAGTATTGTCATTTTGGATTACGAAGGCCGGGTGAGCGCTTATAACGAATCGGCTCTCCACTTTTTTCATTGCCCGCAAAATAATGATTTTATGATGTTTTTCCAGACTATCCTCTCGCGCAACAGAGAGCTGCAGACCCTGATTAACCGGGCCAGGGAATCCGGCCGGAGTATAACCGACAAAGAGGTAACGATTTGGCTGGAAAAGAGCCGGGATGTTCTGGCCCGAGTAACCTGTCAGATTTACAAAGAGGGTCAAAATATCGTAAATATATTACTCTCTTTTAAAGATGCTCATCTGCTGGATGAACTGCAAAGCAATTTGCAACGTTCCATGAAATTCGGCGTGATCGCCAATCTGGCTTCGTCCATCAGTCATGAGATCAAAAATCCCCTGTCGGCCATGGCCATTCATACCGAAATTCTCAGTAACCGCATGCGTAAAATACATATGGAAGATGCTGAAAAACTACAGAAATCTTTGGATATCTTGCAAAATGAAGTAAAACGGTTGAATCGGATTACCCAACAATTTTTTAGTCTGGCCCGGGTGAAACGCACCGATCTTACCTTGATTCAGATTAACGGTGTAATTAAAGATGTGTTGGCCCTGGTAAAGCAACAGGCTATAGAACGGAATATAAAGATCGAAAGTGAACTGGAAGCCAATCTGGATTTTATATACGGAGATGCAGATCAATTAAAACAGGTTATTCTGAATCTGGTGATCAATGCTTTCCAGGCCATTGGCCAGAAAGGGACGGTTTATTTACGTACCCATAGCAGTGAACGCCGTATTATGGTCGAGATACAGGATACGGGAAAAGGCATGAGCGAAGAGGTTCAGCAACATATTTTCGATCTGTATTTCAGCACCAAAGAAGACGGAGGGGGCATCGGTCTGGCAGTCAGTAAAAATATCATGCAGGTTCATGAGGGGCGCATCAGTTTTGAAAGCGCTCCCGGACAGGGCACAAAATTTATACTCGATTTTCCCCGCAAGGATAAAACCACCCAATTGAATATACCGGTAGTTGAACAGGATTAAGATGTATCTTATAGGCATGAGTTTCATACCCCGAAGCCTGCTCCGAAGTTATTCATTTAGAATAAGTTTATATGTTTCACGGGATGATACGGATATTGAAATAGGATCAGTTGGGTACTGAGCATTAAAAAAGCCGATACACCCCGGTGCATCGGCTTCATCTCTTCAAAAAGTTAATTATAATAAAATTTCATCGGCATGAAGCAGGTCGGAGAAGGTCTCGTTCTTTATTTCGTCGGCATTTTTACGCGCCCGGGCCAGCGCGTTGAGAATGTAGCGGTTGGCAATGAAGACCTTATGACTATCGATCTCGGCTTCTTCCAAAAGTAAATAGCCTATATACAGGTAGCTGTAAAGTTCTACCAGATCCTTGGCAGCAACATCCTGAAAGTACTTGTCATTCTTATCCGTTACAAATTTCAAAGAGTCCAGGAAAATTTCGCGGATATGGATCAGATGGTCGGCCAGGGGTTGTAAATTACCTTTGTAAATTTTTTTGGCCTTTTCTTCAAAATGATCGGCAAGGATGTCATTAATAACCCCTCCGATGGCAGCGACAATTTGCAATTGCGAAGTGCCTTCATAAATATTGGTAATTCTTGCGTCGCGTACCAGACGTTCAATGCGGAATTCCTTCATGTATCCCGTACCACCGTGGATTTGTAAAGAATCATAAGCAATTTTATTGGCGTCTTCGGTGAGAATATACTTGGTCATCGGAGTCAATAATCCGGCGATTCTGGAAGCATGTTTCTGACGGGCTGCGGTTTCGGAATAGTCCTTACCGGCTTCTTTTAAGCGTTGAACTTTTTCTTCCAGCCGGTCACGCAGGTCGACCCAATAGCTGGTGGCATACATTAAGGAGCGGTCACTTTCCAACTTGACACGCATCTCGATCAGTATATTGGCCACAGCAGGAATATTATAGATAGCCCGGCCAAACTGTTCACGGGCTTTGGCATATTCCAGAGCCTCTTCATAAGCGGCCTGGGCAATTCCCAAAGCCTGGGCGGAAACGCCGATACGGGCACCGTTCATTAAATCCATCACATATTTAATTAAACCGAATTTACGTTTTCCGATTAATTCGGCGGGCGTGTCATTGAACTGTAATTCACAGGTAGGTGAGCCGTGAATGCCCAGTTTATTTTCAATCCGCCGTACTTTTACGCTGTCATCACCATAGCAGACAAACATGCTCAAACCGCGGCCGTCTTTCGTTCCGGCTTCCGAGCGGGCCAGCACGAGCAGAATGTCACCGCTGCCGTTGGTGATAAAGCGCTTTACACCGCGTAAATGCCACTGTCCCTCTTCATCCTGATAAGCTTGCAATTTTACGGCCTGCAAATCCGAACCGGCGTCCGGCTCGGTCAGGGCCATGGCTCCGGTGGCCTTTCCGCTGGAAAACTGGGGTAAATATTCATCCTTTTGTTCATCATTGCCGAATTTCCGGATTGTCTCGGCAATATCCTGTAAACCGAATATGTTCATTAGCGAAGCTTCGGCCCGGGAAACCATTTCAATGGCCATGATATAAATAGTGGTCGGAAAGTTCAAACCGCCGTATTTACGGGGTAAGGTAAAGCCCATTAACTCGGCCTGACTTAGCTTCTCTAAAGCCAGTTTGGTTCCGGATGCGAATTCCACCTTCCCATCCACAAAATGAGCGCCCTCCTGATCCACTTCAGCAGCCGTCGGAGCAATAATATTGGCCGAAAGATCGCCTACAATTTCCAGAACCTTGCGATAGTTATCCAGGGCATCCTGATAATCTTTGGGAGCATAATTATAGGTCTCCGCTTCCCGGTAATCGTCTTCCAGAATCGATACGATCTCTTCCAGGTGCAGGCGGTCGAACTGGAAAAGTAAATCTTTATTTTCGGTAAAAAAATTAGCCATATTTACCTCATTCTAATTAAGAATAATGATCTCGAAATAACAGGTTTAATCATTTATTTCAATTTGTGTTTGTAAACATCGATAAAGTTGGGAATCACTTCCATGGCGTCTCCAACGATCCCATAGTGGCAGATATCAAAGATCGGAGCTTCGGGATCGGTGTTGATAGCGATGATCTTATTGGATTCGGCCATTCCTGCCCGATGCTGAATGGCCCCGGATATGCCGACGGCAATATATAGTTTGGGACGAACCGTGACACCGGTCTGACCCACCTGCCGGGCGTGATCAACAAATCCGGCATCCACGGCTGCCCGGCTGCCGCCTACTTCACCGCCGAGAATGTCGGCCAGTTCATACAGAATCTGAAAATTCTCTTTGGATCCCATTCCGTAACCACCGGAAACAATAATGGAAGCGTTTTTCAGATTGACTTTACTCTCTTCCTGATACTGTTCCAGGATGCGTACCAATTGGTCATCGGCCTCCGGCTTGAACGGAATTTCAGTGATTTTAGGCTGAATCGGTTTGCTCAAAGGGACCATCTCCATCACCCCTTCGCGTACGGTTGCCATTTGTACGGGATTCTCGGGAGTGATGATGGTGGCAATAATATTTCCGCCGAAAGCGGGCCGAATTTGCAGAAGAATATTTGAATAATCCTTACGCAGATAGGTGACATCGGATATTTGCAAATCCGTACAATCCGCCGTCATGCCGCTCAGGGTGTGCGATGCGACCCGCGGCGCTAAATCCCGGCCGATAAAAGTCGCCCCGAAAAGCACGATGCGCGGCTGGTGTTTGTCGATCAGTTCACTTAAAATACGGGCATAGGGCAGGGTGTTGTAATTCTTTAATGTCGGATGATCGATCAACAGGACTTCTTCGGCTCCGAAACGGCCCGTCTCTATGGCTACTTTTTTCATCTGATGACCGATGACCACCGCTTTTAAGATGCCATTCAATTCGGATGCTAATTTCCGGCCCTTGGAGAGAAGTTCAAAACTGACATCTGCCGGTTTGCCTGCCCGTTGTTCGATAAAGACCCACACTTCATGCATTTTTTTACTCATCTTTAACCTTTATCCAAAAATATGATCTTCCATTAGTTTGTCAATTAACCGACCCAACCCTTCTTTAGTCGGATCGAACTTTTGATGATCGCTACTGCCCAGAATCACCGATTCCACTTTGTGCACTTTGGTGGGGGAACCGGCCAGACCGCAACGCGCTTGCTCCACATCCAGATCGTCTTTGGTGATGGTGGGAATAAACAGATTTTGAGCCATATACTCTTCTTTTAAATCATCGACGTAAAGCAAAGAATTGGATTCGGCGATTTTTTCCAGTTCCATCAAGGAGTGGGCGTTTTTAAAAGCCATCACGCGTTTGGCCTTAAAGGGCCTGGGAATGGCCGCTTCTTTGATTACAGTTAACAAGAGAGGTAATCGACCTTCCAGGATTTCATGGCCGTTGTCGATTTTACGCTGAACCGTAATTTTATTCTTTTTAAGATCGATAATCTTTTCGGTATAGGTGATTTGCGGAAGATGGATTTTCTCCGCAGTCTGGGGGCCGACCTGGGCCGTATCCCCGTCGATGGCCTGACGTCCGGCAAAGATCAGATCGTATGGACCTAATTTTTCAATGGCTGCAGCCAAAACATAGGAAGTAGCCAGGGTATCGGCACCGGCAAATTTACGGTCGCTGATCAGATACGTTTTGTCGGCGCCCATATACAGACATTCCCGCAACAGTTCGGAAGCCTTGGGCGGCCCCATGGTGATGGCTTCCACCGTACCACCATATTTTTCTTTGGTTTGTAATGCCAGTTCAAGAGCGACCTTATCTTCCGGATTGAATATAGCCGGTAATTTACCCCGATTAACGGTTCCGTCCGGTTTCATCACTTCACCGGAAATATTAGCCGTATCCGGGACTTGCTTGACCATAACTAAAATTTTATACGCCATAAATGTGCCTTTTTTGTTTGGAACAGATAAGTTTGAAAATTGGAAAGCTAAATGTAATGAACAACTCGGTTATTTTCAAGATAGAATGGAAATGAAACTGAATCCTCCCGTTTTTTTGTTCCTGCTTCAAAGACTTCTGCTGAATTTACGTTCATAACTCATCTTTATCCGGAAATCCCGGCAATTTGAGCTGAAAAAGTTCTCTGGGGATTTAGGGGTGAGTTGTTCTAAAAAACATGTTTTCTCTCAACGACCTGTTTTTATAGTAATTAAATAAACAATTGCTAAGCTAAGGACATAATCATTAATCGTATAATGTTTTTGCAAAACGGCATAATCCTAAGAAAGAGATACAAAATTCCAGAATTATTTTGTCTATGTAAGGACGCTCAACCTTAAATATACATTTTAGAGGTCGGTTAGTAGTATTCCAAAAGGGTCGTGGAATACAGTTTCGTAAACGGCCAGAGATTTTGTACGGATAAGAATTGAAAATTATATTGAAAAAATTTATGAAAAACCCCTTATTTTTTTATACGATTTTCCGAAGATTTTTAATAATTACCAAAGAGGTTAGAAATAAGGTACGGACGATTGCTTTTGAGTAATTGTAGAAGCAGCCCTTTATGTAAGTAAATTTGTTTTTCGTAAAAAACAGATATCGGGGGGAAATCCATGCATCGAACAAGCCAGGAGTATTTAAAATGAACAGATTTTTCAATGAAATCACAGGGGGGATTTTACTTTTAGTGCTATTTATCGCTTCAATTTCTGCTGCATCCGTAAACCGGATTATTCAAGGAGTGGATGGAAGGGAATTCTTAGCGAATGAAGTGATTCTTAAAATCAAAGAAAACGCACAGGCGGATAGCAAGGCTCAAAGCACTGCGACTCAAATCGAGAGTATTTTAAAACGTAGTGGAGTGCAGGAACGGCCTTACTCATTGCATCCTGTTTTCAAAGTTCGTAGGCCGGCATTGGCAAAAAACACGGTAAATATGGGAGTCCCACGGCAATTGAATCGGATTTATCGCTTAAAATTTAGTAGTAAATCGGATATTCAGAAAATTATTGGTAAACTAAATAGCAATACTGATGTTGTGTATGCAGAGCCCAACTACATTGCCCGTATTTGTACTCAACCTAACGATTCTTTATTTGTCAGGCAATGGGATTTGAATAATACC
The DNA here is from genome assembly GCA_026983775.1 of Calditrichia bacterium. Taxonomy (GTDB): domain Bacteria; phylum Calditrichota; class Calditrichia; order Calditrichales; family Calditrichaceae; genus JALSTK01. The sequence goes on from JALSTK010000118.1 coordinate 33,007, forward strand.
GGTCAGTATTTTTTAGAAGATGCGGATATTGATGCACCCGAAGCCTGGGATATGGAGACCGGAGATACAACGGTCGTCCTTGGCGTATTAGATACCGGGGTCGATTATCTACACCCGGATTTGGCGCAAAACATGCTTAACGATGGCTATGATTTTGTTAACGATGATAGCGACCCCATGGATGATAATGGTCATGGAACCCATGTAGCCGGAATAATTGCAGCCGTAGGAAACAACGGAATCGGTATTGCCGGAGTCGCCTGGCACGCTAAAATTCTTCCGGTTAAGGTAATGAATTACAAAGGAATGGGGCTTTACAGTGAAATTGCCGATGGTGTTTTGTACGCTGTGAATCACGGAGCGCAAATCATTAACCTGAGTTTGGGAAGCTATGCCCAATCTTCCTTGTTAAAAGATGCTTTGGAAACGGCGGCCGGGCAAGCATTAATTATTGCCGCTGCCGGCAACGACGGCGTTGAGTACGATGATTTCGGACATTCGTTTTATCCGGCTTCCTATGATTTTGTTCTGGGAGTCGGAGCCAGCGATGTCGGGAAAAATAGCGGCGGGACATTTCATGAAGTGCGAGCCGCGTTTTCCAATTTTGGGGTAAATGCCGATGTGTATGCACCCGGAGTTAATATTTTAAGCACGTTTCCCAAATTTCATCCTCTAAGGCATACCTATGAAGAGTTAAGCGGCACTTCAATGGCGGCTCCGGTTGTAAGCGGCATGGCCGTTTTACTAAGAGCTTATTATCCCGATTGGTCTAACGAACTGATCAAAGGGCAAATTATTAACACAGCCGAACCGTTTAGCGGGGGGAAATGGGTAAATGCCTATCGCGCTTTGGCCAATTCCATTGCTCCAATGCTCGATTTTTATTCTGCGACGGTAGTCGACACCCTGCCCGGCGATGACGCCGACGGAAATGCCGATGCCGGGGAAACCATTCAATTGATTATGGAAATTGAGAACACCTTAGCTCCTGCCAGTAACGTGTGGGCCACCATTCGGCCGCATTCCTCAGAAGATACCGCCTTTGTGGCCATTGAGGATTCTACGGCCCAGTTGGGAAGTTTAAGCGCTTATGCCCATGCCGACAATCAAACAAACCCATTTGTTATTCGAATCAAAAGTAAAACGCCCAATAATCAGGTAGTTTATTTTGATTATCACTTAGCGGCGGATGGCGGCTACGAATTTAGCGGGATCTTTCATCTTAAAGTTCAAAAAGGAATCGACGTGGGTGGGGTACTTTCCGGTGAAACCGTTTGGAGTAAGGACTATCTCTACATGGTTAAATCCAATATTCTGATTCCCGAAGGTTCTCGATTAATTATTGAGCCGGGTACGACCATTCGTTTTGCAAGTAATTGTTATTTGCGGGTGGACGGTGAGCTAGCGGCCGTAGGGACGGAAAAAGAGCCGATTGTCTTTACCTCCAATTCAAGCGCCCCGCAAGCCGGCGATTACCAGGGTGTTAAATTTACGGATAGTGCTGTGGATGCCGAATATGATGTTGATGGTAATTATCTTTCCGGCTCGACTATTCAATATGCGGAAATTAAATTTGCGGGTAAAACTGAATTAGGCGGAGACGGAGGCGGAATTTTTGTGCAGGATGCCTCTCCCTACCTGGCCCATAACTATGTACATGATAACCTGACCGGCGGTATTGTTTGTATTAATTCCGATGCGCTTGTCGAATACAATACGATTCAAAATGATTTCGGATCGGGAGGGTTACGCTTACATCATTTTTTTGGAACGGCGCGTTATAATTTGATAAAAGATAACATGAGCGATTATGCCGGAGGCGTTTATCTTGATTATTCTCAAGGTACGGTTGAATACAACATCATTTACGGGAACAGTTCTTCCAATGTCGATGGAGGTGGCGCAATGCTCCTTTCAGGATCTTCGGCCAAGGTTCGCTATAATGTTATTGCCGGCAATAGGAACGACTCGCAACTCGGCAGTATTTGGTTTGCTAATGAAGATAGTACGCGATTTGAATATAATACCGTTATTGATAATGCCGGAGGGCTCGATATAGATGGCTCAACGCCTATAATTCGCTTTAATAACATTTTGCATAACCGTCCCTATGAAATGCAACAACATGTTCAATTTTCCGGACTTCCATCGTATGATGTACTGGCCACGAATAATTATTGGGGAACATCAAATCAGGATTCATTGGCAAAATGGATATGGGATTTTTATGACGATTTTGATTTGGGAAAGGTTAATTATGATTCTGTACATAGCGAACCGATTCGTTTGGCCCCGGGATTTTTGGAAAGTATCTCACTTAATCCGTCTTCACCGGTGGGGAGCGAGACGGTAACATTTATTCTTACCTTTAGCAAACCCATGGATATTTCCGCAAAGCCGACGGTTACGTTTGGCGTGGCCGCCCCGTTTACCCAAAATAAAATTTTAGGCGATTGGTCGGATTCTTTACATTGGCAAGGGACTTTTAAAGTGACCGTAATGACGGGGGACGGAATAAATTATATAAAAGTTTCGGAAGCCAAAGATCGTGATGGCCTTGAAATCCCGGCGGATCAGAGGTATTCTTTCCTGATTAACGCCATGGAAGCCTCTTCAATGGACTTTTCCGCCGAGGCGCAGAACGGATTTGTATCCTTAAAATGGGAAACACCCGAATTGGACGATTTACTCGGTTACAATTTGTACCGCTATGTGCCATTAACGGATACCACCTATTCGGATACCATACAAGTTAATCAAAGCTTAATAGCCGATACATGTTATGACGATCCCACCGTGCGAAGCGGAGAAACGTATTTTTACATGTACACGGCGGTTAGTACGGATTTTAAAGAGAGTAAATTTTCTTCACCGGTTTCAGTTACAGCCATTACGGGCTTTGGGCATCAAGAAGAGTTGCCTGAAAAGTATGCGCTTGAACAAAATTATCCGAATCCTTTCAATCCGAGTACCGTTATCTCATATTCGGTACCTCGTGCTTCCCACGTACAATTGGAAATATATGATATTCTGGGACGAAAGGTTGCCATATTGATCGATAAAAATCAACCCGCCGGACGCTATAAAATTCGTTGGGAAGCCACTAAGGTGAGTAGCGGAATCTATTTTTACAGGATGCAGGCGGGGCATTTTACTAAAATGCATAAAATGATTCTTTTGCATTAAAATATTACGAACCATCCCAAGAATATCGTGCAGTTCAAAAAAAAGGCCGGAAGTTAAATCCGGCCTTTGCATTATTAACGTTTGGGATGAAAAGGGGAATGATAGGCCGTGATTACCTCGCCGCCATCCACATTGAAGATGTTACCTGTTGCCCATTCTTCATCGGAAGTGACCAGAGCGGAAATAAATTTAGCAATATCGGTGGGCTGAGTCAGACGTTTGGCCGGGATCTGGCTTAAAGCCAGGTCGATCATGGTCTCATGCCCCGGGATCTTCCTTAAGGCAGGTGTGTAAGTCACTCCGGCCCGGATGGCGTTAACCGTCATACCGAAAGCAGCCAACTCCAACGCCAGTTGACGGATATGAGATTCCAATGCGGATTTGGCTGCAGAGACGGCCCCGTAGTAGGGAATAACACGCACCGAACCGGAGCTGGTCATGGCAAATATTTTAGTGCCGCGGGTTAGTAAATCATTATGAAACAAATCCTGTACCCAATAGACAAGACTATGGGCCATCACATCTAAGGTCATTTCCATCTGTTTGTGGGATAAGCGCTGTTTGGGGTCTTTGCTGATAAATGGAGCCAGAGAACCGAAGGCCAAAGAATGCAGAACCACTTTAATGCGCTTGCCGGAATCGGAATCGATGAGATCGGTTTTGAGCTGTTCAATAACTTCACGGCGCTTTTTTTCGGAAGCAGCATTCATGTTAAAAAAACGGGCTTCAACACCGAAGCCGGTAATCTTCTTTTGAATCTGCTGAACCTTCTTCAGTCCGGTACCTCTGTCCATATGAATACCGATGATATTAAAGCCGATCTCGGCCAATTCCAGGCTGACGGCTTCTCCGAATCCGCTGGATGCTCCGAGAATTAACGCATAATCTTTTTCTTTATCCGGTTTTTTGTAACTCAAAATGGTCTCCTTTAGAAACAGCCCAATTTTTTATTTTCCTGGTAAAAAATAGCAATGTTGCTCAAAATCTCTTTTATAAACGAATACCTTATTGTTTCTCTCTAGACTAAAAACATGTTCTTTATGAACGAAATTTAGAGCATGAAATATTTCTTCTTTTTCAGCGCAGTCTCAATTTCCTTGCGTTTTTGTTCATAACCTTCACGTCCCATCAGGGCATAAGTGGCAATTTTACCCTGCTCCACTCCGGGTTGATCAAAGGCGTTAATTTTTAACAGACCTCCGGCAAAAGCGGTGGCTGCCTCCAGTAAAAAGAAGTAAGCACCAATATTTTCTTCAGACACTTTTGAAAATTTAATAGTCAGATTGGGACGTTCATTATTAGACAGGGCCAATTCGGTGGCCTGCTTTTCCGCGTTAAGCAGGGTGCCCAAAGACTGGCCCTCTAAGTAATTAAATTCCGGTATATAAGTAAAATGATTTTTCAAGAGTTCGTTATGCATAAATTTTTCTACTTCGAGGAAGGTGATGACCTTATCGTTGGGCCCTTCTACATAGAGCTGCACCTGGGAATGTTGATCGGTAGTTCCCAATGCCTTAACCGGAGTCTGACCCACCTCTACCCGGTTGCCGTCCTTATCAAAGCGTTTGCCCAGACTTTCGGCCCATAGTTGACGGTACCAGTCTGCCATGTCGCGCAATTTATTGCTATAAGGCATCATCACACTGATGTTTTTCCCGCGTTTCATGTAAAGATAGTGAATCGCCGCGAAAATAAAAGCCGGATTTTGGCTCAGATCGTCGTTATTACATTTCACTGCCATTTCTGCGGCCCCTTTTAACATCTTTTTTATATCTATTCCGGCAATAGCAGCCGAAACTAATCCCACCGGAGACAAGACGGAAAAACGACCGCCTACTCCCGGAGGTATGCGAAAACACTTAATAGGATATTCTCCGGCGATGCGATTAAGCAGACCCTTAACCGGATCCGTGGTGAACAGTAAGTTTTTGTAGAAATCATCACCCAGCGCCTTGGTTAAATGATCCATAAAATAAAGGGTGGTGGCAGCGGTCTCCGTTGTAGCTCCGGATTTGGACACGATATGAAACAGGGTTTTGGAAGGATCGATCTTGTCGGTCAAATCCTCCAGCCAGTCCGGATCCACATTATCGGGGAAAAACATTTTCGGATAATCGTTCAGGTTGTAATAAGAATCGCGTAAGGCGTTTTGCAGGGCGATCGGTCCCAGAGCGGAACCTCCGATGCCGATATGAACATAGAATTTAAAGCGTTTACGTACTGCTTCTGCGTAAGAAATAATTTCGTCTGCCGTTTTTTGTTCGTTGGGTAGCTTGTAGAAACCGATGGTCTCGTCTTCTGCATTTTGGCGGAGATCGGCCAGAATCGATTGGCCCCGGGAAAACAGATTTTCAATTTCGGACTCGTTGAGTCCATGCTGCAAGCCGATATTGGCCTGCATTACGTTCGAGTAATCCAATTGTACGGTCATAAAATAATCCGTTATTTAGTTGATCCGCAATGAATATAAAGGAAAAACAAAAAAAGCCCAAACGAAAAATCGTTCGGGCTTTTTAAAAAACAAAAATTCTATTAATTAAGATTGATATCTTTAGGCTTTTCCAGAGGTGTTTGTTTGTGCCCGATTTCAACGAAACTCAGCTCGTTTTTATTCTTCATTTTGATTTGAATAATGCTGCCGTCTTTAAAGGTCCCTTTAATCAGCTCGTCGGCAATAGGGTCTTCGATATACTTTTGAATGGCGCGCTTTAAGGGCCGGGCTCCGTATAAGGGGTCAAATCCGCGCTCGGCAATAAATTTTCTGGCAGCACCGGTAAGCTGAAATTCTATCTGGCGATCCTCCAGTTTTTGCAGCAGCTCTTTAAGCGCTATGTCCACAATTTTGAGAGCCTCTTCGTGAGTGAATTGTTTAAAGAAAACAATATCATCCAGACGATTTAAAAATTCGGGATTAAAAGCTTTTTTAAGCTCGTCCATGATCTTGTTTTTTATATTGGCAAATTTGTCATCAGTCGCTGTATTGGTAAATCCAAAACTGGAACCGTTTTTCAAATCCCGCACCCCAATATTGGAAGTCATAATCATAATTGTATTTTTAAAATCGACCTTGTGACCCAGCGAATCGGTTAAAACGCCGTCATCCATTACCTGTAAGAGAATATTAAAAACATCCGGATGAGCCTTCTCAATTTCATCCAGTAAAATGACCGAATAGGGATGACGTCGGACTTTCTCGGTCAACAACCCGCCTTCTTCATATCCCACATATCCGGGAGGAGAACCCATCAGACGGGAAACTGTGAATTTTTCCATATATTCACTCATATCCACGCGAATTAAGGCATCTTTGGATTCGAATAAATACTCGGCTAATTGTTTAGCGAGATAGGTTTTCCCTACTCCGGTCGGTCCCAGAAAGATGAACGAACCGATCGGCCGGTTGGGGTCTTTCAGGCCGGCCCGTGCCCTGCGGATGGCTTTGGAAATCGTCTCCACGGCATCGTTCTGGCCGATTACCTTTTTGCGAAGGGCATTGGCCATATCCATTAATTTTTCAGATTCACTGACCGCGATACGGTGCGTGGGAATGCCGGTCATCATGGAGACCACGGCTGCAATGTCTTCTTCGGTTACAGTGCTGATACGGGTCTCTTCCTTTTCTTCCCATCGTGCCCGGGCTTCGTCCAATTGTTCAACCAGATTGCGTTCCATGTCGCGTAATTTGGCAGCATGTTCAAAGTCCTGCATTTTGGCCAGGGACTCTTTTTCGGAACGAATGTGCTCGATTTCATTTTCCAGGTCGAGAATTTCCTGGGGGACAAAAATATTGGCCAGATGAACCCGCGAACCCGCCTCGTCCAGGACATCAATCGCTTTATCCGGGAAATTTTTATCGGTGATATAACGCTCCGCTAATTTAATGATGGTTCGTATGGATTCGTCCGTATATTTAACATGATGGTGCAACTCGTAACGGTCTTTGACCGAATAAAGGATTTCCAGGGTTTCATCAGGACTGGTTGCTTCGATCATGACCTTTTGGAAACGGCGTTCCAAAGCCCCGTCTTTTTCGATGTACATGCGGTATTCATCCAGAGTTGTGGCACCGATGCATTGTAATTCACCGCGAGCCAGAGCCGGTTTAAACATATTCGAAGCGTCCAGAGAACCGGAAGCGCCTCCGGCTCCGACGATCGTATGCAGTTCATCGATAAATAGAATGATGTCTTCCGCCTTTTCCAATTCACTCATGATGGCCTTCATACGCTCTTCAAACTGTCCCCGGTATTTGGTACCGGCGACAATAGAGCCCATGTCAAGAGCAACCACCCGTTTATTGTGCAGGATACGAGAGACCTTTTTTTCGATGATGCGCAGACTAAGACCTTCGGCGATGGCTGTTTTACCAACGCCCGGTTCACCGATCAGCACCGGATTATTTTTCTTACGACGGGCTAATACCTGGGCTACTCGTTGAATTTCTCTATCCCGGCCAATGATAGGATCCAGCTTGCCTTCAATCGCCAGTTGCGTCAAATCACGACCGAAATGATCCAGAGCCGGAGTTTTTGTTTTCTTGGGTGCCTGCTTCGGTGTGGGAGTGGTCGGCTTTCCGGCCAAAATGTTTTCCAGTTCGGTATAACAGCCGGAATAATCAACATTAAAGGTAAGCAGGATCTGAGCGGCCAGGCTGTCTTTCTCTTTTAAGATAGCCAATAATAGGTGCTCGGTACCTATGACATCGCTTTTAAAATTTTTAGCTTCGATATAAGTCATTTTCAGCGCTTTTTCCGCGCGCTTGGAAAGAGGCAGATTACCGATTGTCATGGTACCGCCGGAAGGAGCCGTGGAATCTTCTATAGCTTTTTTAAGTCGGTTAAGGTCTACGCCGAGATTCTGTAAAATCTTAATGGCAATCCCTTCGGCTTCTTTAATAATACCGAGCAATAAGTGCTCGGTTCCTATATAGTCATGACCCAGTCGCATGGCTTCTTCTTTGGAGAAGCGAATTACTTTAGACACGCGGTTGGTGAAGTTGTTTTTCATAAATCATACATCCATTCAAGATAAATTCAATTTTTGCCTGCAATATAGATTAATTGCTCTAAACTGTCAAGGTATAACGCACAGAATCGTTTTATAATTTCTTTAACTTATTATAAATTTCGGATGCATTTTCCTTGACATTAATCTTTTATGAATATTATTTTGATTTGTTCCAACACAGAAAGGGAAAAATATGTCAAACTATTTGAAGATAATGATCATAAGCTCTTTATTTTCAACGGTCCTGGCCTTCGGACAAACCAGTGAAGCGGTTCAGTCGCTCTATATGATTGATTGTCCGACATCGGCCACCCTGGAAAGAGGAAGCTTTCTGACCAGTCTGATTGCTTATAATAATGGGGGCCTCTTAGGCACGATTGAAGTGGGAATTACAAATCGAATGATGTTTGGTATTTCGTATGGTGGAACAAATATAATCGGTACCGGTCCCATTAACTGGAATCCCCAGGTGGCGGTTAATATACGTTATAGAATTATTGATGAACAAATCGGGTTTCCGGCGATTGCTATCGGATATGACGGACAAGGCCGGGGAGCTTATGTGGATTCGCTCTCCAGATATATTATAAAGTCGAAAGGCTTGTATGCCACTGCAAGTAAAAGTTTCCGTTTTTTGGGGATTCTTGCCTTTCACGGCGGCCTCAACTATAGTTTTGAGAACAAAGATAAGGACAAAGATATAAATATGTTTGCCGGCGTAGAAAAAAGCATTAATGAAGGGCTTTCCCTTTTTGCCGAATACGATCTGGCTACCAATGACAATACGGGTCATAGCATTGGTGACGGGAAAGGCTACCTGAATGCCGGCTTAAAGTGGACTTTTCAGGGTAAGCTGCATATTGACTTCGTCTGGAAAAATATTTTAAAGAACAATAAACTCTATCCCTATTCCGGGCGGGAAATTCATCTGGGCTATGTGGAATATTTTTAGAAATCGGATGAAAGGAAGGTGGGTTCTATGTTTGGGTATGATTGGTTTTCCCAAATGGCGGATCCGGCCTTCTCTGTTTACATCGACCATGGAATCTTATGGATACGGGATTTATTGCGGCTGAAACTTTATAGAATTGTTATCGGGATTTTCTTAAAGATCGGTTGGATAAAAATGAGGGGGTTGTTCTGTAGAGCGGAAAATATACATATAAATTGAAGAATGTACATGCGGGGATACGGAGCATGCGATAGGGGAAAAGGGTTTTGTCCTCCCGAAAAAAAGTTTGCAAAGATAGGAAGTGGATTCGTATATTATACGACGCGCCTGAGATAGGTGCGGAAGTTCTTTTAAAAGAGGAGTTGGATGAGGTTCTCTTTTTTTAAAGAGGAAAAAAGAGGGTCTTACGTTAATTCAAAAGACAAACAGTGATAGACAACGAAGAGTTTGATCCTGGCTCAGGACGAACGCTGGCGGCGTGCTTAACACATGCAAGTCAAGGGGAAAGTTCCGCTTGCGGGACGAGTATACTGGCGGACGGGTGAGTAACGCGTAGGCAACCTGGCCTTGTGACCGGAATAACCTCGAGAAATTGGGGCTAATACCGGATAAGATTCAGATAACGCATGTTATATGGATCAAAGGGTGCTTTTGTACTGCACAGGGATGGGCCTGCGTTCCATTAGCAAGATGGTGAGGTAACGGCTCCCCATAGCGACGATGGATAGCTGGTCTGAGAGGGTGATCAGCCACACTGGGACTGAGATACGGCCCAGACTCCTACGGGAGGCAGCAGTGAGGAATATTGCGCAATGGAGGCAACTCTGACGCAGCAACGCCGCGTGGGGGATGAAGCACTATGGTGTGTAAACCTCTGTAGGAAGGGAAGAACGGCATGGTTTCGCAAGGGATCATGTGTGACGGTACCTTCAAAGTAAGCTCCGGCTAACTCCGTGCCAGCAGCCGCGGTAATACGGGGGGAGCAAGCGTTGTCCGGAATCACTGGGCGTAAAGGGCGTGTAGGCGGATTGGTCAGTCAGATGTGAAAGCCTGCGGCTTAACCGTAGAAATGCATTTGAAACTGCCGGTCTTGAGTGCGAGAGAGGGTAGTGGAATTCCCAGTGTAGCGGTGAAATGCGTAGATATTGGGAAGAACACCAGTAGCGAAGGCGGCTACCTGGCTCGCAACTGACGCTAATGCGCGAAAGCGTGGGGAGCGAACAGGATTAGATACCCTGGTAGTCCACGCCGTAAACGATGGGCACTAGGTGTTGGTCGGCCTTAGGCTGATCAGTGCCGAAGCAAACGCATTAAGTGCCCCGCCTGGGGAGTACGATCGCAAGGTTGAAACTCAAAGGAATTGACGGGGGCCCGCACAAGCGGTGGAGCATGTGGTTTAATTCGATGCAACGCGAAGAACCTTACCGGGGTTTGACATCCCGCCGAATCGAGCAGAGATGTTCGAGCCTTTCGAGGCGTCGGGACAGGTGCTGCATGGCTGTCGTCAGCTCGTGTCGTGAGATGTTGGGTTAAGTCCCGCAACGAGCGCAACCCTTGCCTCTAGTTGCCAGCGAGTAATGTCGGGGACTCTAGAGGGACTGCCGGTGATAAACTGGAGGAAGGTGGGGATGACGTCAAGTCCTCATGGCCCTTACATCCCGGGCTACACACGTGCTACAATGGCCGGTACAACGAGTCGCAATACCGCGAGGTGGAGCCAATCTCTAAAAACCGGTCTCAGTTCGGATTGCAGTCTGCAACTCGACTGCATGAAGTCGGAATCGCTAGTAATCGCGGATCAGCACGCCGCGGTGAATACGTTCCCGGGCCTTGTACACACCGCCCGTCACGCCATGGGAGTTGGCAGTACCCGAAGCCCCCGATTATTCGGGGTCGAAGGTAAGGCTGATGACTGGGGCGAAGTCGTAACAAGGTAGCCGTACCGGAAGGTGCGGCTGGATCACCTCCTTTCTAAGGAGTTCCAGTTATGGAACTTTATGTGAACCCTCTCCCTCCCAACTCCTCCTTTAAAAGAATTTCTTCGCTCGGAAGGATTTTGAAAAACAAAGATTGCTATTTGGCATGGGCCTGTAGCTCAGTTGGTTAGAGCGCACGCCTGATAAGCGTGAGGTCAGTGGTTCAACTCCACTCAGGCCCACATACAAAGTGATACTTTTCTTCAAGAAGTATCACTTTGTTTTGTCTTGAGTAAGGGGCTATAGCTTCCCGCAAAGGCGGAATGAAAGCGTCCCGCCCCTGCGGGAAGGTTTGCGGTTCTTGGTCTTTACGGTTCAGAATTATAGTTGTTTATTTAGAGAATCGGTAAGTTTGGGGCTATAGCTCAACTGGGAGAGCGCCGCCCTTGCAAGGCGGAGGTTTGCGGTTCGAGTCCGCATAGCTCCACGATGTATGTTTGGTCTTTGACAATAGAGCAATAATAGAGTAGAGCATCTACCGCAGGTAGTAGGACAGATAAAAGGTTAAGCTACAAATGGCATATGGTGGATGCCTAGGCACGAGGAGGCGAAGAAGGACGTGGTAAGCTGCGAAAAGCCACGGTGAGGTGCACACAACCATAGACCCGTGGATATCCGAATGGGGCAACCCGGTTCCGGTCATGCGGAATCATCCTGCCGATTATTCGGTAGGAGGCGAACCCAGGGAAGTGAAACATCTAAGTACCTGGAGGAAGAGAAAACGAAGTGATTTCCCCAGTAGCGGCGAGCGAAGAGGAAAGAGCCTAAACCATGTTGCATGTTAAAGTCTGCAAGCGTTGTGCACATGGGGTAGAGGGGCAGTAGCGTTGGCGATTGCAGTCGTCGGATGAAGTCAGAAATCTGGATGTTAGTCGAAAGGGTTGGAAAGCCCTACCAGAGAGGGTGATAGTCCCGTAGGCGAAAGCCTCCAGACTTCATTGCCATTGACCCCGAGTACTGCGGGACACGAGGAATCCTGTGGGAATCGGCCCGGACCATCGGGTAAGGCTAAATACTCCCTTGTGACCGATAGTGAAATAGTACCGTGAGGGAAAGGTGAAAAGCACCCCGGGAGGGGAGTTAAAAGTACCTGAAACCATATGCCTACAATCAGTTGGAGTCCCGATTCGTCGGGATGACAGCGTGCCTTTTGCATAATGAGCCAGCGAGTTGCTCGTACGTAGCCAGGCTAAGGGTTTAAGACCCGTACCCGAAGCGAAAGCGAGTCTGAACAGGGCGATATAGTTACGTGCGGCAGACGTGAAGCCAGGTGATCTACCCATGTCCAGGATGAAGCGGCAGTAAGATGTCGTGGAGGTCCGAACCAGGAGATGTTGAAAAATCTTTGGATGAGATGTGGGTAGGGGTGAAAGGCCAATCAAACCTGGAGATAGCTCGTTCTCCCCGAAATAGTTTTAGGACTAGCCTCGATAGAGAGTGTCACGGAGGTAGAGCACTAATAGGGTTAGGGCCCTCACCAGGGTACCGCCCCCTGTTAAACTCCGAATGCCGTTGACATGTTCATCGGGAGTCAGCGTGTGTGGGATAAGCTTCATACGCGAGAGGGAAACAACCCAGACCGTCGGCTAAGGTCCCGAAGTTACAGCTCAGTGATAAAGGATGTTGAACCGCTCAGACAACCAGGATGTTGGCTCAGAAGCAGCCACCATTTAAAGAGTGCGTAATAGCTCACTGGTCAAGTAGTTTGGCGCCGATAATTTCCGGGACTAAGCTGTACACCGAAGCCACGGACTCAAGGAACAAGGTTCAAGGTACATGGGAGCAAGTCATTGCAGTCGTTGGGTAATTTGTCAGTTTATAATCGCAGTTATACTGTGAGTTTGGAAATTCATGAATTGAGTTTGGGATTTCCGAGACATGAACAGTATAAAGGTTTAGCATCACAGCTCAGAGACAGTAGTAAATCTATAGTGGCCAATATCGTTGAAGGTTATGCTTTTAGGAAGCAGCGCCCCAAACGCTATATCAACCACATAGAGGTAAGTATAGGAAGTTGTGATGAGACGCGGTTATGGCTGCGTTACGGTTTTGATTTAGGCTATCTTGAAAGAGAGGTCTATAATCGATTGATTGCGGAATACGAAGAGATAGGCAAGATGCTGTGGGGATTGCTTCAGAGTGTGGGGAAGCAGTTGTCAGAGCGGGAGTAACTATTTTCTTGCCCCTTGCCCCTTGATCCTTGTTCCTTGATTGGTAGGGGAGCATTCCATTAACCGCAGAAGGTATTCCGTGAGGGATGCTGGAGGAGATGGAAAAGAGGATGCTGGCATAAGTAGCGATAAAACAGGTGAGAAACCTGTTCACCGAAAATCTAAGGTTTCCTGAGTAAAGTTAATCTGCTCAGGGTTAGTCGGTCCCTAAGGCGAGGCCGAGAGGCGTAGTCGATGGGAAACGGGTTAAATATTCCCGTACCAGTTTTATCTTGTTTGAGCGATGGGGTGACGCAGAAGTGAAAGGTCAGCCGTCTGACGGAATAGACGGTTTAAGCATGTAGGGAGGGGCTGTAGGCAAATCCGCAGTCCTGATAATCCTGAGGTGTGAATAGGAGTCCCTAGGACACAAACTGATCCTAACCAAGCTGCCAAGAAAACCCTCTAAGTGAGAGATAAAGCTGACCGTACCGCAAACCAACACAGGTAGATGAGGAGAGAATCCTAAGGTGCTCGAGAGAGACCTGGTTAAGGAACTCGGCAAAATGACTCCGTAACTTCGGGAGAAGGAGTGTCCCGCTAAGTGATTACTTTTACAGGATGAGCTAAGCGGGATCGCAGAAACCAGGCCCAAGCGACTGTTTACTAAAAACACATGTCTCTGCGAAGTCGTAAGACGACGTATAGGGACTGACACCTGCCCGGTGCCGGAAGGTTAAGGGGATGTGTTATCCGCCATCTGGCGGAGAAGCACTGAACTGAAGCCCCGGTAAACGGCGGCCGTAACTATAACGGTCCTAAGGTAGCGAAATTCCTTGTCGGGTAAGTTCCGACCTGCACGAATGGTGTAACGACTTGGGCACTGTCTCAACCAGGATCTCGGCGAAATTGTGATGCCGGTGAAGACGCCGGCTTCCCGCAACGGGACGGAAAGACCCCGTGCACCTTTACTGCAACTTGATATTGTATTTTAGGTAGTCATGTGTAGGATAGGTGGGAGACTGTGAAGCGGGCACGCCAGTGTTCGTGGAGTCACCCTTGAAATACCACCCTTGTCTATTTGGAATACTAACCCGCATCATTGAATCATGGTGGGGGACAGTGTCAGGTGGGTAGTTTGACTGGGGCGGTCGCCTCCAAAAGAGTAACGGAGGCTCCCAAAGGTTCCCTCAGCACGGTTGGTAATCGTGCGAAGAGTGTAAAGGCATAAGGGAGCTTAACTGCGAGACAAACAAGTCGAGCAGATGCGAAAGCAGGGCTTAGTGATCCGGCGGTAGCGAATGGAAGTGCCGTCGCTCAAAGGATAAAAGGTACGCCGGGGATAACAGGCTTATCACCCCCAAGAGTTCATATCGACGGGGTGGTTTGGCACCTCGATGTCGGCTCATCGCATCCTGGGGCTGGAGAAGGTCCCAAGGGTTTGGCTGTTCGCCAATTAAAGCGGTACGTGAGCTGGGTTTAGAACGTCGTGAGACAGTTCGGTCCCTAT
>JALSTK010000119.1 GCA_026983775.1 Calditrichia bacterium
AAGAGTGATATTTTGGAAATCACAAAAAACAAGCAACAAATAACAATGGCGCTAAAATCCAAAATTTAATAAGTCACCCAAGGGATGAAGGGTTGCTTAATATTTGAGTTATTTTTTTTGGGATTTATTTGATTTTTGTTATTGTACTTTGAAATTTCAGGTTAAATTTAAAGGTATGTAATAAAGTATTAAGTTCATAAACCGATTTGCGGTTAAAACGATCCTGGTGCGCTTTAAGGCTGTTATATATCGTTTGCGTATTCATTTTCCCAGAGGGAAAATCTGAGATTAACCCGCCAATTTTTTGGCGGGAAATGATAAGAGCGTATTTTGGGTCGTCCCGTCAGGGACGAATGAGAAATTCAGGTAATTTAGCCGAATGTCTCTGCCGGGATTTTTCATTTGAAAAATCGATATCATTGTGAAATTTACTAATTAGCTTACCCGCACAAAATACATAGCACAAAATAGTTTTTATTTTTTGACTGAAATCAATTAAATTATCCCTAACTTATCTTCGATAAAAACATTTTCCGAATAATCGCTAAATCTGTTAAGAAGGAGGTCTGATTCCGAAGATCAGGATTGGCATGTATCTGTCCTGCGCCGGATATAAAAGAAAATTAAGAATATTTTGATTAAAGGGGCCATTATGGATTACGAAAAACTGGGTTTATTCTATATCGGCAAAACCTACGATATCCGACAAAATCGTTTGACGGATGAATATACACTTTACGAATCGGAAGATTTAGTGACCCATGCCGTGTGCATCGGGATGACCGGCAGCGGCAAGACGGGCCTGTCCATCTCGATTATTGAAGAGGCGGCCATTGACCATATTCCGGCTATAATTATCGATCCAAAAGGGGATCTTGGCAATTTACTGCTTACTTTTCCGGAATTTAAAGCGTCAGATTTTTTACCCTGGATCAATGCGGATGATGCCAGGAAGAAAGGGGTGTCCCCGGAAGAGTATGCCCGGGAACAGGCGAATCTCTGGAAAAAAGGATTGGCCGACTGGGATCAGGACGGACAACGTATCGCCAAATTTAAATCGGCTGCGGAGTTTGCGATCTATACGCCGGGAAGCAGGGCCGGACTACCGGTTTCCATTCTCAATTCGCTCGCGGCGCCGGATCAAAAGGCCCTGCAGGACCTGGATTTGGTTCGCGAGCAGATCCAGACCACGACTTCGGGGTTATTGCAATTATTAAACGTCAAGGCGGAGCCCTTAACCAGCCGGGAGCATATTTTGCTTTCCAGCATCATCGAGCACGAATGGCTGGCCGGACGGGATTTGCAAATCAGCGATCTGATCAGCATGATCCAGACGCCTCCTTTTCAGAAAATCGGCGTCTTTGATATGGATTCTTTCTTTCCTGCAGCCGATCGTTTCAAATTGGCTATGACTTTTAACAACCTGCTAGCCGCGCCGGGGTTCAAATCCTGGATGGAAGGGGATACGCTGGATATCGATCACATGCTCTACACGCAATCGGGTAAGCCGCGGATCAGTATTTTTTCCATTGCTCATTTATCGGACTCGGAACGTATGTTTTTTGTAACCCTTCTCCTTAATCAGATGATCAGCTGGATGCGCAGGCAATCCGGAACGACCAGTCTGCGGGCATTACTTTACATGGATGAAGTATTCGGTTTCTTCCCGCCTGTCGGGGAACCGCCTTCCAAAAAACCGTTGTTAACCTTACTGAAGCAAGCCCGTGCTTTCGGCGTAGGAGTTATGTTGTCTACCCAGAACCCGGTTGATTTGGACTATAAAGGATTGTCCAATGCCGGAACCTGGCTGATCGGTCGTCTTCAGACGGAACGGGACAAAGAACGCCTGATTGACGGTTTAATGGGCATCGATTCATCCGGTAGTCTGGATAAAAAAATGCTGCTGAAATTGATTTCCACTTTAAAGAAACGGGTATTCTTGCTGCATAATGTACATAACCAACAACTAACTTTTTTCCATACCCGATGGGTTTTGTCTTACCTGCGCGGTCCTTTAACCAGAACACAAATAAAAGAATTGATGAAGAGTAAATTCCAGACAGCATCCGGTTCACGCGAAGAACAGGTCGGTTCGGCTCGAACTCCGGCCGCCGAAACCAACACTCCCTTTGCAGACAAACCGAATGTTCCGCCGGCAATCAAACAATATTTTGCCCGGATTCCGGCTTCCTTCAATAGCCGGGATCAGATCATCTACCATCCCTATCTGATGGCCGGAGGCGAGGTAGTTATTTTTCAGAGTAGATATAATGTTTCTTTTAAACAGGAAATCGGCTATGCGATCGATTTAGCGCAGGATTCGGCCTCATTTTCCTGGCAGCAGGCGCTGCATTTTAAACCGGATACCCGTTTGTTTTCCGGCAACAGGGAAGCGGGTGCGAAGTATCTGGCTTTAGACGCTATGGCTCTTAACCTGGGCCGTCTCAATAGCCTGGATAAGCAATTTGAAACGTATGTTTATCGAAATTTTCAGCTATCGCTGTGGAAAAGCAACACATTCAAACAGCTATCCAAACCTTTAGAGAGTGAACGGGATTTCCGGATCCGGCTTTCGGTTGCGGCCGGTGAAAAAAGAAATCTTGAAAGAGATCGAATCAAACGAAAATATGCGGTCAGGTTGGCTTCTCTGGAAAGACAATTGCTAACCGCCCGACAACGCATCGAACGTGAAACCGATCAATATAACCAGAAAAAGATGGATTCAACCATTTCCGCAGGGGTATCCCTGCTTGGTGCTTTGTTCGGCGGCAGGCGATCCGCAAGCGGTTTTGCCAGAACGGCCCGATCCGTGACCCGTTTATCAAAGGAAAAAGCGGATATCCAGCGTGCCAAAGAAAAATATGAACAACTGAATACCCGCCTGCAGGAACTGCAAGATCAACTGGAAAATGAAGTCAACCTGCTTACGGAAAAATACGATCCTGAAGCGGAAGAACTTCAGACCGTGCTCTTAAGACCCAGGAAGGCCGATGTGCTGCAGCGTTGGTTCGGGATTTGGTGGATCCCTTTCACCTACAATGACGGGAACGGTTTACGTAATTTATATCCCGATCTGTTCGGGCATGCCGGATGAATATAAAAATTATTTAATTCGTCGCCTATTTAAATTTGCAATGATTGGATAAATATGTAATATTTGTAATACTACTTCATCTAAATCGGGTATGGCAGGTTTTATTAGAGAAAGGATGTAAATATGTCTGAAAAACCTGTTGGCTGCGCTCGGCCAACCGGGGCGGTGGTTGGCGAGTCGGTCACTTCGGAGTCACAGGAAAATGAGGAACAAACAACAGAGGAGCAAAGTATGGTTTTAGCCAGAGTGGGAACTAAGGCCCCGGATTTTCAGGCCCCGGCTTATTACAAGGGAAGCTTTACCGAAGTTAAGTTGTCGGATTTCCTTGGAAAGTGGGTTTTGCTATGTTTTTATCCGGGCGATTTTACTTTTGTCTGAGCGACCGAAGTGTCAGCGGTCGCTGCAAATTATGACACCCTGCAGAAGCTGGGGGTCGAGGTCATCTCCGTTAGTGTGGACAGTCAGTTTGTCCATAAGGTTTGGAATGATCAGGAATTGTCGAAAATGGTGAATAAAGATATTCCTTTTCATATGGCCTCAGACGGTCCCGGGAATGTAGGTAGAATTTACGGCGTCTATGATGAAAATGCCGGTGTGGAATTAAGAGGCCGGTTCATCATCGATCCGGATGGTGTGATTCAGGCGATGGAAGTACTTACCCCTCCGGTAGGACGCAAAATTGGTGAGACGATTCGTCAAATCCAGGCCTTCCAGCTGGTTCGGGCTTCCAAGGGAACGGAAGCTTGTCCGGCAGGTTGGGAGCCGGGTGGAAAGATTCTTAAACCCGGACCTGATTTGGTAGGAAATGTTTGGAAAGAATGGAACCCTGCCAAAGATATGTAACCGACAAAATCCAGCTATACTCGATTTAGATCATTAAAAAAGGAAATCCTGAAAAATAAGGATTTCCTTTTTTTTTATGTAGGATTCCGGCAGAATTGTTTTTCTTTCCATACGGATGACTTTCTTAAAGCATCATTAGCGAAAGAAGACGAACCTGCCGGAAAGCGGCCTTTATTTCAAAATGAACATTTTTCTTGCTTCCTCAAATTTCCCGGCCCGAATCATGTAAATGTAGGTTCCAGTGGCTAAATTTTTCGCCCGGAAATCTATGACATGAAAACCGGCGGAAAAGTTTTTATTCACCAGGGTGGTAATTTTTTGTCCCAGCATATTAAAAATATCAATGCGCACGGAAGCGGAACCCGGGAGACCGAATTTAATTTTCGTAGAGGAACTATTCCCAATGGGAAGACCATTACCAAAAGGGTTCGGATAGTTCTGGAAAACAATGAATTGCTTCGGAATCTGACCGGAATACGATTCGATTCCTGTTGCCGCTTGTACGTTTAAAGTGAAGGTCTGGGCATCCGTACCCCCGTTCTGATCATCCACCTCGACGACCACGGTGTGCTCTCCCTGGTCACCGGTTTGCGGTGTACCCTGAATTAAACCGCTTACGGAGTCTATTCCCAGAAAAGAAGGAGCGGTTGTAAGACGGAAAATAAGTGTATCTCCATTGTTGTCACTGGCTGTTACCTGATATTCATACAGCGAATCTACTCTGGCCACCGTATCCGGGAGCGAAGTGATGACAGGGGAGTAATTAAAACCGAAGATGAACTCATCTGCCCCCATATCGGGCGTCGAAGCATCCCGCAGCTCACCGTCAATGTCATCACTCACTTCCGTGAGGGGTGTACCTTTGCCGTCGATCCAGGGAGCGATTGAATGTAAATCACCGGCATCCGCATAAAGAGGGAACACCGAGAGGGAATGTAATTACACTTACGCTGCGGGATGCAAAATCTATTCAAATGGAATGCGCGTCAGTTCGATTAACAGCGCCCGTTCAAAGCAAACGGTTGCAAGTAAAATATGGAAACTTAAGCACGCAAATATCAATTGTCGGTACTACACCGGATTTTTTAGGAATGATCCTGGGAATTGCTGGCGCCTTAATGATAGGATTTTTTACCCAATGGCCTGTAAGTATCAATCATCATTGCTCTTGTTTTCTCTCTTTTTAGCGAGTGATTGATCGGCAGATTCATTGACGTATATATAAATAAAGGTTCAAGTCGTTCATAATCTCAACAGACGTAATTCGTTTGTCGGGATGTTGTGCGGCACCTAAAAAAGACATTAACTGAATATTTCCGATGAAAATATAACGATTCATTTTACACTATCTTTAGAAAATTTGAACATTTCAAAACTGCCAAACTATTTTTTCCGGGTAAACGGAAACTCTATCGAAAGGAATCCCTGTCGCCTCATTTTTGTTAATAAAGTACGAAGAAGGCAGCTATCTATCTGTTTGGTTCCCGAAGGGATATCACTCCGATAGAGCGGAGACTCATATCGTCATTCGGCAAAGGGATCGGCGAGGGGGGTAACTAATTTTACTTTCCTCAACATCTATTTTATAGTTCAACCATAAAATCTATAGGTAAATCTATGCATAGGTAATTCTCCGGGAGTACGATCCAGGACGTATATCACATATTTTTCATCTTTAGAACCGCATGCCTTTTTGATAGTCGGTTTGGCTTTATTGTTCAATCCTTTTACAATCCCGGAAGAAAGTCCCGGGTCTCTATCAAACCCATGCATTATCAAATCACTTTTTTCATAGGAGCGAACCCGGTACGGTTAGTTCGCATACCCTGTTTTTTTAAAATTTTGCAGCCATATATTTTTCTATAGACAAATAAAGGAAACTTTTCTATTTTGTTTAATATTGTTTTGATAAGCATCTTTCTCTGCAAATATTTTGGTTGGGATAATCAAAATTTCGGAGATGGATGCTCATCTTTTAAATTTTTTACATTAGATATTTAGGTAATATGAAATATCCGAAACGATTAACGGAAGTGGATCTACTCATCAAACGCATATACGCCCATGTCCGAAAGTAAAAATACATCCGCCGCGGTCCCATTTTTAACTTGCTCTTCTGATGGGCGTACACACTGCCCATCCTAAAAAAAGATTTTCTGACTTTTGTGCCGAATAACTCACTTCCGTTCCGGGTTGCACTCGGGACAGGTAAAAATAAATGGCGTCGTTCCAAATCTCTGCATATATTTACAAGTGCAGAAAATTAGAACGGAATAACGTATGCAAGATATAACAGAGATTTTCCAAAAACATTACGGATATGCCTATCTGAAAGACCTGAAAGCGCAGGGGATCCATACGGATACGATCCGAAAATTGTTGACGGAAAGGAAAATTGAGAAAATAAAACCGGGGCTGTATCGGCTAGCCGATTTTTCCATGATGACATATCAGGGATTTGTGGATACCTGCATGGCCATGACCAAGGCGATTGTTTGTCTTCATTCGGCGTTGTCCTATTATGAACTAACGACTACGGTTCCTGCGGTAGTTATGGTTGCTTTGCCTAGAGATGCCAAAGAGCCCCGGCTTCGGTATCCACCGGTGAAGGTGTTTTATTTCTCTCCTTCCAATTATGAAACCGGGATTGAACGGATGCACACGGAAACAGGCGACTTCAGGATTTATAATGTGGAAAAAACAATTATCGATTGTTTCCGCTATCGAAACCGATTGGGGGAAGACTTGGCGGTGGAAGGTTTGAAAAACTATATCCACGGAAAGGAGGCCCATCTGAACCGGCTGTTTTCCTATGCCCGCCAGGGGAGAATGTATCGTATTATTAAGCCTTATGTAGAGGCGCTGATGGCATGAGCCCAAAAAGCCCCGTAAAAGACCTGTCGGCTTCGGTCCGGGCCCGTCTGCTGAATATGGCCCGGCGCCAGCAAATTGATTTCAATCGTCTGCTTTTGCTTTATTTTCAGCAATGTTTTCTTGACCGGTTGGCCCATTCAAAATATAAAGAAAAATTTATTTTAAAGGGCGGCCTGCTTTTTTACGGCATAGAACCCTTGCTGTCTCGCCCAACAAAGGATATTGATCTTTTGGGTAGAGGTATTTTAAACGAACCCGAAGCCATTGCAGCCGCAGTGCGCGAAATGGTGGCAAAAGAGTTGCCTGACGGCGTAACCTTTTTTCCGAAGAACGTTGGCTTGGAAGTAATTTCCGAAAAAGGCGCCTATACCGGCGTACGTATTACGTTTCCTGCCAGCTTAGGCGCGGCCAAACAAAATCTGCAAATCGATGTAGGTTTTGGGGACCGCATTGTTCCCGGAGCGGTGGAATTTGATTATCCCGATTTATTGAGTGACCGGAAAATTGAAATTTACGCCTATTCATGGAGTTCGGTCATTGCGGAAAAATTTGAGGCCATCGTCCGATTCAGCGATCTCAGCAGCCGGATGAAAGATTATTATGATATTGATTACCTGCAAAGTCATTTCAATTTTGACGGAAGGGAATTGAGCCGGGCCGTGGAGGAAACATTTAAACGCAGGAATAGCGATGTTTCAGACGCCGAATATATTTTTTCGCGGGATTTTGCCCAAAGCAGGGATAAACAAAAGCAGTGGAGGGGCTTTCTGCGGAAAAATGCTCTGGACAGTCCTGTAGCGTTTTCCACGGCGCTGGTTCATTTAAAAAATTTTTTAGAACCGGTTGTTTCCGCCATTCTTCGACAGAAAGGCTTTGACAGCGTATGGAATTTCAAAAGTAAACAATGGCTGAAAAAAAGTTGAAAAAAAAGAAATTATAAAATTAGTATTACAAAAAAAGGGAAATATAATATTCATAAATATATTACTACACGCAACAAAAAATATAGCGTATGCTGCCTGTCTGCCGAACAGGCAGTAAGGAATGCGGCACACACCCTATTCAAACCCTGGTATTCCATGATGAAAAACCGAATGGCCTATATACTCATTTTGTTTTTATTGTCCACCTTTGTTTTTGGACAATCGGATACCCTGAAAGCACTCCAAACGGAAACGTTTTTGCACCCTGCCGATGGATTTACTGCCTATACCCTAAAAAAGGGGGAATTCGTTTATAATCAGTCTCCATTCACCCTGCCTTTCCCGAGTTGGGCCTGGTGGGGCATAACCGATAACATTACCGCTGAAATAGACCTTCTTCCATTAATTGGCGGCCTTTTTCAAAAGCCTAACCTTCCTGTTCCAAGTTTCAATTTTAGATTTAAATTGCTGGATCAAGAACAATGGATTCCATCAATTGCCCTGGAAACGATGTATCAGCATCTTTGGAATGAAATAATCCAATCCGATCAACCGAACGCGATCGTAAGCAGAAAGGGAAATAGTTGGTATAACCGTTTCAATTTTAGTTGGAGAATGAATCCTAAACTATACACGCATCTATCCATGGGAGTAACCTATGCAGAAAACTTGTATTTTTCGAATAACGACCCAGTGCATCTCATAGAAAAGTTTTATCCGAAGTCATTTACACCGGATATTAATTTAAGTTTGGATTACAGGTGGAAACCCTGGATGAGCCTGCACGTAACGGGTTCTTATGGAACTACATTTGTATATTTGGATAATATTCCAAGAAAACAGCAAATTTCCTACGGGTTCAGAATGGCACCTTTTTATAAAAATAAATGGGGAATACTACGAACCTTTCGCGCAGAATTTATAGGATATTACATACATCTACCTGATATTAATGAATCGATAGAATCCATGCTTCCCATATTCCCATATTTTTATTGGCAATGGATGTTCTAATGAAAATAGAAAAACAAAGTACAGTGCATTTGGTACCTTCTTGCCGGCAGGCAGAGAGAGTGAGAAAAATGAAATCAATAGATAAACCTGACGCTAAACTGAAAAATTTAAAATGTTGAAATAGCAAACATTTCCTGTGCAAAGTGCATACTGCGCAGAATCAAAACTTTCCCATAAATAAGGAGAATTACAAAAATGAATCGAAAACCGGAAAATTCTGAATCAATTCGGCAAAGCCGTGGTTTGGTCCCATCCCAATGAATTCGGGGGATTCAATTTGTGGTATCATCTGGGAAAAGAATACGGAATAAACCAATTATATAAAAAACGATGGGAAAATAGTGAACACCGGATAAAAGGTTCTTTATTTATTAAAAGCGACCCGAAAGAAGCGAAAAAAATCGTAGAAGTTTTTGGCAAAGATAATTTCCTCAAATATGGGGACCTACCCGTAAAAAACTTTGGGGACCTTTATTCGCTGAGCGATTATCTATATCTTGCCAAAACATCGGGAATCGATAAGAAAAGAATTACACAAATGTATGCATTGATGGAAAAAAGAAAAATAAATCCGAAAATTTCGATACCGTGAAAAAAACCTCCCAATTGCAGGTAATTCATTAGCTACATGGCGTTAGGTGGAATATGATGAATATTAATAACCCGCTCTGGCGGCGGTCAGGTTGAAAGTATGCTGTTTTAAAACAGATACTCATCGGTAGTTGTAACGGAAAAGGGACTCTTATGAAAAGAACTATCATGGTCATTATCACGAGCTTCTTAGTTATTCTTCTGAATCGTTGCAGTAACAATCCAAAAGATGAAAGCGGCACTCATTGGATAAAATTTCTCTGGCAAGGCGATACCCTTGGCGGTAAATACTATGATAAATTAGCCATGTTCGTTCCGATCAGAATAGAAGGCATCCCTTATACTTTTCGGGCTCAATTAGACCTCGGAGCGCCTTCTACCATGATTTACGGAAATTCTTTTAAATCTATATTGCAAACCTATCCCAAAGTTGCAGCTAAACTGGATACCTTTGATAAACCGTATATGATTCAAGGAAAAAAAACGGGCGGGTTTAAAAATTTGACCTTTTACCTGGATTCGGTAGCGTTTAAAAATAAGGACATTGCCCTTTTTGAGGGTTTCGGCGATTTTATATCCATGGACGCCCTGAAAAAGCAAAACACGGCTCGTCCGACAATAGGAACGATCGGTTTAAATCTTTTCTCGGATAATGTGTTGTTGATTGATTTTCCGCACAACAGGCTGGCCATATTGGATTCTTTGCCTGATCCAAAAGATTTTAGCCGAACGAAAATCAAATTAGAAAAGAGTCGGATTAAAATCCCCGTACAAATAAATAAAGAAACGCTTTATGTTTTATACGATACGGGCAGCAGTTTTTCATCTCTTTTTTTATCTACCAATAATTGGAACAGTCTCCGGGATACGACCGCTAATTTGGATACAATCATGGTATCGGCCTGGGGCACGCAATATCCGCTATATATATCCAAGACAAGAATCCATATAAAAATAGCGGGCATCGATTTTAAACCGCAAGTAATTATGGGCACAGACCTCGATATGTACTATAAATTTTTCAAAAGAGAAAATATTATCGGTTTGATGGGGAATCAAATGTTTTTTAAGAGAATGATTTGTATTGATTTTAAAAATAAATTATTTGGTATTGGAAATTAACATACATCTTGAAAAATCACGGAAGGAAAATGTATGCAAATTATGTACCTGGAACCCGATTCAACGCAAACAGACACATTACATCAAATGAGAGAATCTATAACAAAAAATAGATTTATTGGAAAGCGTGCCGCAGATGCAATTGAAAAAATTACATTACAAAGACCCGAATATTTACGAAATACCATGGGGATCTGATTCACTTGATAAACACGGCCGGTGACAAAGAATTAAAATGGCATTTGGCCTTAATCGTACCGAGACTTAAGATGACACCCGATGAATTGGCAATTGTCCGGAGGAAACCGACTTCCCGGGCAACAAACAAAGAAGAAAGCAGGATTGTTATAGTAAATTCCATACTTTTTAACAGGAAAAAAACAGTGAGATATATTCCCTCATTCAAGTTTTTAAATTGAAAATGGAAAATAACGGCCCTGCAAAAAAAACAGAGGGTCTGCAGAACAGGCAGGCAGGTAGTTGGAATACCGGAAGATTGCGGCCCGCACCCCAGGCCACT
>JALSTK010000120.1 GCA_026983775.1 Calditrichia bacterium
CCCGTCTTCAGGGGTCTTTATTAGAGCGGGAGACGGGGATCGAACCCGCGACGTCCAGCTTGGGAAGCTGACATTCTACCGCTGAATTACTCCCGCAAAAAGTTAAAATTTATCAGAATTTCCTGAAGATGTCAAGTTACTTCGTATTCCCGATATACGGTAAAGCCTCTTTCGTCCATTTCGAATATCTGGATGACTGCCCCTGCCCTTCCCGGCAGAAGCACGGAACTTCTTTTTGTTCTGAGCTTTTATGCAGAGAAGATAGACAAGCATTGGACGAAAGTACGCTCTATACATACACCAACCACCACCCCGTCCTATATGCTGGGCTTAAATAAAACTCTCTATAAAATATTCGGCGCTCAGGGGCTGCCCCGTGGCACTTTGAATCATTTCATTCCAGGGTAAACTACGGCCGGGTTTAAAGATGTGATCCTTAAAATAGGTGCCTAATGCTTTCAAACCCGTAAAAGAAATATCACCCTCTTTTCCGGCCGGGTAATAACGCTTTGTCAGCACATGCCGAATCTGTGATGCCAGCAGTTCCCCCAAAACATAATTGTGATAGTAACAGGGAGCAATGGCAAAATGAATCTTAACTGCCCAGTCCGCTTTGTTGCGACCCTTTACAGGATGAAGCAATTGGAACTTTTCCTTTAATTTCCACCATAGATGATTCAAATCCTGATCCGGATCGGCGTATAATGCTTTTTCAAAATAGTACATAACCAAGGCCCAGCGTATAAAGATCAATTGCTTTAAACGGGCGTATTTTTGGGCAACAGGCCGAATACGGTGCAGTTCGGCGGCAGACAGATCGAGCATATCCCGCATCCAGGCCGGATTGCGGCTTAAACGGCCGAAAAACATGGCTACCGCTTCCGTGGTAAAAATATGAGCCGGTTCCCTTAGAAGATAGGGCTTATGCCCGTCCTGGTAGGTTTCGTATACGGCGTGCCCCAATTCATGCAACAAGGTTTCCATCCAGTTTTCGTCGTTTTTCAGATTGCATAAAATACGTACATCCCCTTGCCGGTCGATGGCCTCACAAAAGGCATGGGGATTCTTACCCGGCTTTTCATACAGATCGCTGCGGGCCAGAATATCATCCACCGCCAGACCGATGCTTCTATAAAAGGCGCGGCCTATCTCAAGCACATCGCTTTGCTCATAATAACGGTCCAGATTAATCTCATAGACCTGAGGCGTTTCCTGAAAAAAGGGATCGTGGTAGTGCCAGGGCTGCAACTCTTGCGTAGTTATACCGTACCCGCGGGCCAGCAACGTATCTATTTCCAGTTTAACCTGCCGAAAAGGCTCCCGGGTACGTTCTTCCAGTTCCGAAAACAGACGATCGATCTGATCCACCTGCTGTTCCGCGGTGTATAAGGAAAAGGTGTGGTAATTTTCGAACCCGAGATGACGGGCCGCCTGGTTGCGCCATTTGATCAGCTTGATCAACTCACCGGCTACCTCTTCCCCAACCTGGTGGCCGGCCAGCCAGGCCGCCTTCCTTGTTTCCGTATTTCCTTCGCTTTTGAGCAGACGATGAATTTCGTTATCGGTTACCTTTTTCCCCTCAAGCGTGGGACGAAAGGTGCTGAATTTTTCTTCGATGCGAGTACTCAGTTCCACGATCCGTTTTAACAGGTCGGGCCGGATTTGATTAGCGAGAAAATCATTGTACAACAGGTCTATCTGGCGGGCGATCAAAGCATCATGAAAATGACCATGCTCTTTGAAACCGGCCACTTTCTTGAAGTCCCGGGCATCACTGTACACGGTGCGAATCTGCAATTCCAGTTCCGCGGCTTTCCGATAGAGTTCCGCCTTTCCGCTCACTGCCGCCCGCCAATAGGCTAAACGCGCCTCTTTTTCCAAAGGGCGGATTTGTTGCACATGCTGGTCAATAAAAGCCCGTGCTTTGTCTTCCATAGCCGTCTTTTCCCATCCGTTCAATTCGTCTTCCGTTGCCGTACCGCTCTAAGATTCCTGTAAACAGACATGGGCAAAAACCTTAGCATCATTCAATAAATTACTAATCACGCAATATTCGTTAGGCTGATGAGCCAGATCGTCCAGAGTCGACCATACCGCGGCATTAACCCCGGCCCGGCGCAGAATAGCGGCAACCGTTCCGCCGCCGATACCCATGGGTTTGGCTTCCACGTTGTAAACATCTTTCACAGCCTTTTCCAGGGCTTTTACAACCGGGGCATCGACCGGTGTAGGAGGCGCAGCCTGTTCTTCCTGCTCCGTGGAAATTTCTATTTTTACTTTGAATTTTTTTTCAACGGCGTCCGCCATAGAGCGCACGGACTTTTGCACTTCCTCGATGGAATAGTCGGGCATGATCCGGCAATCGAGATAAAACACATCGTCGCCGGGAATGGTATTGACATTGGGCACGTTGGCTTCTTTCTTGGTCGGTTCGAAGGTGCTGGTGGGGGGATCAAAAACAGGATCGCTTCGGTCATAGATTTCATACAGCTTTTCCAGGTCTACGATCAGATGGGAAGCGGCTTTAAAGGCATTGATCCCTCGGTCCGGCATACTGGCGTGTACCTGTTGTCCCCGGGTTTTGAATTTAAACCAGAGGATGGACTTTTCGGCCACCTCGATCATGCTGCTATCCGCTTCTCCGGCATCGGGTACGATGATCAGATCATCGTGGCCGAACAGCTCGGGATGATTATCCACCAGATGTTGTAAACCGTAAGTACTGCCCGTTTCTTCGTCCGAAACCAGCATGAGGCCCAGATTATATTGAGGGGTAATACCTGAATCCAAAAAGGCCTTCAAAGCCATGATTCCGCTGACCATGCCCTGGTGATTATCTTCCGTGCCGCGTCCGAAAATTTTACCGTCCTTTACTACGGCTTCAAACGGTTCGGTATCCCACTGGGAACGATCCCCCTCCGGCACCACGTCGATATGAGCTACAATCCAGACGGTTTTATCCCGATTTTTACCGGCCAGTTTGACGACGATATTGGGCCGTTCTCCCCCGGGTACCGAAGGATCGGAAGCCGGATAATCCGTAATTTCCTTCGCTCCTATGGTCTGCAGATACTTTTTAAGGAATTCCGCTTTTTCGGCTTCCCCCTGGCCGCCGTTCAGCGGTCCCAAAGATTTGATGGGAATCAGAGCCTTCATCAAATCC
This sequence comes from Calditrichia bacterium, assembly GCA_026983775.1. Classification (GTDB taxonomy): domain Bacteria; phylum Calditrichota; class Calditrichia; order Calditrichales; family Calditrichaceae; genus JALSTK01. The sequence goes on from JALSTK010000120.1 coordinate 3,164, forward strand.
ACCGCTTCGCCCTTCAGTTGATCGATGCGGCTGCTCAATTGGTTGAAATCAGATCGATTCATTTTCTCCTCACATTCGGTTGAGTTATTCGTTATGTATGTTAAAGTCATCCATTTCGGGAACGACTGCTTTTTGCAACATCTTACTGAAATATCGGTCGGTCATTCCGGCCAGGAAATCGCGTACTTTCAGTTCGTCACTCGTCTCTTGTAAATAGGTTTCGGATTTGGAGCTTAAAAAGTGACGAAAGATTTCACTGTTCGTATCACCCTGCTTTACAGCCTGCAGATAGTATTCAAACAGGAAAGTAAAGCCGTTGCGAATACGGTCGTGATTGATTTTTAATCTGGGACTTTTATAGATCGCTTGGTAATTGAATTGCTTTAAACGATACAAAGCATCGGAGATACGCTTGCTGAACCCCACGAACGGTTGTTGGTAACTGGTTTGCACCACATCGTTCACCAGGGTATCGATGATCTGACCGTTGGATGTTCCGAGAATATCCGTGGCTTCGCGCGGCAAATCCCGGCGACTGATCAAGCCGATGCGGATGGCATCATCGATATCCTGACCGATATAGGCAATGGTATCCGTTAAACGTACCACACATCCTTCCAAAGTGGCCGGTAAAGTATCCCCATCTTCCCCGGCTTCCATCTTGTTGATATATTCCTGCAAATCCTTTTCCTTCTTTTGGGGATTGGGCCGCAAACCCTGGTCATGCACTTCGCCGTTATGGGATAAGATACCGTCGCGGGTCTGAAAAGTCAGATTCAATCCTTTTCCTTTTTTGGCGATCCGATCGACCACCCGTAAGCTCTGGATATTATGATGAAACCGTCCCAGACCATAGCGTACACTCACTTCGCTTAAAAATTTTTCCCCGTCATGCCCGAACGGGGGATGCCCCAAATCGTGTCCCAAAGCGATGGCTTCCACCAGATCGGTATTTAACGACAGAAAGCGGGCAATGGTGCGCGAAATCTGGGCCACACTTAGAGTATGAACGATACGACTGGTTAATTGTTCATCGAGCAGAGAAACAAAATAGATAACCTGCGTTTTTCCCGTATAGCGGCGAAAAGCTCCGCTGTAAAAAATTCGATCCCGATCCAGGGAAAAAGGCGGCCTGTACTGGATTTGCTCTTCCTTCTTTTGCCGATAAGCAGCGGTATTCGCCGTTGCCAGGGGGGATAGTATGGATGTTTCTCTTGCAGTTAGTTCCGCCGCAATCCGTTCCATGGTCGGTTTTTTATTTTTCATGGTGTTTCCCAACGGTTTGTGATACGAGAATTTAAGCAAGCCGGGACAGAAATAAAATCTTTTTTCAAAATAAGACGGATCAGGCATACCCGGCCTGGCCGGGTATCCATTTTTCGTATCCTTCCCATTTACAGTCTCTTGTCATGCCTGCCCGGCTTTATCGTGGCCTGCCTGCCTCGGGCACGGCCTGCCCATCCTTTGGCGGGCCTAACTTGATTGGGAATCCAGACCCGGATCCGGGTGGTGTGAGCGTTTCTGGATTCCCGTTTGCACGGGAATGACACCTGCTTTCGTAGGGCAGTCCTCGTATTATGCCTGACCATCCTCTGGCGGAACCACACGCTACCCGTACTCTGTTATTCCCGATCACAGTCGCATGTCATGCCTGCCCGTCCTCTGGCGGGCCTAACTTGATTGGGAATCCAGACCCGGATCCGGGTGGTGTGAGCGTTTCTGGATTCCCGTTTGCACGGAAATGACACCTGCTTTCGTGGGCAGTATCCTCGTATTATGCCTGACCATCCTCTGGCGGAACCACACGCTACCCGTACCCTGTTATTCCCGATCACAGTCGCATGTCATGCCTGCCCGTCCTCTGGCGGGCCCAACTTGATTGGGAATCCAGACATAGACCCGGGTGGTGTGAGCGTTTCTGGATTCCCGTTTGCACGGGAATGACACCTGCTTTCGTGGGCAGTATCCTCATATTATGCCTGACCATTCTTTGGCGGGCCCAACTTGATTGGGAATCCAGACATAGACCCGGGTGGCGAGAGCATCTCTGGATTCCCGTTTGCACGGGAATGACACCGTTTGGCGCAGCTTGTAAGGTAACCTTTTTTACGAGCAAACCCCATCCACACTCTTTTGATTAGAAAGTAGTTTTTTTTTATCCTTTCAGTTCGTAAATTCGTTTGTTCGATTTTATTAGCAGAAGATTCATAGAAAAATACGGAGGCTGTTGTGCATAAGGATTTCATTTCCATCGCCGACTACACCAAAGAAGAAATTGAAGCCATTTTCGATTTAAGCGCCGAATTGAAAGAGAAGACCAAACGCGGAGAAGCGCATCATCTTTGCAAGGGCAAATCCATGTCCATGATTTTTGCCAAACCTTCGGCCAGAACACGCGTTTCGTTCGAAACCGGCATGTACCAGCTCGGCGGATATGCCCTCTACCTTTCACCTAATGATATAGGTATCGGAAAACGGGAAGCGGTAAAGGATATTGCCCGGGTCCTGTCCCGCTATAACGATATTATTATGGCCCGGCTGTTCGAGCACAAGCATATGGAAGAACTGGCCGAATATGCGACTGTGCCGGTCATCAACGGTTTGACCGATTACAATCATCCCTGTCAAATTATGGCCGATATTTTTACGGTGCGCGAACATCGCGGCCATCTGGATAATCTGAAAATCACCTATATCGGGGACGGTAATAATGTGGCTAATTCCTGGATTAATCTGGCTGCAAAATTACCCATGCACCTAGTCATCTGTTCTCCCTCGGGCTACGAACCGCATGCCGGAACGCTCGCTGCCGCCCGGCAGGCCGGCATCAGTACGATTGAGGTTATCAGCGATCCCAAAGCGGCAGTAAAGGAAGCCGATGTGGTTTACACCGATGTCTGGGCCAGTATGGGGCAGGAAGCGGAAGCGGCACAGCGCCGTAAAATTTTCATGCCGTATCAGGTTAACAGCGACCTGATGTCCCATGCCCGGCGTGATGCCTATGTCATGCATTGTCTGCCGGCCCATCGCGGTGACGAAATTACCGACGAGGTCATTGACGGAGCGCAATCCATTGTATTTGATGAAGCGGAAAACCGTATGCACGTGCAGAAGGCTATCATCGTCACTTTGCTGAATAAGTGATCGGATAAGGCCGGGGGCCAGTTGTTAAGTTAAACGAACAGGAGATATATGCGCCTTGAATTCCGGTGAACCTTTTTACATCATAATCCGTCTGGAATCCTATGAAGTTAAACGTTGAAAAATACAGTGAAGAAGACCGGCAGTGGTGGGATCCCTATGTGTGGCAGGCCGACAATGGTACCATTTTCCATACCCGCCGTTTTTTAAGCTATCATCCTGCGAGGCGTTTCACAGACCATTCCTTGATTTTCAAACAGAAAAACAAGGTGAAAGCGCTTTTTCCGGCCATTGCCCTGCATATGGACAAGGATTATGTGCTCTATTCCCATCGCGGCTCTTCCTACGGCGGATTTGTCTATCGGGACGCCGGTATACGCGATGCCTTCGACCTGACCGAAAGCCTGAAGGAATACGCCAAAAAGGAGGGCTTTAACCGTATTCTGATGACTCTGCCGCCTATTGTCTATATGTCCAAATATTCCAATTATGTGGATTTCGCCTTGTTACAGAACAGCTTTCGGTACCAGAAAAGGGAGATATCCAGCGTCCTGCAATTTCCTTCCGATCCGGAACAGATTCTAACCATGTTCAAACCGGAAGCTCGAACCGCCACCCGCAAATCCATGAAACAGGGTATTGTGATCCGTCGTTCGGAAGATTATGATTCCTATTACACGATTCTGGAACATAATTTGATGTTGCGCCATAATGTCAAGCCTACCCATACGCTGGAGGAATTAAAAAAACTGGCTGCCATCTTTCCGGATCGAATCCATCTCTGGGCTGCTTATCTGGATCAACAAATGATTGCCGGTGTCGTTAATTTTCTCGCCACGGACAGGGTTTTGCTGGCTTTTTATATCAGCGATGACAAGACTTTTCAAACATATCGTCCGGTGAACAATCTGTTCTATCACATTTTTCAATGGGCCGTTAAAAATAATTTTCGGTTTTATGATTTCGGTATTTTTACGGTAAATATGGATCCTAATTGGGGGCTGGGTAAATTCAAGGAAAGTTTCGGAGCCCGGGGACTGTTCAGAGATACTTTTGAATTACTTATGTAGCCTGTAAATTGATGAGGAAATTCGATAAAAGTCTGCGCGACCTTTTCTACTATCTGCTCTCGGGAGCGGTATCCCGCCTGTTTCCCTTGCTGTTTTTGCCTCTGATCGCCAGTAAACTATCCGAAAATGCCTTCGGTTTGTTTTCCCTGTACCGTCTGTATATTACTCTCGGCGCCACTCTGCTTTTGCTGGGGATCGAACAAGCCCTTTTCCGTCTTCTGCCCGGAAAATCGGAAGAGGAAAAAGATCAACTTACCGGTACGGCTCTGTGGTTTGTCAGCGCCAGCGGAGTGATTTTTCTTCTCCTTTTTTTAGGTGGAGCCCATCCCATCCAAACCCTGCTCTTCAGGCGACACTTTACTCTGCCTGCCATCTTACTGCCGCTGATGATCGTCTTTAACAGTATTTCCACGATTCTTATCACCCGCTATTCCGCAGAGAAGAAAAGCCGGAAATATTTCACCATCAATCTGGTTCGCACGGTTGTCTTCTTCACTCTGTTTGCGCTAGGCCTGCTGCTTCATTATAAACTAACCGCATATTTCGTTTCCTTCTTTACGGCGGAACTCTTGGTTTACCTGGTCTGTCTGCCTCTGATCATAAAAAGTCTGAAACACGGTATACGGCTCGTTCATCTTCGTCCGCTTTTTCGCATCGGCCTGCCCCTTCTGGGAGTGATGCTGACCACCTTGCTGCTCTACCAAAGTGATCACTACCTGATTAAATTCTTCCGCGGTATCGAAGCCACGGGGATTTATAATTACGGGTATCGTTTCGCTGCTGCCATCGGTTCTTTTGTGCTGCTGAGCAATAATGTCTGGTTGCCGCGATTATACGAACGGGGAGAAACTTTTCTGGAAAAGAATCTGCGCGAGTATGCCGCACTGATTACCCTGGCCGGGGAAACGCTTTATATGGGGTTGTTGATCGTTTTTTATATATTTAGAAAAATTCTGATTCCTCCGGGTTTCTCACAGGCCTGGCAGGTGATCATTATCGCCGGTTTCGGATATCTTTTCTATGCACATGCCCAGCTTATGGATAGCTGGTATATTCTTAAAAACAAAAACCGCTCACTGCTGGGAATTTCTTTCAGCATCCTTGTGCTGAATCTTATTCTGAATTTCCTTTTCATCCCCCGTTATGGTCTGATCGCCGCAGCCTGGACCAGCACGGTCAGTTTTGCCGTATTGTGGCTGTTCCTGATCATCTATTTGAAAAAAACAGAGAAAAACTATCGCTTCCGTTTTATAACCATCGATTTTTTAGTGGGCTTGCTGCCCGCCGTGTTCTATCTCGTATTCTCCAGCCTGTGGCTGAGTATGATCCTCTATGCGGCCTGCGCATGGTTTCTGTTGCGCGGCAACCGCTTATTTCGCCGTATCCTTCTCGGCCGTTAAAACTTTATCGATAATTCGCAGATATTTAACCTTTTCCTGCTCCCAGGTGTACTTGTTTTTGATCCGATTCAGACGCTCTTTAAAACGCTGGTAACGGTTCTCATCCAGCATTGCTTTCAAAGCCCGGTGAATAGCCGCTATATTCCGGGGATCCACGCTCAGACCGATTCTTTCCCCGTCGATAATTCGGGCAATTTCCGGATAGTTGCTGCCGATGACCGGCAGACCGGCCTGAATATATTCGAACAGTTTATTGGGCAAAGCATGATAATAACTTAGCCCATTACCTGAAATGAGCGTAAGCCCGATGTCTGCTCCATAAGTGTATTTATACAATTCATAAAAAGGCACCGCATCAAGAAATACAACCCGATCTCTTACCTGGTTTTGTTCGGTTAATTGTTCCAATTGCGGTTTTAACGGACCTTCACCGATAAGGACCAGCAGCAGGTTTTCTATTCCGGCCAGAGCCTGAATGACTTCCCGTAATCCCCTTCCTTCAAAGATCATACCCTGATACACGGCGATCTTCATTGCCCGGGCCACGTGTAAAGTACGGCGCAGAAAATCCGCATCGCCCGGCCCGGAGGGTTGCGGAATATTGCGTACGAAACCGGCCACCTGTAAAAACGGATACCGTTTTTGAAGATGCTCGGCATCCGAATGACAAACGGTAAAGGCCGCTTTCGCCCGGCCTACCCCGAATTTTTCGAACAGCGCCCAGAAACGGCGCCGCCATGGACGTCCGGTTAGCGCATTAATATCGAGAAACAATTCCACACTGTCGTAGATATAGGAGACTCTTTTATAGAAGCAACCCGCCCTTAAGGCGAGAAGCGGATACACATCGTAAGAGATAAACAGATCGGCCTGTTGCCCCAGCACCCAAATAAAGGAACGTACAAAATATATCAAAAACTTTAAGGCCGTGGGCCGCTTGGGCAAAGATATAAAGTGTATATCTACCTCCGGCCAGCGACGGGCATCAAACTGTTTGCCACGGACAGCCAGCATACCGACTTCATAGCCGGCCTCTTTTAAAGTGCCGATTTTGCGATGCAGATTCGCCTCATAAGTAAGATCGGATATGGTGAGTATACTGATTTTCATAGAAAGCACTCGGGTAATGGTGCGCTCCGGGCAACCGTTCGTTGTTTGACATCTGGGAAAACCTGAATTCCCTGCTGAAAATAAAGTTAGTGATCGCACAAGAAACTTGCAAGGTGGAATCCATACCCCAATTAGCCGGATTCAGATTAAAAGGTTCGGATAGTCCCGCGGTATTTCCGTCCATCTGTTGTTTTAACTTCCCCCATGCTAAGAGAGGGGAAAGAGGGGTGAGTTGTTTTTTCGACCATTCAACTCGAATCGGGTGTATTTACATCCGAGATGTGTCTATCATAAATAAATTGGCTCTACCGGGATTCTTGCGGTTAAACGCCGCATCCTTAAATCATCACGGAGTGATGCAATATGAGTAGCCACACCCGTCGGCCGCCGGGCAGGAGCAAAGCCTGTGGGCAAGATGCAACCAAATAGGGTTAAAATAAACCAGGCCTTTCAATGTATAGGTTCTCCTAATTCGTTAAAACGCTCTATGTTCCACATTCGACGCCTTCAGCGTCGCACTCTATTTTTCCGCTTTACCACAGGCCAAGCCTGTGGCTACTCATATTCGTATCCTTCGGATACTATTGTTTTTAAGTACAAGATGAACGAAATAATAAAAAATTGTTTCATCCCTTTTATCCATCTTCAGTTAATATACGGCTTCATAAGAACCCCAGTGAGCCTATTAAAGATTAAAGTACTGACAAGATTAAAGTTCCAACAAGATCAATCAGATTAAAGATTAAAGTACTGACAAGATTAAAGGGCTAAGGTTTTCATTTTATTAGATTATTTGAAAAAATTCACGGCAACCTTTAATCTTCATTTTTTTAATCTTTAATCTTTGATCTTTGATCTTTGGTGAAGCCATGCCTTTGGTATATTCTTCGGTGTGGAACGCCACTCCCTATCCCCCATCCCCTACACCTCACCATTTACAAACCACTCATAAGCCCTTTCAATTCCGCGGCGC
>JALSTK010000121.1 GCA_026983775.1 Calditrichia bacterium
ATCATTGGGGTCTTGATATCCCTCAGCGGTATATTCGGTCCAGCAATGTCCCTCGGGTTGGGACCAGAGGCCGCCGTATTCCCCGCAAACACCGGCTCTATTTTTTTCGGGCGAAGGCGCCACAGGTCCCGGATAAGTATGCAGATCGTTAATATTACCTACTCCGTCATCAAATCCACCCACATTCCAGCCGCTGTTTGGATTGATTAATCGGGTAGAATCCAACTGTTCTACCAGAGTAACCATTGCCGGGGCGTTGTATTTGCCCCAGTTTTCATTAAAAACATCCCACTGAACAATGGAGGGAAAATGCTTCAGATTTTCCACCATAGCCGTCAATTCGGCCTGAAACTGGGCCTTTGCCTCGGTGCCATCATTACCGGCGTTGGGCATATCCTGCCAGACCAACATACCGATTTTATCCGTCCAGTAGTACCAACGGGCCGGTTCCACTTTAACATGCTTGCGAATCATATTAAAGCCCAGTTTTTTAGCGTATTCGATATCGAACTTGAGCGCCTCATCACTCGGTGCCGTGTACACGCCGTCCGGCCAATATCCTTGATCCAAAGGGCCGAAATTAAAACATACTTTATTGTTCAGCATAATGCGTGTAAAACCATTTTCATCTTTCCCCAGACCGATTTTCCTTAATCCCGTATATGTACGGACCGTATCATCTTCCGTGGCAAAATTATCCAGAATGATTTTGATATCATATAAAACCGGGTCGTCAGGCGACCATAAACGGGGATCAGGAAGTGTTATTTCGAAAGGATGGACACCGTACATCTGTTTTTGCGCCACCAAATCACCATTCAATCGGACTGTCGTTTGCAGAGATGCATTGACTGCTGCATCATTGGGGTGCGGATCAATATACAGCGTACCGTTTTCAATATTCGTCCTGATTGCTACTTTCGTCAGATAAAACGAAGGAAGCTGCTCTATCCAGACCGTTTGCCAAATACCGCTACAGGAAGTAAACCAGATAGATTCGGGTATTCTTTTTTGTTTACCAAGGGGTTGCTGTCCGGCGTCGGTTGGATCGAAAACCCAGACGATCAACTCGTTACTGTTTCCTTCAGCCACATAATCGCTAATATCAACGGTAAAAGGATCGTATCCACCTTTATGCTCACCAGCCAAGTTACCGTTTATCCATACCTTGGCATGCCAGTCAATGGCACCGAAATGCAAAAGAACATGTTCGTTGGAGAATCTGGCATGATATGAAAAATAGCGTTTATACCACATTCTTTCCATTGGCTGCATAATGCCGGAGAGCGCTGCTTCCACCGGGAAAGGTACTAATATCGTATCGCTTAAAACAACGGAACCGAAAGGAGTATCTTCACCCACCGCCGCCTGCTGGAACTGCCAGAGACCGTTCAGGTTTATCCAGTGTGTGCGTTGCAGCTGAGGCCGTGGATATTCCGGCAAAACGTTTTGCGGGTCAACAGCTTCCCCCCAGGAGGTCATCAGGGGCGCTTCTTTAGGCTGCCAGCCTGCATTTAAAAATACGAAATAGATTAAAATTATAAGTATCATTTTGAATATCATTTATGATCCTCGCCGATCTATTTGACCAGCAACATTTTGGCTGCGTGGATCTGCTGATCGTATTTAAGAGTATAGACATATATACCGCTGGCTAAATGACTTCCTTCAAAAAAAAGACGGTGCCAGCCGGCATTTTCATTATCCGGTCCATATTCTTTAACCAGCCGCCCATCGCTGGTATAGACCCGAACTCTTGTCATACCGCTTCTAGGCAGATAGTAATCAATCCAGGTGGAATCATTAAAAGGATTGGGATAATTCTGTTTTAAATAAAAATTGCCCGGCAGTACTTCCCCACTTCTAATGGAAACATATTTGCTGACGATTAAAAAGTTATCAAAACGAACACCGCTATCAAGCGTACGTATGCCGACAGAACCTTGTTTAAAGTCCGTATCGTAAATGTAAATATACTGCTTGCCATCGATATAAACGCCAATAGATGAACCGTCGGTTTGTACCTTTAAATGGTACCATTCTTTGGCCTCACCGTCCAAGCTTGTGCGGGCCATTTCCGTCTCCGTACCATTCTTTATTTTGTTCAGAAATACTTCGTGCGTATTTTGATCGATAGCAGCAAAATAACCGCTAAAAAGCGTGAGACCAAAACCGGGATTCTGCACTCGGAAAATGACACCCCCTTTCCGGGCGAATGTATCCGGACGGATATCCGTTTCCATGGTAAAATCGCTCCAATTATAGCCGCGTACCACCGCCTTGTCCCCGTTCCAAAGCTGGAAGTCGCCGAATCCCAGCAAAAGCTGTCGATCTTTGATTTCCAGATTACCGTTCCAACCAAAAAACTGCCAGTTGTCGTATCCGTCGATAGTATTGTCTACATCAAAATTATACGTAAACTCAACGCCTGTTCTATTGCCCTTTTCACCGGACGGTAAGGCCATAATTGTGCCTGCTTTCTGTGGAACGCCAAAATTAGGCGACCCGTCGCCGTTCCATGTAAACTTCTGCAAACGCACATCGCGGTACCATCCTCCTTGCGGAGTTTGTTTGGAGCGGTACATCAACCAATTTTCCGTACCATCCGGCGAGGTCGTGAAACTACCATGGCCCACACTATAAACGTCATCTGTGCCCGTGAATACAGGAATCGGTTTTTTGTACCAATTAGCTGGATTCATCGGGTCTTTTCCCATCTCAATTTCCATCTGTCCCATTTTATATTCGATAGTCCAATAGTCCGGCGTGGAAAAAATCAGATAGACCTTGTTTAGGTGCTTTAATACTTGCGGACCTTCATCAAGCTTTTGAGGAGAGATATACGATTGTTCCCAATCATAGATTGGCTCGGCAATCTTTACCCGATTCGTTTTAACAGTGTATGGATTTTTCATTTCGGCGATATATAGATTCTGCTGAGTAAAACCGTTGTTTTCCATATTGGCGGTGCTGTCCCAACCGGACCATATAAGGTATAATTTATCACCCATTTCCAAGGGGGTCGCATCGATGGCCCAGATATTGGAATCCCAATTTCCATTCCAATGTTCGATATCATCACCTGTATACAACATACCACGATCAACCCAGGCCGTGGTTTGCGGGTCTTGTAGAACACACTCCAACACGCCTACCCGTTGTGTATGCCAAATCAATTGTCCCGTAACCGGATGAGGTTCGGCTCCCCTGCCTGCCGTATAAAAGATATACCATTTTCCGTTAATGTAATGCAATTCCGGGGCCCAAATATCGGTTAGATTCCAGGCATCCGGATTGGTAGGGGTGTGCCAGACGGTACGGCGAATGCCGCGGTCGGTCAATTTATCTGATTTCCAGACTACCAACGACTCTCCCCAGTTATCACTAAGGCCGTAATATACGGAATCTTTTTTTATCACCCAGGGATCGCTGCCTTCCATAATCGGATTGACGAACGTCTGTTGGGCCAAAAGAATATGCAAGATAAAAAGGAGAAAAAAACCAATTTTTATGCGAAAAGAAGGACTATCCATTCAATTTATCCAGACTGCTTAAAAGACCAAACCGTTTTTATTACCCGATGATATCACTACCAATAGTTGCTAATCCAGCGCTAAATACAAACCGAAACGATGGGCAGCGCCTAATAAACTAAAATCCGAATAAGAATAATCAACACTAAATCTCTGCCGTAGAACCCGCCAGTTAATTCCCAATCCAAAGGAATAGGTCTGTACAAGGCTGTTAACCTGATATCCACCACGAATAAAGATATGTCTAAACACCTTTAATTCCAACCCCAATGAGCCCAGCGGTTTGCCTACATTCGGCTTTTTGGCTTTAGCGCTTACCAAAATGCTATAGTTTTTTTGTTCCAGAGCGTAAGCCGAAAGACCAAACTGAAAATTTGTGGGCAGAGGATAGGCCTCATTAATATATTTCATTTCAGAACCGAAGTGTTCGATTTTCATGCCGAAGCTAAAGCCATGGTAATGGGTTCGGTAAAGTACCGAAATATCCGCTGAAACAGCAGAAGCCGTAAAATCCTTGTATAAACTGCCATAGATATAATTGAGTGTACCCCCAAAAGAGACGTGGTTCGTTAGCTTTCTGGCATAGGCAATCCCGAAACGGTAATAAGCAGAATAAAAAGTTTCACCCGTACCGTCCGGCTGCAAAGGTGTTCGTACCTGCATTTCTCCCGTCATCAGGCCCGAACAAAGAATTCCGAAACTGCCGATTTCATCTAAATTAAAGGCTACAGAAGCAAAATCATAATTGATATTGGCAAACCATTTTGTATGGTTAACACTAAGGGTTATACGCGGACTATAAACTAAAAAAGCAGGGTTATAGGTTATTGTTTCCGCTCCCTTTCCGATTGACATATAAGCTCCACCCATTGCTGCAGCACGCGGATTTACATCAATTTCTAAAAATTGGCCTCCGGCGCTTCCGGGCCGTTCGTACTGTGCTAATAATATCATCGGGAAAAGGATAAATAGTAAAAGTCTTTTCATTAAATTCACCTGTTGTTTATATTTATGGAACGACATCGTTTCCACAAATCATTCAAGCCTTTATCTATGTAAACGACTGATCAAACCGCATTAAGCCCGAGTACAATTCCTAATTGCTTACCGGTTAAAAATCCAACCTCAGCCCCAATTTGATATATCTGCCTGTTGAAAATTGGCGTGGATCCATAAACCGATAGGCATCATAGTAATTCCAAATCTGATTGCCAGGTTTATGTATATCCCCGTATCGGAACGGCTTGCCAGTCCATGGATTAAAACCATAGCCAATTTGGATATTGTTCACATCAAATAAATTAAAAATATCCACCATGAATGTAATTTTCGGTCCTTTTCCGAATCGAAACCATTTCTGGAATTTTAAATCGGTAGAAAAGCTAACCGGCCCGGATGCCGTGTTTTCTTTTACCTGTGCTTCAACCTCATCGCTCGTTCCTGGTGTATATGGATATCCGGAACTGAAAGAAGATAAAACCGTTGCGCTCCACCGTTCCGGAAGACGATATCCGAAAAGCTTAGGCTTAGACCCACTCGGGGCCGCAAAATTTGCCTCCAATACAATTTGGTGACGCACATCCCAGCTTAGCCTTCGTTCACGAATGGGTTTGGGAAAATCAGTGGTGGAACGTATATAATCATCAAAGGCCGAAGAGGAATAACCGTCCGCCCATTGAATGGTATAGGTAATGTTTCCTGCATAGAATCCGGACCGTCGTTTGGTAAGGCGCAGTTCAAATCCTCTGGCTCTGGCGTAGCCGGTATTATCATATACCGATATTTTCTGTTTACCCTCTTTGCCCAGGAGGGTTGTGCCCACCTGTTTTGATATATCTTTTGTATAACTTTTAATATCAATAGCCCAGTTAGCTGCGAATTGATTGGTAAAGCCGAACTCGTACAGCACGCTTTGTTCAAAATCCAGATGTGGATTTCCGATCAAATTGAGAGAATAAGGATCGCGATACATAAATTGCAGTTCCGGCAGTTGAGTAAAATGCCCATAAGAAAAGAATAAAACCGATCGATCACTGATGGGAAACGATACTCCGAATCTGGGACTTATTTTCATCTTATAGCGTTTCCAATCGGCCTTTTCTCCGGTTCGTTTTTCCCAAATCCGTTTATATTCCGCATTAAAGATTTCATCCCCATGACGCAGAAAGTCTAAGCGCACCCCGGCGTTAATAATCAGGCTTTCATGCTCAAATTTATCTTGGATAAAAAAGCCACCGATAACAGGTTTCGTGTAAAACACCCAGCGGTTTTGGCCGAACTCTTTGAAAGGACCGGGAGGCATCGGTGCTACCGGGCCATTTTCGTATTTCCATTTTCCGTAGTCGGAAAGTGCCTGACCGCCATCCTGAATATCGATATATTGCAAATCATTAAATTGTAGCCCCATACCGGTCTTGATTAAATGAAGATTCGTAATTTGCGACGTTAAATCTGTTCTAAAAGAATAGGTCGTTGTATAATCGTCACGCCAATAGGTTTCAAAGCCTTCATCCGTATAGAATCCGGTTGTTTCGTCGGCAATGGGACCAGAAACGGATTTGGCGGAATAGGGTCGTTGCCCGGGATAAAGACGTTCCCAGTCTCTATAAGAATATCCGGTCGAATCCAGACTATCGGCATAAAATGTCCAAAAATCGCCAGGTTGTTTTCCGAACAGTGACGATTTATAAGCCACACCCAGATAACCTAAGTATATATTATAAAAAGTCGATTTTGATAAGGTATGGTTAAACCTGAAAGATACATGATGGTTCGTCCGTGAATAATCAACCGTGTTATCAGGATTGTTTTTCCACAACCAGTCGAAGCGCGACCATGTATTCCAGGAGCCGTGATAATTAAGGTCGAACTTAATTTGCGGTGAAAGGGTCCAATTAAGTTTTGCATTGAGATTGCCGCTGTTATTCTGACGTTCGTTAATGGTAAGACCCGCAATGGATGTTTTCCCACGTCGGCGGTGATTATTGTATTCCGTATCGGTTAATGTACCATTTCCGGAAAAAAAGAAATTAAGGTGTCCCGGTAGCTGCAACCCGATTCGCGAAAGAATAAATTTGTTAATGACCTCCGGACCGCCTAGAAAAAAAGTAAGATAATCCGTATTATAGCCTGGACCCAGAGGGTGCCACTGATCGGTTTTATATTCGATACCTCCTTCATAATAATTTTTACCGGAACGGGTTGTAATATTAATGACGCCGGATTGCGCCTGTCCATACTCCGCATTAAACCCGCCTGTCAACAACTCAATTTCGTCCACATCGTTCACGTTCAGGTCCAGCACACTTCGCCCGCCATATAAGGGATGGGTTACAGGTACTCCATCCACCATATACAAAATTTCACCACCGCGTCCGCCGCGAATATGTATATCTTTAAGACTTTCGTCTCGTACCTGCAGTCTTACCCCGGTGCTAAGCTGAATATTTTGCGGTGCTATGTTAGTAATAGCACCGGCCTGCATTTTGAACATATCCAAAGCATTATCAACACCGGGGGTGTTTTTCATTTCATCGCGGGTAGCCTGGGTCCGGGTCGAAGTAATATCACGCTGAATCAGAGGCCGTTCTGCAACAATTACAATTTCATCGGTCTGGAATGTTTCACTTTCCATTTTAATATTAATTTCCACGGTTAAATCGCTTTGCACGTGAATATTGCGGACTGTTGTTTTTTTATAACCTACATATTCAACCACCATCTCATATACACCGGGAGGAACCTGTAAAATATAGTAGGCCCCGTTGGCATCGGTGGACGCTCCAAGCGTTGTGTTTTTAATGGAAATATTTGCACCGATCAGCGGTTCACCACTATTTTTATCGAATACATAACCTGCGATTTTCCCGGTATTTCCGGCAAAAAGAAGACTGTTAAGTAAAAATAAAATGAATATTTTTTTCATAATACGTAGCTCTAATAATAGGTTATTTGTTTAATCCGTATTTTGCGTAAAAACCGATAACTGTCTTTATACCTTACAATAGAGCGCAACGGTTCGATCCCTAACAAAATCTCTGTGGTCGTATTTTCTTTCACCCAAAATTCCTGTTCCAAATCCACCAACAATTTTTCATCTTGGGGGAGTTGGACCGGAATTTCAAAGCCGCCTATTTTGAGTACAGAAGCATTTAAGGAGAATTCCAGCTTTTCAAAAACTTCTGCCGGCGCATATGTTTCAAACAGTTTTATCTTTTTATATTCCCCCTTATCCCGGTCAAGAACATTATAACTCTTACCGCTATCATAATAATCGTCTAGATTCGGCATTAAGTCGCTATAAAAACTATCAACATATATTTTCCCCTGGCCAACCTGAATAGAAAAGACGCTGCTCGTATCGACGGTATATGTTTTCCCAAGAATTACAATAGTCGTATCAGAAGAGTTGGCCTGAATGACAACTTTCACAATTCCCGGGTCTTTAGAGCGTTCCACCCCGGTACTGCAACTCATCGTAAATAAAAAAAATAATAAAAATAAAATCTTTCCTGTCATTATTGTTACCCTGCTATCTTATTAAAAGTAATTTTTTCGAATCCAGTAAGCGACCTTTTGATGATAGAGTACAGATATATATACCCGACGGCACTTCTTTTTGGCTAGAACTTCTTCCATTCCATTTAAGCCGGAATCTCCCTCTCGGATGAAAGCCCTCTTGTAACTTAGCGAGTAGTTCCCCTCTGATATTATAAATATTTATGGTAAAATAGACCGGATTATTTACCTGATAATCAATCATCACCGTGCTATTAAAGGGATTGGGATAAATGGATTTTATTTTGAGTTCATGAAGAAGACTCGACCTTTTCTCTTTGATGGCTGTTGCTTTATTCGAAGGCATGGGTTGTGGAGTATTCGTTGGTCCGTCAATAACAATCCCTGTATAATTAACATGCATCCGGTCAATATATATCGTACGTCCGGCATCAGGATTATCCGGATTAATATGGGCATGATACACAACAAACATTTCTGTATGATCCGGCGACCAGGTTACGCAATTATGCCCGGGTCCGCTGATACCAATATCCAGTCTGGACGAAAGGATGGGATTATCCTTCGATTTGTAGAATGGCCCCATAGGTGAAGCAGCTTTCGCATAACCTATCGCATAATCCGGACTGTTAAATACATTGGCTGAGAACATTAAATAATAGGTGCCTTTGTCTTTAAACACAGTCGGGCCCTCATTCCAGCGCCAATCACCGGTTTTTAATTCCCATTCTTGTTCCGGAGTGGCTACTAAAACAGGATCTCCGATGGGTCGTAAATAATGGGACATCTTTTGAACATATATTTCTGCGGTATGATGGCCGTTAACAATATTCGAATTAACCTCAATGGAATAATATAGATAAATTGAATCATCATCGTCGAAGAAAAAATGTCCGTCGATAGCTTCAAGGTTATCACCCAAGAGAGGGGCAGCGTCATTGATAAAAGGCCCCAGTGGACTGGCCGCTTTAGCTAAAGCAAGCTGAAGTTTACCTTCGGCAGAACGAGCACTATAAATCATATAAAACTGACCCTGATAGGAAACAACCTCCGGTGCCCAGAAATTTGCCGTACCCCATTCGTTCCCTTGCCAGTCATTCCGAAAACAGTCACCGCGGGGAATCCAGTTAACCAAATCATCCGATTCCCATACTTTGTAGCCGTATGTATGTGTTTGCGCGGAAGTGGCATAAAGATAATACTTATGATTATAATGCAGAACATAAGGATCGGCCGTATCTCCGTCCTGAATAAAATTACCGACCGGATTCGTATAAGTACTATCTCCGGCATAAAGAATAAATGGCACTACATGGATTAGTAAAATAATCAGCTTATATTTCATAAAATGGGATTATCCTGTACTATTTAATAATTACGAATTTACCTACCTGCACGTCATGGGAACGGCTATCCTCTACGGTAAACAGATAGATACCACTGGCAATGGCCTGTCCCACTGAGGAAGTCAGATTCCAGTCCTGATAACCCTTGTTTGATCCCAATTCGTCATGATTAATGGTATTTACCAGTACACCGGAAAGTGTATAAATTTTTATTTTACACCGTGCCGGCAGATGAATGAATTGGATACGTCGATCCTGTTCCATCCAAAATTGGCGTGACCCTTCTGGCTTTTCCCAGGCCGGACGATAGTCGCGATACTTTATATCCCCTCGATAAGGATTCGGAACAACCGCCACTTGTCCTATCTTTTGGGGTGGAGCGGTCCCGGGAACCACTGTTCGGGCATTAAGCCTTTTGGATGTTTCCAGCGAAGGCCAATTAAGGGCTCTATCCGGTTTGTTAAAGGCCGTCACTGAATAATAGTACTCCAAATTATTAACTAAACCGGAATCCACATACGTATGCTCAATCCCTAAATCATGATTATAGCCGTCACCCACCACATCATATTCTGCCAATAACTTCCATGGGCCGTCAATGGAATTCTCACTTTTATAAACCCGGTAGCCGGCAAAGGGTTTATTATCGCCATCAGCTCGGTTGGGATCGTAATACTCTTCCGGATTTACCTTATCCGTAGGATACCAGGATAAAGTCACTTTGTGATTATCGGTTGTTACAATTAAAGGCGGCCGCGGAGGGGGTCCGGGAACTTGAAAGTTTTTTTCCTTTAAAAGTTCAAGACTTTTTGCATTTGAGAGAGTACCTTCAATTCCATTGCCCATTACTTCAGCCGTAAAAAAATGCAGAGTATCTCCAACTGAAAGATTAAAACTGCCAAACGACAGCACAAAGTGGCTACCGGTAGCCGTTTGTTGATTATCCATTATTAAACGGGATTTCATCAACTCAGAATATTTATCACTATCTTTAGCCGGAGTCAGCCCTGGCGGATTCGGGCTACCATTCCAGATAAAGGTCCAATTGATCGCACTGGGAGGAACATCATCCGGAGGGAATATCTTAAAGCCAACCGGGCTATAGGAGTCGCCGTCAGGACCGCCAGGCGCATCGACACCCATAGCCATGTTAAGCTTCGGATAATAAACAGAATAATCATCGGCCAGCATAGAAAGAAAATCCGTCGATCGGAGACCGACATTGGGGTCTACCCATTGCGTAATATAGGTTTCTTTTAAAGTAAACTTGGTCGGAATGATATAATATTCGTATACAATTACCTGAGCCAATACATCAGGAGCACTCCAGGTATGCGCAATCTGGATAACATCCACAAAAAGAGGATGGTGGTTTTTTACTTTCAGACTCACAGGATTATAATCATTGTAACGAAAAACGTAATCTTTATCAGCTAATCCTTTATATCCGTGTAAATACGGAATATCAGCTATTTCACCGCGCTGAACCACCCAGATGGAATCCCATTCTTCACCTGTGGGTGGCCAAAATTCAAAAGCTCCACCTTGTGAAATATGCGGATTCCAACTCGAGGTAACCGAGACAAGCGTATCATTTTGCGGAGTAATAGCACCCACCCAAATACCGGCCTCACCGATATGTTCTTCAAAACTACCGGGAGGAAACTCCGCGTTAATTATAACCGGAATGGAATATCCGCCGAACCACAGCAATCCCTGGTTGGTAATTAATTGCCTGATTTGCCCGGCATCTGTGATTACGTAATCTGTTGTCAGCGTTTGTCCGTTAAGCGTCACAGCAATCAGGAATGATAAAATAGTAAATATAAATTTGGTTCGCATTAAACAAGCCTTTAAAATTTTTGTTGTATTCCTTTTAAAAGTTCATCAGCCATAGTGGCGGCATCATCTGGCATCAGAAAAAACATTGGGAAACCGATAACAATGACATTGAAATCGGTTCCTATATAACGGATACCACATATGTGACCAATAAAGTTTTCATCGCTGGCACCGAAATACGAATAAATTCCTTCGGTAAAGCCACCACGCTCTTCAATGGTGTTTATCAAATTCATTTTTCCCTGGTAAGGAAAATACGGAATTAAGTCGGGATTAATATTTACCGTACTAAATCCGTTCATTCCTGCAGCACCAAGAAAATCACCGGGAATATAACCTGATTCTTTAGCTCTATTAATATGTAGGTAATCATGAACGAACGTACCTTGTTCAAAAACTGTATTATCTAAATTACTACCATAAGCAAAGGAAGAAATAAGTTGCCATCCCGTTGCTATAAAACTGCCGCCGACATTCATATAGTCGGCCATTTGCGCTTTATATAACGGTAGTTGATGAGGGCCTGTTGAGGCTGGGCTATCTGCATGCCAAAGCACCTGTTTGTAGCGCCCTAAGATCTTCTTTGAAGGAAATCCGTCCGCTATCAGGTCCCAGGTTGTATCCGGGTGAAACAATGCATTATAAAAAGAGTCCACATCAGCATCCGTTGCTTTTACGGTTGCAGGAAAAGAACTTTCGTTCGTTTCATCTATGATTAATAACTGTTTATTAAAAGTTGGCTTTACAAATTCAATTTCTATTTCATATCCTTGAGGATCAAACAAATTAGTATTATCCCTTGCTGTAACGCGGATTGTATGTTTACCTTGAAGAGGCTGTGAGAACATATCCGGAGTCAGTATTTGAGATGTATCCTGCGTCCACATCCAATCACTTCCATCAATAGAGAAAGCATATTCTTCAACCTCTCCGTCCTGATCATAGGCGGTAAATCGCAGAGGTACACCTTTCCACCAATCCGTTGGTTTGTCCAAATAAAAAAAATCATCTTTATTATTTGGAAACAAAATAGTAGTGACAGGCAAAATAGTCTGTGGCGTGTAAATAGTAAGAGTCGCAGGAGTAGGATCAACTGTGCCCTTGTTATCAATAGCACGTACTTTCAATACCTGGCGGTTCATTACATCGCTGGACTCAAAAATAATATTGAATATTTCGTCTTCTGTATAGGTCCAGTCGAGATGAAAGGAGTCTCCTTTCGTGAGATGATAGGTTGTATAGCTATACTGGCAACCCGTGATATAGCCGTCTTCATCCCCGCCGTCCCAGGTTATTTGTACAACCGGGAAAAGAGTATCATTTTGAACCGGAATATTGGACAGAGTCGTATTCGGAGGTTTATTTTCAGCCGGCGGTGACGTGGCTGGTTTGCAAGCCCAACCTGCTAAAAATACGATAACAACTAAGAGTAATTTCTTTTTCATATTAATTACTTTTATGTTAAGTAGAAAGAGGCAGGATATCCTGCCTCATTATCTGAAAAATATTTTACCGAATAAACATCATTTTCTTAACCGCACTAAATTCACCGGCCTTAATCCGGTAAAAATAGATGCCACTTGGTAATTGCAATCCTTGATCGCTCTTTCCATTCCAAGTAATTTTATGATATCCGGCAGTGAGGTTCTTACTTAATAACGTTCTTACTTTTTGACCCAAGATATTATAAATCTGCAATTCCACAGTATTTGCAGCTGGAATAGAAAAACGAATTTCAGTGGACGGATTGAATGGATTAGGAAAATTCTGTTTCAAAGCATATTGGATTGGTACAAGATCCTCATGATCATCGATCGCAGTTCCAACTTCTTTCTTGGAATAATTATAAATCTTAATATCGTCAAATAAACCATTAAAAACCGGAGCCGGTTCCCACCATGAACGACCTAAGGTAAACAACCCGCCCACCTGATTTATATGCTGACCATTGATATCCATACTTGCCTTATCCAATAGATTATAATCAGCGTCATAAAGTTCCACGTAAGCAGAATCGCTGCCAACATCCAGCACATAATGATACCATTTGTCCACTTCGATTCTGGTATCATTGACTAACCACAAATCTTTCCATTCCCAGTTTGCTTCGGCAGGATCATTCGCTATAAGATGGATTTCATTGCGTATTTTCCCATCCGGTTGAAAAGAAATACGATAGCCGAAGCGCCAGGTGTTGGCCGGATCAGGATATTTGGCAATTAAATCGGTACCGTCTGCCGGTAGTTGACCAAGTGCTTTAAAACTAACTTCCACAGTAATCTGATCATTCACTAGAAAAGGAGCCGGCGGAAGTACCTGAATATAGCTGGTATCATTATACTGCAAAGAATAGCTACCGCTAGCGGCATCCGCATTGTATTGGGGGGATCCAATGACAGTCACTTCACTCCCATAACCGGATTTGTCGAGAGGAACGCCTGAACCTTCTTCAAAATCCAACGAAAAGGTAAGCGTGTTTTGATCTGCATAAGCTAACGTATTTGCACCACTACCCGGAATCATAACCGTCTTACCGGCATCATTTTTGGCTTCGATGTAATAATACAGTACCGTACCCTTAGTCTGCCCGGGTATATCTGTAGAGAAGGTCATGGTGCCATCATAGTTCATTGCATGTTCATTATAGTTGGTACCGTCTGTGCTGTAGAAGAGTGTCGCCTTACTGGCATGTTCAATGTCGGCCGAAATAGTAACCGTCTGATCAGGCAGCACCTGTTTCGTTGCCGGCTCCGTAAACTTTCGTACTGCAGGTGGCAGATTTGCCGCATAATTATATAGCTTCAGGTTATCGATTTTACCTATATAATGCCAGGGTAACATAAAATCGTACCGATCCCCTCCCAAAGTCCATTCTCCGGCACGGGGCTTTAATCCGCCGGGAAAGGAGGTTGCCGTTTCCTGGATCAGATTGTCGTCCGCATCATACAGTTCCAAAATCGCCTGGCCGTTTTCAGTTGAATATTTTACGATTAAATGATACCATTTATGCGCTTCCATCGTAGAATCGATATAGGCTTGCGCCCAATCTTTTTCATTTGTGAAAAATTCAAGCGTTAGACGTCCATCCCAAAAATTCCACCATAAACGATAACCGAATCGCCAATCATTACGATCGTAAGGCCATTCCTGCCACTTAGCCATGATGACTTCATTGGGAAAAATGGAATCCGGATTCAACCAAAAATCAATGGTCATATCTTCTGAAGAAAGATAGGCGGCCGGTTTTTCCACTTTTAAAATATAGCTGGAATCGCATTGCAAAGAGTAATTTCCAAATTTTGCTACATCAGAATATTTAACCGTACCATATGAATCCACGACGGTATGATGTAAAGCAGAAGAATCATACAGACTTTGTTCAAAATCCATGGCGAGGACCATACTATGTTCCATGCCATATGTAATGCCGTAGTATGCGCCTGAATCACTCATGGTTGATTTTTGGGAATTGGCTATAAATCCATACGAATTCTGAGCAGTAATATAATACTTTACCTCAACACCTTCCGCCTGGCCGGGAATTGTCGCCGAATAAACAGAACCTTGCTGGTGTGTCATCGCCACTTCGGTAAATTCATCTCCGGTTGAATAAAATAAATTGACATCGGTCAGGGTACCTGATGGTGATACAACCTCCGCCTGAACTTCCAAATCTTCATTCGGTGTTAGATGTACAATTACACCATTTAAAACTTTCTTAATAACAGGAGGCATAGGAAATTGCCGCACTACATTACTAATACGAAATTCATCCAGGAGGCCGTTTAAAGAACCGTCATGCCATTCATAAGAAAAACCGATAGTGAGAGGATCGTCATTGAGCCTGGGACGTTCCGTCGGACTATCTTCCTGAACAATATAATTGAAAGCCACTAAATTACCGGACACATCATGCACAGCAACCATAAACAGATTGTCGGCATCATCCCGTATTGAAGCCAAATGGTACCAGGTATTTAACTGAAAGGATTGGACATCTGTCCAAACATCGCCCCATCCGTTCTCTACTTTTTCATAGCCGGTTTGAAAAAAACGGCGACCGGGGTCTCCCATGGCACCCACCCAATAATTATGTCCTTTTACTGCTAGCTTGGGATATGTGTGCCAATCTTCGTTAGACACTCCCACAGAGAACACATTAATCCAACCTTCAATCGTCCATGTTTTGTCAATATCTAATCCGGATGTGTCTGGAATTTCAATAAAAGAGGAATCAGAACGGGCATCATTATCCAGATAAAGATACTTCCCAAACTCACCGCTGCTTCCCAAATCGGTATTGTTCAAGTACATTAAATTACCAAATCCGGTTCCGTCACGGGTAGAATCAGATACATTGGTGAGATCATCATTGAGATGAAGCAGCACCACGGTATGATCGTCCAGCGTATAAGGCTGGGTCAGATCATCCACATTTTGCGCCATGCCACTATTGAAAAATAGTATCATGAGTGCAAAGATAAAACTGAAGTGTAACATTTTAAGCGATCGCATCGCTCCTCCTTTGGTTAAGTGAAACATAAATGCGTTCATTTTTTTTAGAGATCAACAATAACACACGTGTGCGTCTTATAAAAACAGATCACGACGACGCTCGAACGATTAATCGTGTAGGAAGTACGATCTCTTCTTTCTGTCCGTCTTCATTTAATATTTGCTTAATTAACAGATCCGCCGCCGCTTTCCCCATTTCAAACGATGGTTGCTCTACAGTGGTAAGCGCCGGATTCACAAATGCGGAGATGGGATTGTTCGAAAATCCGACAACACTCAGATCCTCCGGAATCTTCAATCCTTTCTTTTTCAGCACCTCATACACACCCAGAGCGACAGGATCATTTACGGCAAAAACGGCATCCGGCATATTGGCGCTATCGGCAAGCAATTCTTCCATACCGGCAACGCCATCCTCTTCCTGCAGCCCTTTCCAAACTACTTTTTGCTGCTCAATGGGAAACCCGTTATCCTTTAAGGCGGCTTTGTATCCTTCGTATCGTTTACGCGAAATTTCCAATTGTTTGGTTCCTCCTATATGGTAAATGCGCTTGCGCCCCTTTTGGATTAAATGATTCACCGCTTGATAGGCCCCTCGAAAGTCATTAACAATCACAGATGCCGTGTTGAATTCCCGGCATACTCGGTCGAAAAATACCAGGGGAATACCTCTTTCCTGATATAATTTAAAATGATCACACTTATGGGTTGTTTGTGACATGGAGACCAACAGGCCGGCCACCTTATTGGATAAGAGAGCCCTGGCGTTCATAACTTCACGCTCGTATTGTTCATTGGATTGGCATACCATAATCACATAGCCTTTGCTATAGGCCACGTCTTCTATTCCGCTGATAACCGCCGAGAAGAAATGGTGTTTTATCTCGGGAACAATTACACCGATGATATTGGTGGTGTTCTGTTTTAGATTGCGGGCAAAAATATCGGGTTCATAATTCATGGCTTCGGCGGTTTCCAGGATCAGCTTTCGGGTCGCTTCCTTTACATCGGGATGATTATGCAAGGCCCTGGATACCGTACTATGATGAATATTCAGCTTCTTGGCTATATCTTTTATTGTAGGACGATGGTTTATGATGATTTTCCCCACACGTTTGCGCACACGTGTGTATTATAATCATTATTTTTCGATTTGTCAAGAAAAAAATTTTTTTTACCCTTTGACCCTCTTGCTAAAAATGTTTTTCCACTATTGATCTGATTCTTTAGGTGACAAGAAGGATACCAGGAAGCGATTATTGATTAAATAAAAAATCCGGATCGTACCGATATAGCCATAAATATCGACGGAAGATTCCAACCGCTCGTACCGGAACCCGAGGCCCTAAACCATCAGCCGTGTCTTACTCTTTCCTGTATTTTTATTCCGCTTATCCCTACTCCCTGCATAATTCATCTTACCCAGGCGCCCTTCCGAATTCCCGGATCTGTTGACCTATTTTGTTATTTTTATCATCACGGCAGCATGCGCAGGAACGGTTACCGAATATTTGTTTTTATAGATTCCCAAATTCTTTTTTAGCCACAAGTCGCGTACTCTAGCCTGTTTGGTGTTATCCCACCCGATATCCTTCCACGAAACAGACATCACAGCGTCATTTTCCCCTCTGTTAAACAGAACAACCGCCCGATTCCCATCGCTCAATTCTCTGGCCCAGACTTCAAGATCACCGGAATCTTTTATTTTCCTTCCTTGTTTCCCTAATCGATCCTGATCAACGGCAATGACTTCTCTATTGGTCAGAATCTCTTTGATTTCCGGAGACATATTTCTCAGGTCATTTCCAGCCATAAGAGGAGCCGCTAAGATCGCCCACAGACTGAAATGGGCACGGCTTTCCCCCGGGGTCAGTCCGCTGTTTCCGACCTCAAGCATATCCGGGTCGTTCCAGTGGCCGGGACCGGCATATTTCGCCAAACTATCCTGGGCATCCAGAATAAAAATAAAACCCATTCCGCCCCAGTCCGTTCTGCAATCCCAACAATTCAGAATATCTTCCGTGGTACGCCATAAATTACCGCCGACCTCTTTGCCCCATCTCCACGGTTGATTCGTGCCCCATTCACAAATACTGTATACAATCGGCCGGCCGGTTTTGCGCAACGCCTTCCCCATGATTTCATAAGAAGCGCGAGCATTTTGAAAACCGTGATGACACCAGTCATATTTTAAATAGTCCACACCCCATTTTGCATACTGCCGGGCATCCTGAAATTCATATCCCCTGCTTCCCGGTCTGCCCTGACAAGTCTTTGTTCCGGCATCTGAGTATATTCCGAATTTCAACCCTTTGGAGTGAATATAATCGGCCAAAGCCTTGATACCGGATGGAAATTTTTCGGGATCCGCCATTATATTCCCTGATGAATCTCTGCTTTTCTGCCAGCAGTCGTCGATAACCACATATTCGTATCCTGCATCTTTCATCCCGCTTTGCACCATGGCATCGGCAATTTCTTTAATTAAATTTTCATTAATATTACAGGCAAAAAGATTCCAGCTATTCCAGCCCATGGGAGGGGTCGGCGCTAATGTATCCGCCCCCGTTTCGGAAAAAGCCAGGGCTAAACTATCGGTGCCTTGGCCATACAACCCTGCGTTAAAGACAAACGTACTAAACAGAATCAAAATGACCATATACAGGGTAATCGTTTTCAAATCTTCTTTTTTAATCATAGATATTTTCTCCGGTAATAAGGTAAGAGATCGGATTCCGTCAGGTAAAATGAGTATCCGACCGGATAGCCGGATTATTTTTGCTCAGAGCCCTCGTTTTTAAATGAAGCAATCATTTGAACCGGAACGGATAGTTCCACGGTATTTCCGCAAATCTGATCTTTTAACTTTCCCCATGCAAGAGAGGGGAAAGAGGGGTGAGTTGTTTTTTTGTCCATTCAACTCGAATCGAGCGTATTTTCATCTAATATGTGTCTATCATAACTAAATTGGCTCTACCGGGATTCTTGCGGTTAAACGCCGCATCCATAAATCATCACGAAGTGATGCAATATGAGTAGACACACCCGCCAGCCGCCGGGCAGGAGCAAAGCCTGGGGGTAAAATGCAACCGAATAGGGTTAAAATAAACCAGGCCTTTCAATGTATACGGTCTCCTATTTCGTTAGCATGCTCTGTGTTCCACATTCGACGCCTTCAGCGTCGCGCTCTCTTTTTCCGCTTTACCACAGGCCTAGCCTGTGGCTACTCATATTCGTATTCTTCGGATACTATTGTTTTTATATACAATATGAATAGAACCATAAAAAATTGTTTCATTCCTTTTATCCGTCTTCCGTTAATATACGGCTTCACAAGAAACCCGGTAGAGCCAAGTAAGGATTTATTTACATCGCAGATTTTTCATTCGCTTAGCCTTGAATGAAAAGAATATCTGCTGCAGAGCCCAATTCTTTTTTTACGTAGTTTTGTAAATCCCGCTATCTTGCCCATAAAAATGGATAGCCTATCCAGATCGACATAGAACCATATTTTATCCTCACAGGTTTTAAAGGATATCGGTATATCCAGGGAACATTATAACAAAAAGAATTTAATGTTGTCAAAAAAAAATGCGCGTATCCTCGAACAGGCAACAACCGGATTTTCCTTATGCTTCATCTGAATAATATTTTTACTCATATGGTAAATTCCGTAAATTCTTATGGATATCGATTGTAGGCGTATTGCATCACACATTAATCACTCAGGTGAAATCAGATCGATACATTGGAACAAATTAAATTAAAGGTGAATTAATGAGCAAACTGCGTTCTTTTAAAATCATTTTATCCTCTGTATTTATTTTAAGTCTCGTAAGCAGCGCCGTTTCTGCCGGAAAAGTGTACCTGGTAATCGGTTCCGATACAGCCATCTGGGACGGTATGAATGTGGGAAGATATAACTGCACGTATAATCAATCCCTCTATACCGACCCTTCCCGCAATGCGTACAAGGTAATGGATCCGGCTTTTCGTGCTGATTTAACCGATTCATACGGCCAACCCATGAAGATGACCTGGTGGATGATGGCCGGGAATATTTTTCGTTATGCGACCAACACCAATGTTCCTGTCCCGAATATCATGACCCTGTATTTAATGAAAAAATACCACGGCGACGAGCTGCGGATCAATGGCGATGAATTGACATTGCACTATCATACTTTCTATTGGTCCGATTACGATCAGGATGGCATATACTACTGGAATCAGGCCAAAACTTTTCTGGAATCCAAGGATGATTTTAAGGTAACTCTCGCCCAATTTCTGTTGGAAGAGCAGGTCTTCCCCGTTTCTTTTCGCAGCGGCTGGCACTATATGGATAATGACTGGCAGAACTACTTGGATGAGCGTGTTTTACCTTATAGCATGCATAATGATTATCCCCATAAAAAAACATCCGATCCGGAACCCATCGATAATATTTATGACTGGTCCGAAGCACCCTCGGCATTCGTGCCCTACCATCCTTCGAAAGACAATTACCAGGTTCCCGGCGACAGCCCCGGATGGGAGGTGCGCTCCGCCTCCTTCTGGAATACACGGGTCAATGATTATATGGATACGGTTTTTGCCGCCGCAAGTCTGGGAACCGACCAGGTGGCCTGTTTTTGGTCCCACCTGCCGCAAAGCGACTTCCCGGAAAATATGCAGATGATCGACAGTTTAGCCCATCGATATGCAGACAAATATCCCGATGTAAAATTCCGTTATTGTACGGCGATCGAAGCCATGCAACGCTGGCGGAAGACGGACGATTTCGATCCGCCCAACCTTCAATTTTCAGATCTAATTACGGGTGATGAGGTTTATTTTACAATCAAAACGGATGAAGCTATTTTCCAGCAACAACCTTTCGTGGCTGTTAAAGATATCTATGGAAATTATGAAGTATTGGACTGCGAACGAACCGGTTTAAATCAGTGGCAAACCATTCAAGCCGTTCCTCTTAATACCTTAGCCAAGGCGGGAGTTACAGCCTGCGATACGCTCGGAAATCAGGCCATGAAATTCATCAACTACCTACCGGACGATGCTTTTATCGATAATAAGGACCCGGGTTATACGGAGTCCTATGGTAACTGGCATACCACTTCGGCCTATTCATGGGGCACGGATTCGCGTCTGGCTGAGTTATCCGAAGCTGATTCGGCCCAAGTGTCCTGGACGTATCCCGTGCCGCAATCGACTTTTTATAATATTTTTATTCAGTTTCCGGACATAGCCGATCGTGCCCGGCGGTTCAGAGTGCTGATTTTCGATGATCAGCTACCTCTGGATACGGTTGGAGTTACGGAAGGGATGCCCTCAAAGAAGTGGAATTACCTGTCCACGGTACATCCCGATGAGGGGAGTACACTTACAGTGGCATTGAACGCTTCGGGGAAAAATCAAAACGGAAAATTTTTATCTGCCGATGTCATAAAAATTTCTGCGCTGGTTCGGGAAAGAGATATAGCCGTCAAGGAAGACAGGATCGATTTCGGCCAGGTAAGCGTGGAGGATTCTGCCGATTATGCACTGAATTTGTATAATCAGGGAATTCATGATTTGCATATATCGGACATTCATTCCATTCAACAATCGATTACCGTCGGTTCCTCTTTTCCCCTCACCGTTCCGCCCATGTCCGATATTACCGTGCCTTTATCACTATTGGCAACGGAAACGGGAAATATAAGCGATACACTGGAAATAGTTTCCGATGACCCGGTGAAGCCCGATATTAAATTGAGTATATCGGCAGAAATAGTACCGTATTTCCATACCATTGATAAAGAGGATAGCGCGGAGTATGAAGAATTCGGCGACTGGCATACCAGTGTGGCCAATATTTACGGCGCTACCAGCCGTTATGCGTATCTGAATGCCCATCCCTTGGCCTCGGCACGGTTTACGGCCAGGCTGAAAAAAAACGGAAGATACGCCCTTAAGGAAATTGTTCCTTCTACCCTTAATTCCACAAATGACGCCCTATATGAGATAAAAGTCGACGGGCTTACCCGGGCCGTATACCACGTAGATCAGAATCAGGGCAGCGGACAATGGGTAACTATAGACACCTTATACCTTCCTGCAGATACCGATATCGAGCTGTGGGTAAAGGATAGCGGACACAGTAGCGCGGGAGCCGTGATCCGAACCGACGCCGTTCGGTTTTCTCTGATTGAAGAAGGTACCTCAATCGGATTCTCAACCGATCATCCGGTTAAAACATTCCGGCTGGAGCAAAACTATCCGAATCCGTTCACTTCCAAAACAGCCATCCGTTATTCCTTAAAAAGCCCTTTTTCCGGAAAGCTGCCAAAACGGGTTATAAATAATTCCGAAATTAAGCAAGTGGAGTTGATTGTTTATAATGTCCTGGGACAAAAAGTAGCCACTCTCGTATCCAAACCGCAAGCAGCCGGTACCTATCAGGTATATTGGGATGCCACCGGCATATCCAGCGGCATCTATTATTATCAATTGAAAGCAGGCTCGTTTCGGTGCGTTCGAAAAATGATTCTTATGCGATAGACGAACTTCCTGTTTTCGGTTCATGAAATCATTTAATCGAACGAAAGCCGACCAGTCTCTGTTGATCTTCATCCCATAAATGCAGTCCGGGAGAGCGCAGACTTTCCCTTAGGGTCAGGGGCGGAATCTGTTGCATTGCTTTAATGTTTTGATTACAACTTTGCAGATTATAATTGGGTATTCCGGGCCGCAGGTGATGTATATGATGAAAGCCGATATTTCCGCTGAACCATTGCAAAACTGCGGGTAGTTTATAATACGAGCTCCCCTTTAAGGCCGATTGTAATAAATTCCATTCCTTATTCTTCGACCAATAGGCGTCTTCATACTGATGCTGCACATAGAAGAGCCAGATGCCCAGAGAACCGGCAAAGAAAAGAATTGGAATCTGGATCATCAGATACGTTTTGAACCCGATCCACAAGCTGAAGCCGACGATGATCAGCAGTAAACTTAGATTGGTAATCAGGACGCTGCGTTTTTCCGCTTTTTGGGCCCCGGCATGAACCGATCGATTGCTGAAGAGAAAAAGGAAGATGGGACCGAAGAAAAACATCACAAGGGGATGGCGAACCAGCCGATAAGCCAATCGCTTATTTGCTCCGGCCGCCCGGTATTCCTTTACGGTCATGGTCCAGATATCGCCTGTACCCCGGCGATCCAAATTTCCGGATGTGGCATGATGGATATTATGCAAGCGACGCCACTCCTCAAACGGTGTGAAGGTCAATATACCGGTTAGATAGCCCGTTATCTTATTCGCCTTGCGCGAGGCAAAAAAGGATCCGTGGCAGCAATCATGAAAAAGAATAAAGATACGTACCATCAAACCGGCTGCCGGTAAGGTAAGACCTAAGACGAACCCGTAGGAATAGCCGTTGAGCATCAGATAAATCATTCCTGCCCACAGGGCCAGATAAGGCAGGATCGTATTCGATAATTGCCGGAGTGCCTTTCCCGTAGAAGATTTCGCATAGGTGGATAGTTCCGACGACCAGGACGGATATGTTTCGATGGACGCATTTACGGACATATTTGTATACCTCATTGTATATTTTATCTTGTTTTCTTATAACTGGAACGCAAGGTAAAAGAGAATATTCTGCAGTTTTGTAAAAAGATTGTAAAACATGCGTATGAAGTTCAACCTGATTTCGGATAAACGGGGCCTGTGTACCAGGGTCCTTTCAATTTTTTTTAAACTACAACTCCTCCGGTACCTCTCTCTTTGATCGTTTTGAAAAAAATAGTATCTTTCTGCTATGGATAAACAAGATTTGGATTTTATGCGCGAAGCCATTCGTGAAGGCAGAAAAGCGCTGGACAGCGGTGACGTACCGGTGGGAGCGGTCGTGGTAATGGATAATCGTATTATCGGTCGGGGACATAATCAGGTGGAACTATTGAACGATCCCACTGCCCATGCCGAGATGATCGCCATTACCTCGGCAACGGCTACCATAAGAGAAAAATGGTTGTATGACGCTACTTTGTACGTGACTGTGGAGCCCTGCGCCATGTGTGCCGGCGCCAGTGTTCTGGCACGAATCAAACGTCTGGTGTACGGCGTTCAGGAGATAAAGACCGGTGCCCATTCCAGTCTGTTCAATTTGCTTAATGATCCCCGCTTAAATCATCGCATTGAAGTGATCCCCGGAGTGGCGAAAGAAGAGTGTGCTGCTTTGATGCTGGAATTTTTTGAATTGCTTCGCAAACAGAATGAATAACCCCCTCTATAAATCGAAATACATTTCATACTCGATAGGATTGGGCCAATTAGAGACGCGGTTGAATTCTTCGTTCTTGGTATGAATCCAGAGCCGAATCAATTCTTTACTAAAAATACCGTCCCGTAATAAAAAGTCATGATCTTTTTCCAAATTTTCCAGGGCCATATTCAAACTGAACGGCAAATAGTTCATTTCGATTTTGGGATTAAAATCCTCCGCCTCATAGGGTCCGTACCCCGCTTTCACCGGGTCTATTTTATTGAGCACTCCATCCAGACCGGCCAGCATGATGGCATTTAATGACAGATAAGGATTCGCTGTGGCATCCGGAGGACGATATTCGAAACGAGTCTGCTGCCTGTTTCTTACATAACGGGGGATACGAACACAGGAGGCCCGGTTGGCCTGACCGAAATTGATGGCAGTGGGCGCTTCCACGCCGGGAACCAGCCGTTTGAAAGAATTCGTTGTCGGATTGGTCAGTGCAGTCAGGGCCGGAGCGTGCTTCAATACACCTCCTATATAGTACATGGCGGTCTGACTCAGGTTGGCATACTTCCCTTTTTCATAAAACACATTTTGCTGCCCGCGCATCAGGTAGTGATGCACATGTAAACCGGAACCGGCCTGTTTATATAAAGGTTTGGGCATGAAAGTTAAAAAGAGACCCTTCTGCCGGGCCAGGTTATGTAAGATATATTTAGCTATGATTATTTTATCCGCTGTGGGCAGAAGCGCATCGAAATTAGCCTCTATCTCCTGCTGTCCTAAATTACCCACCTCATGATGGTGATATTTTATGGATAATCCGGCTCGCATCAGTAGACGGGTTGCTTCATCCCGGAAATCATCATAGACATCCAGCGGATTGGCAATATGATAACCGTTGGGACTAAATCCTTCGTCGGATTCGATCCTGAAAAAGGCATTTTTAGAAGAAGCTTTAAATCCTACTTGTGATAGAATATAAAATTCGAATTCCGGCCCCCACAGGGTATATTCGGCTATATCATACTTTTTTAATAGATTTTCGGCAGCCTGAGCCATATTGCGCAGATCATATTGATATGGAGTGGTTTGATCATCCGTATTAAAAATTTTGGTAAAAAAGCTTAAAGTAGGTGCCGTCCGGAAGGGATCGATTAAAGCCGTATCCATATCCGGTTTCATAATCATATCACTATTTTCCACGCGACGGAAGCCGTAACTGGAACCGTCAAATCCCGTACCTTCGCTATTAAGGCGGTCCAGCGTCTCTTCGGAATAAGGCAGGCTTAAATGATGCAAACGGCCGATTAAATCCGTTACCTTCAGATCAATGAATTCGATCGTACGTTCTTTGGCTATTCGACGAATCTTATGTTTGGGTACACGCATTCCGCCTCCTTTATTCAAATGGAAATTTTACGATTTTGGTACGCGTATTTAAAGTTGACGGAAGAAGTTCTGGTATCCGGAAGATAAACCCGGGCGGTTTGGGGATGAAAATCATCCGATATACTCAATAGTTTTTCCGATCCTCATAAATTCGACTCAGTTCTTCAATCACTACATGCAAATTCTCATCACTCAACAGGGTCGTA
The DNA here is from genome assembly GCA_026983775.1 of Calditrichia bacterium. Classification (GTDB taxonomy): domain Bacteria; phylum Calditrichota; class Calditrichia; order Calditrichales; family Calditrichaceae; genus JALSTK01. Next base: position 25,608 of record JALSTK010000121.1, read on the forward strand.
TTAATCCGGGCGTGTTTCAATTTGAGCATATCGATTTCGGCATAGAGCATGGCCTCATCAAAATAGGGAGCTTTAAAAAGCCGGCTACCCAAAGGCCCGTTCACTTCCGACCCCCCCCAAAACATCAGGCCGTCTTCCACGCCGACCCGATTGGCAAAAACCATATAGGAGGTGGTATAAATAGACAAAGAGCGGTTCAGTGCTTCCCAGTCATGGACATTCTCGGGTTTGGAGTCGGCCTGCAACCCGCGGGCAATACCGGCAGCGGAAGCAAAAATCACCGAAGCGCCATCCTGAGCCAGAATAACTCCGGAAGTAGGATGCCATACATCCTCGCAGATTAACAAACCGAAGCGTCCGAACTTCGAATCAAAGGCCCGGAAACGGTTGCCGGCACTGAAGTAGCGTTTTTCTTCGAATAAACCGTAGGTCGGTAAATAGACTTTGCGATGGTGAGTCAGCAACCGACCGTCTTCAAAGAAAAATACACTATTATATATCTCATAGCGCTCACTCAGTTCTACGGCACCGACAACAATCGATATTTTTCGGCTTAATTCTTTTATCCGGTCAAAGCGGGAATCGTCTCGGTGCAAAGCCACATCATAGACCGCATCTTTTAGAGAATAGCCTGCTAACGATAGTTCCGGAAAGATGATGATATCCTGTTTTTGCTCAATAGCCTTCTCGATATAACGATAGTGCGTATCCAGATTTTTTTCCAGATTTGCCAAGACGGGATTAATCTGGGCCAGGGCAATTTTGATTTTCTGTTTCATTTTTTTGTTTTCCGCATAGTTGATCCGAGCGGCGCATTAATTATTGGCCCCGCGGGTGGGTGCCGGGAATCGTCCGCCGCGACGGATAAAGATATTATTGGACAATTGGGAGACCGGCATGATCGGCGCTTCCCCCAGCAAGCCGCCGTAATCCACACTATCCCCTACGTCTTTACCGGGTACGGGAATGGCGCGCACGGCAGTGGTTTTATTATTGGTAATGCCAATAGCCGCCTCATCGGCAATCATACCCGCAATCACTTCGGCGGGAGTTTTGCCGGGGATGGCTACCATATCCAGGCCGACACTACACACACTGGTCATGGCCTCCAGTTTTTCAATAGAGATGTGACCTTTTTTCACGGCCTCAATCATACCGGCATCTTCGGAAACGGGAATAAAGGCCCCGCTCAATCCGCCTACATGGGAAGAAGCCATCAATCCGCCGCGTTTTACGGAGTCATTCAAAAGAGCCAGGGCGGCCGTTGTTCCCGTGGCGCCCACGTCTTCCAGACCCATGGCTTTTAGAATATCGGCTACGCTATCCCCTTGCAGCGGGGTCGGCGCCAATGAAATATCGACAATACCGAAAGGAACGTTTTGCAATCGGGCTACTTCATGACCGATAAAGATACCGGCCCGGGTTATTTTAAAGGCCATGGCCCGGATACGATCGGCCAGCGCGGAAAAGTCCAAATCTTCTTCCGCTTCCCGAACCGCCCGTAGGACTACACCGGGGCCGGAGATACCGACATTGACCACAACATCGGGCTCGGAGACGCCGTGAAAGGCGCCGGCAATGAAAGGATTATCCTCCGGCACATTGGCAAAGACAACCAGTTTGGCACAACCAATGGCATCCCGATCGGCCGTGGCCCGGGCCGTCTCTTTGACTATTTCCCCCATCATGCGAATCGCTTCCATATTCATTCCCGCTTTGGTGGAAGCGACATTAACCGAGGAGCAAATATGTTCGGTAGAGGCCAATGCCTCGGGAATGGCCTGAATCAACTGGCGGTCGCCCGGGGTAAAGCCCTTTTGGACCAGGGCGGAAAATCCACCCAGATAATCGATTCCCAGCTCGTCGGCCGCTTTATCCAGGACCCGGGCAATTTCAATATAGTCTTCTTTATAGAATCCCTCGGCGGCAATCGCCAGGGGAGTGACGGCCAGCCGTTTATTGGCGATGGAAATGCCATAGGCCGATTCGACCTTGCGGGCCATTTTCACATGTTCTGCGGCAATACGGGTTACTTTATCGTAAATATTGGTCTTTAATCGCTGCAAATCATCACTGCGACAATCCAGTAAACTGATTCCCATGGTCACCGTGCGGATATCAAAATGTTCCACTTCGGTCATGCGGATGGTTTCCAGAATTTCCTCAAGAGATATGGGCATAATCAGATCCTGTGCATGGCGTTAAAAATGTCTTCGTGCTGAACAATTACTTTCAGGTCCAGGTCCTCACCGCGACGCACGACTTCCTGCTTTATTTCTTCAAAACTCATATTGCAATTGCTGATGTCAACCAGCAGCATAATCGTAAAAAATTCCTGTAAAATCTTCTGGCTCAGGTCCAGGATGTCACATTGATGTTCGGCCAGAATTGCGGTTAGTCCGGCAAGAATCCCGATCCGGTTCCGACCGAAAGCCGTGATGATGATGCGGTTATGGGTCTGATTGATAGGAGTGGTTTGCCTGGACACCGCTCCCGGTTCTTCGCGGGCCACACGTTCGGCCGCTTCCCGGACCACTTGTTCTATTTTTTCTTCCGTGGCATCCTTACCGAGCTGACGAACCGCTTCCTCGGCAATTTTTCGAATTTCCTGTTCATTCAAGGTCATATTGCTTACCATTTTATTATTTTATTACGGCCGGGATTCAGGTTTGCGCCTTATCCTTTTGCAATTTTTTCAGATAGTCTTCATCCACATCCATCCGATCGACAATCCCCACCACCGCTGCTTCCAGACTCAGGCTGGAGGGGTCTTCGGGATAGATGGCCTGACGGGCGGCATGGCCGTAAGCACAAATTACGGTCTCCCCCACTCCGGCTCCCAACACATCCGCGGCCACCACCACATCGGTTAACGGAGCTTTTTTAAGATTGATGGGATGAATCAATAAGAAGCGGAGATTGGTCAGATTATCCGTCTTTTTGGTCGACCATACCGAACCGACAACTTTTCCCAGAAACAAAACGCGACCTCTTGTTATTTCTTAGTTTCCAATTTATGATACCCGGAATGTAGTGGTTTTTTATAATAGTTTCAACATCCTGTGGTACAATGTTTTGCAAAGGGCTTCCGGAGGTTTTTCGGTTTTTCTTTGCCGCACGGGTATTCCCATTACGAACGAAGCGACATCTTTAGGGAAATGCCCTGTACCTGTTTGAGCGGAGCTGTACCGGGTCCGGCCGATACCTACCGTTTAGCGATTACCGATTAGCTGCCCCAAAGAAGTCGTTGGTCACGGATTCACGAGCGACAGCGGGGTTTGTTGTCGTGGTGATTTAACCGATTATTTTATACGGAAAAATTCCTGATAAAAACGGATCTTTATAAAAAATCGGTTTTAATCTAAAAAAATATTTTTATGAGGAAGGATTCCGGAATAGTATCTGTTTTTATTTATTGATCATTTTAAGGGTAATTGATGTATGTTCTGTTAAAATCGGGTCTTATCAAACCGTCCCGGCCCCTGGTTAATAATTTAAAAGGATCTTTATCGGGTTTTGCAAAAGGGAGAAAAAATGCGTATTATGGGTAAGTTTTCGGTATAATTAATAGTTAAATTTGCTTTTTTCGCTCAATATAAATCTTTAATTTATTTTTTAATTTTAATGTGAGTAAAAATGAAATTTTTTGAAATGAAGAATCCCTTTGCTGGGCTAAATACTAGTGAACGAGAAAAACTTGTTCACGATATTGGTCAACAGTTTAAAAAAGAAGTTGACGATGGGCTTGGTGAGTTAAAAACGATTTTAAAATCATACAGTATTGTCGATTTATTAAGCTGGTTATCAACATACTTTTTGACTTCAATTAGTTCAAAGTTTTATGAAAAATTCGACTTAAAAGAGTTTCATCAATTTCACGCAGAAATACTTCAAGCTCTTTATTTACAATATGAGAAAAATGAATTCAAGGAATGGAAACCTGTACTACCTGATGATGCAATAAAGATTTCAGAATTAGTCGATAAAGTGTCTTTTGCCTTTGCTAATCTTAGACTTTCTGAAGTTAAACTTGACGATGAAGATGAGATGAAAAGGTTTTTGTTCCTCGAAAAAATGCGCACAATGACAATGTCAATTAGAAATTGGGGGTATCCAGAGCAAATTGATAAAATTGTGACAGAAATATATAGTGAAATTGATTCAGAAATATTGGAAGAAACCTCTATTAGCATAATTGGCATATTTAATATGTTCACTTCTATACAAAGCAAAGTTAATGACAATATCAACATACATTTTGATGGAATTAATAAAATACTTGGTTCTGATAGCATAGAAGCTCTTCGCAGTAATTATAAAATTCTCCATAAGGATGTTGAACTAGATTTGAATGAATTAGAAAAATTACAAAGCGAATATGGTGATTTTAATAAGTTAAAATCAATGTTTGCTTATCATCACGATTCATTTTTAAGAGATAAATATACTTTTACTATTTCCGAGCTTCTTGATTTTTATGGTAATGAAATTGATAAGGATTTAATGATAAATGTTTTAGATAATTTTTCATATACAATTGGGGGGCTAAAGGATTATAGGACTGAGTATATATTTTTAGCAAATCCAATTTGGAAAAAACCATTTATCAAGATTGATTCAGAAACCTATGCTTTACCTATTCCAGGTATTCTGAATAGTTTTGTTCTCGAACTATTAGAATCAATTTTTTCTAAGAATTCAAAACTAAAAAAACTTTATGAAGATCGTAGGGCAGAATTTTTAGAAAACGCAATTTCTGATTTATTTAAATCTTCTTTTCCTGATTGTGAAGTTTTTCAGGGAAGTCTTTATGATGAATATGAAAACGACTTAACGGTTATTGTTGATAAATATGCGTTTGTAGTTGAAGCAAAATCAGGGAAATTTACTGATCCGGCTAAAAGAGGTGCACCAGACCGGTTAAAAAAACATATTGAAGAATTAATTAGCGAACCTTCTATTCAAGCCACTCGATTCGCTGAATATTTACAGCAACAGAATACAGTTGTTACTTTAAACACAAAAAGTGGGATAAAAAATACTATTGACCTTTCAAATGTAAGTAGGGTAGTTAAAATAGGTGTCACATTAGAATTGCTTGGTAATCTTTCCTCTTCATATAAACAAATGTATGAATTGGGTTTTATTTCAGATTTTAAAGATTTATCAATAAATTTTTGTTTCCCTGATCTATATCTTATTTTTGACTTCTTAAAATTTCCTTCTGAAAAAATTCACTTTCTAATTAGACGAGAAGAATTTGGTAAAAATGCAAACTTCTTTGCCGATGAGATAGATTTACTTGCTTTTTATATGGAAACTGGTTTCAATATAGGTGATGAAGAATTTAATGGTAGAGAATTAATGTTATATGGAATATCTGAGGTATTCGATGATTATTTTCTACAGAGACAATTATCTTCAACCTCATCATCAGCCTATACTCCAAAACCAAAGCGAACAAAATGGTTCAATGATATCTTGAAGAGATTTGAATCGAAAAAATTTCCTGGTTGGACTGAGATTTCTATGAATATATTAAATCTATCTTATGAAGATCAGGTAAAATTTGAAGAGATGTTCCGTAAACGAATTGAAACAAGTAAATTAAATTGGGGTAATGAGGATAATGAGAACACTGTTGTTCTCTATAATGGGCCTCCACAAAGAAGAGAATTGCTAATTGGATTCGCCTATAAAGATTGGGTGAAATCAAAGAGGGATGATATTATTGGAACATTTGCTCAAAAAGTTATGGAAGAAGAGAATTTACCTAGAGCAGTTGTGTTAGTTGTTAATATTGAACAAAACCATTATCCCTATAGTTGTATGATGGTTTTTTTAAATTCTCGCTTAAACACAGAGCAAATTTAACAAAGTAATGCACCTGAATTTAAACGCGTCCGGTTCTTTTGCAATTTCATCGAACCGAGCAATAGTATTAGCATACTCAAAGTAATCGCCGCTTGGTTTAAATCAGGTGATTACCGTCCGTTAGAGAGCGTTCTTAAAATTTGAGTTATTATGAAAATATTATTAGCAGGGCCAGGAACAGGAAAAACAACAAAAATAAAATCTCTTATTAGAAATGAATATCGAGATTTTGAAAATATACTTGTTTTATCATTTACTAATGCTACTGTTAATGATTTAAAAGGTAGTTTTAGAGATTTTGAAAATGTTGAAATTTATACATTACATAGCTATGCACTAAAAATTAATCATTTGCCACACTTACACGTTCTAAATGATAGAACTGAAACGCAAGTTATGGAAAGATATGCAAGGATTGCTAATATTGAATTCAATGAGTTTTGTTCTCTTGTCAATTGTGTAACTTTTCAATACATGATTGAAAATTGTATTTCATTTATTAAAGCTAATCCTGCCTATGCTATTGAAAATATTGGCGAAATTGATTTATTAATAGTAGATGAATTTCAAGATTTTAATGAAATAGAACGTGAATTGGTATATTTATTATCTGAATATTCAAAAGAAACAATTATTTTAGGGGATGACGATCAATCAATCTATGGTTTTAAAGATGCTGATCCAGATGGCATAATTAGCCTTTATAATAATGATGGAAATATTGAAAAATTAGAACACGAGAATATTTGTTATAGATGTCCAGATACAATTGTAGACCATTGTACAAATTTAATAAATAAAAATAATCATAGGATACCTAAAGAATGGAAAAAATCTAATAAGGAAGGAAGTCTTTATTTCTATCAGTTTGTTACTAATGAAGATACAAACCAATTTTTAATTAAAGAAATTAAACAAATTAAAAGTAATTTTAAAGATGATAGTATGCTTATTTTAAGTCCTGTTAGATTTTATATTCCTGGATTACTAAATTATTTAGATATCAATAACATTAAATATTTAGATTTTTGGTCGAATGATATTGAAGATGAATTAAGGATCAAAATTTGGTGGTTAAATGCTTTATATGGTAAACATCGTATTCTTTTTCTTTTATTTCTAACTAAATATTATAATTTTACTAGTAATAGAAGATTTTTAAAATCAATTATATCTTTATTTAAAGAAAATTTTCGTGAAGATACTTTTATAGATTTAATTTTATCTTTTAAAATTTTCCCTGATACTTTTTCTGAATATATTATTAAACCAATTCCTATTAAGAGTTTTTTTGAAAAATATCCAGATTATATGATATTACAAGATTTTATTGATGAAGATGATCTGGATGATAGTCTAAATAATCTTATGAAAAATATTAATCCAAATCTTCTCTTCGATAAAGAAAAAGTAAATATCATGTCAATCCATAAGTCAAAAGGCTTACAAGCAGATAATGTATTTATTTTGAATTTAAATGAAGGTATTATTCCTAATGTTATATCTGGTACAGACACAATTGAGGCACAGCGTAGATTACTATATGTTGGTATGACACGAGCAATTAAGAATTTATATTTAATTGCTACTTTATCTTGGGAAGGTAGATATGTACACAGAGTAGATAAATCTCAATTTAAATATCAGTATCAGAAAAAAGTTTATTTTGGGAAAACATCTAGATTT
>JALSTK010000122.1 GCA_026983775.1 Calditrichia bacterium
AGAAATGAAAAAATAGCTTAATAAAAAATGTGTCTTTCTCTAACACGGGCATCAAGGCGGAAACTGCCACGCGGGGGATGAATAGGCCGGTGTAAGTTTTTCGAGCGTGCTCGCGCCGGTTAGGCCTATCGTGGCGGCGGATTTTATGATCCCCTTGCTATCCCGCCTGCGGCGGTCTATCAAGCGGATCGAACGTCCCTCCCCCGCATAATAGCCTACGGCATTATGCGCGCTCGGAACGATCATCCGCCGCCACGTTAGTAGCTTTAATAGGATAGTATATTATGAATGATAAAATTTTATTGTTCTTTGGTTCTGGAATTTCTTATTTAAGTGGTTTACCAAATACTGATGAAATTACGAATCATATCATGAGAAATAAATGGCATGAACATACAGATCAAAATTTTTATCCTGGGGAACATCCTAGTGAACTTTACAGAAAAACTGATATAACAAAACGAATTCAAAAGTTTCTCTCTATTCTTAAAGAGTTTTCAGATCCATATTTTCGCCAAAGAAGAGGAAATGAAGCTAATTATGAAGATTTATTTTATTTATGTAATCAAATTTATGATAATGAATCAATGGAAATAGATAACCCATTATTAGTACCTTTTTTATATCAATTACATAACAAACTAGTTGGATTAGATATTTATACAAAAATTCCACCGAAAAATAAAAAAATAGACATCAAATATTTATCTGAACGTTCAATTTCATTGATTCAAAATGTGGTTTGGAATTTATTGTCTACTCAAGAAAATCCTAAAGGTTTAGATTTAATATTAAAAATAATTGATAATTTTAATTTTATAAAAATAGCAACATTGAACCATGATTTATTAGTAGAGAGAATATTAGATATTCATTCTATTAACTATTGTGATGGATTTGGAAAACCAAAAGGTGAAATAAGATATTTTGAACCTGACTTGTACGATAAAGAAGAAAAAGTAAAATTATTTAAATTACATGGTTCATTAAACTGGTATAGATTTAGAGAAGAAATTAATAATAGAACTATTGATCGATATGGAATGGCTTTAAAACCGGATCATTGGCATTTAAAAGATTCAAATGGTCATTTTGTAAATACAATCGATGGTACACCATTATTTTTAACAGGTTCTTATAATAAAATGCTAGATTATAATTTTGGAATCTTCAAAATTATTCATAATAAATTTGATAATATGTTGCCAAATATTAATACAATAATTATGTCTGGATATGGATGGAATGATAGGGGAATAAATGGTAGGCTGTTCCAGTGGCTTGGGTCATCATTTAAAAATAAAATAATTTTATTGCATGAAAATCCTGAAGATTTAAAAAGATATTCTAGAAGTGCATTATGGCATAAGTATGATGGATTAGTTAAAGAAAAAAGACTTATTCTAATAAAAAAGTGGTTTTCGGATACCAAATATTCTGATATTCAAGAGTATGTAAATTAATTGTTTGGCTACTAACAACGGCTTCAACAATGACGCGAGCACGCGGGACATGAATAAGGAAGTGTAAGTTTTTCAATGCGTGCTCGCGCAGGTTAAGCCTATCGTGCGTGGCATTTCTGTAAAATAATTGTATTTTGATTAATTTTATATATCTTTAAATTTACCAAGCGTTAACAATATCAATCTTATACATAGAAAAAGGAAAACAAAATTAAATGTTCAGTCCTAATGAATTCGCCGATTTTATTTGGAATATTAAAGAACTTATAAGAGACGAGTATTCAGAAAAAGATTACGAAGACGTTATTCTTCCTTTTACCCTATTACGACGCCTGGATTGTGTTTTAGAAAAAACACAAAATAAAGTAGATGAAGCATTCAAAAAATACAGCAAACAACCGCCCGGGACTTTAGACCGGTTGCTTACCAAGGCGGCAGGCCAGCCTTTTTACAACACATCCGGTTTTACGCTATCCAGTTTAACGAAGATACCCGCCGACCTGGGCGAAAATTTCGATAAATATCTCAAAGGATTCAGTAATAATATAAAAGACATACTTTACAATTTTTCCGGCGGTGAAGAAAAAGGACTTTCTCCAATTTACGAAACACTGCTCAGGAAAGACCTGCTTTTGGTCGTCACAAAAGAATTTACAAATATTGACCTGCACCCGGAAGTGGTTGACAACCACGATATGGGCACCATCTTCGAAATTCTCATCCGAAAAGCAAAGGAAACCACCAATGAAAAGGCAGGACAGTATTACACCCCACGTGAAATAGTTAAACTTATGGTAAATTTAGTTTTTACCAGCGAAACCGAAAAATTGCAGGAACCTGGGAAAGGGGTAATGATTTACGACCCCTGCTGCGGAACCGGCGGAATGCTGACAACAGCAAAAGAACATTTGCTGAAAACCATAAATCCAAAACTCGATGTTTATCTGTTCGGACAGGAAATAAACGAACAGACATACGCCATCGCCAAATCGGATATGTTAATGAAGGGCGAAAAGGCGGAAAATATCAAACACGGCAACACCATTACCCGCGATAAACTGCTCAGCCATCATTTTAATTATATGTTAACCAATCCACCCTTTGGCGACGACTGGAAAAATATCCGCGAGTTTGTCGAAGAAGAAGCGAAAACCAAAGGATACACAGGCAGATTTGGTGCGGGAACACCGGACGTAAGCGACGGCTCGTTTCTGTTTCTGCAGCATATGATTTCCAAAATGGATGCGCGCGGCTCTAAGATAGCCATCGTTTTTAACGGCTCGCCCTTGTTTAACGGGGACGCTGGCGGCGGCTGGTCGAATATCCGCGGCTGGATAATGGACGATTTGGATTTACTCGACTGCATCGTGGCGCTGCCAAAGGATTTGTTTTACGCCACCAATATCAGCACCTATGTGTGGATTTTGAACAACCGGAAACCGGAAACGCGCAAGGGAAAGGTATTACTAATCAACGGCATTCATAAAAATTTTTATAGTAAGTTGCGCCGCAGCATCGGTAAAAAACAGGTGGAAATTTCCGAAGCCGGCATCAAACTGATTACCGAGATGTATCAGGCGTTTGAAAACAAAACAATGGACATTGAAGAAGAAGACGGCAGCCTGAAATCCAAAGAAGTGGCCAAGGTCTTTAACGTAGAAGATTTTAAATACACCAAAGTAACGGTTGAACGCCCTCTGCGGCTCGCTTATGATATAAACGACGAACGCATTGAAAATCTGAAATCCAACGAAAAATTTATCAATCTGGCCTCTTCCAAAAAGAAAGACCCGCTTAAAGCGCAAGCGGATATCGAAAGGGGAAAGCAAAAACAGCGGGAAATATTAACTGCTTTGGATAAATTGAAAAACGAAGTCAAAATAATGGACGACCGCATTTTCTTTGAAATCATTGCCGATGGACTTTCTTTTAAATTGAATAAGCAACTCATAAAACTCTTGCGCGATGCGCTGGGCGAAAAAGACGAAGACGCCAAAGAAGTTTTTGAAAACCCTTTCGACGCGCCAACGCAAAGCGGCGCGGTATGGCAATGGCAAATAAAACCCCTGCCCGACAGCGACCTGCGCGACGCCGAAAACATTCCCTGGAAAACCGATATTGAAGAATATTTTAAAACAGAAGTGCTGCCCTTTGTGCCCGACGCCTGGATGGACCGCAGCAAGGACAAGATTGGTTACGAAATTCCCTTTACCAAATATTTTTACGAATACAAACCCCTGCGGGATCTGGAAGAAATTATGGCTGATATCGAAGCCCTGGAAGATGAGACCGAAAATTTATTAAGAGAAATTAAAGATGAGTGAAAAAACACTTCCGGCAAAACATCTGTCTGCAAGAGTTCCCTGGCATGACAATAAATGGAATGGGACAGTCTGCAATAATCCCACGGACAATTCATTCTGCAGAATTCTTGCGAGAATTGATTCAATAAAAGAACCGGATGTTGAAGAGAAATTAAAAAATAAAAATATTGATGATACCATTCAACCCCCTTGCGTTCATGAAAAAGGCACCTTTTTGTCGCCTAATTCATTTATACGAGTTTCAAAACACGCCTGGACGGATATTAATTCTTTATACAAGGATTTCCTTCCTTGCAACATTGTGCACGAACCATATTCCTTTAATGCGGTTCCATTTTTATGGATGATGAAAACAAAAGCAAATGAATTCCCAGCCCATCATTCAGAAAAGGCCGAGATCTATGGGTTGGACTATTATCCCGATCTGGAAGCAGAGATAGACGAGCAGTTAGGATTTAAAGGCAATATGTGGGTTCAACATCCGGATAATCAGAAAGCCTTGTTAAACGGTTTTTTCGGATGTTTAAAACCATCAAAATCTCTGGTTTTCTTTTACGCCAAACACACACCTTTGAGTGAACCCAACTCAAGAGTCATTATCGGCGCGGCAAAAATTAAATCTGTTGGTGATTTACTGGAATATAATTACCCGCCTAATTATAAAGGACATCGCGGATATGTTTGGGATAGGATTATAACCCATTCGCTTACTGGTAAAGATCCCGATGGCGTGATTCTGCCATACCACGATATAATCGATTTTGTAGACAAAAATGACCTGGATGTGGATTTGTCGTCATTTGCTGTTTATGCGCCGGAATTTATGCAGTTTTCCTATGCATCCGAACTGGTTGAGCATGATACCGCCATAGATTCTTTATTTGCAATGGCGGAGCATCTTCAAAAAGCGTCTGAACTACTTGGCAAAAGTTTCAAAAAGGAACTGGATTGGATAGACAATGAAATCAGTAAAATCTGGGATATGCGTGGCGCATTCCCAGGAATCGGCCCCGTGCTGTCCGCATTGAAAATTTCAAACGGAAATACCATATCGTGGGAAATAGAAAAACACATCATAGAAAAGGACGGGGATTTATACCAGACGAATCCCTGGCAAATATTCGAAGAATCCGTGGCAGAACCAAAAAAACATTTGGGTGCAAAAGGCGATGAACTTTTTGACGCGACTGTGCGCAAAATATGGAAACTCACTGCACCTAAGAAAAAAGCATTGATAAAATTGTTGAGCCGCTGTCAGTTAAACAATGAGCAGGCGGATTTCATTATTAATTATACCAAACAAATCGCAGAAAAAAAATCTTATATTCTGGAAAATCCTTATCTCATATTTGAAAAATCACGTTTTAATTTAAACGGGTTATCCTTTAAACAAATTGATAAAGCAATTTTACCGGCGCCAAAGATAAGAGAAGCCTTTCCCCTGGATTCGGCATCCAAAATGGAAGACGAACTTGATGTGCGAAGACTGCGGGCTCTATCCGTTTATGTGTTGGAACGGGCTGCGGAAGAGGGCCATTCCATTTTACCTTTCAACGACTTTTTGGCGCGAATTCAGTCCATCAAACTGGAATCTGATTTACCGATTACGGATGATGTGTTAACAGCGCTTTTAAGAGACGATTTTATCCATTCCGAGTTGTTGGTAATCTGGGATGAAGATGAAGAAGAAATCCGGTTCGTTAAATTACAGCGCCTGGCTGAAGTGAAAAACCTGATTTTAAACAAACTCGATATTGATAATGCCCTGAATTTTACGTATGGCATCGAAAAGGACTGGCTGGGTCTGATAAATAATTATCCTGATTTTGCCAGACAGGATGAGCAAAGTGAGCCTGATGAAATTGAACAACTGGCAAGAAAAGAAAAAGCCGAAGCATTACGAATACTCTGCAATTATAAAGTCTCTGTGTTGATTGGGCCTGCAGGTTCCGGCAAAACCACCCTGTTGAAAATATTTCAATCCATTCCGGAAATTAAAAACGGCGGCATTATAAAACTGGCGCCAACCGGCAAGGCACGTGTAAAACTCGGGCACGACGCCAAAACGGTTGCCCAGTATCTATATCCCGAAAGATACGATATTGAAACGGGACGATATTATCCCAATGAAGAAGCGCCTAAAGATGCATCCGCGGAAACGATTATCATCGACGAAGCGTCGATGCTTACGGAAGAAGCGCTTGCAGCCGTATTCGATAAACTCGGATTTGTAAAGCGAATCATTCTGGTAGGAGACTACCGCCAACTTCCCCCCATCGGAACCGGCAGACCCTTTGTCGATATCGTAAATAAAGTTAAACCCGCATCGTTTAAAGATAATATTATTGCAGGACCCTGTTACGCGGAATTGAGACAAATTCGCCGGCAGCATAATTCGCGCGAAATACGGCCGGATATCATTCTCAGCCGCTGCTTTGGCGATGAAATTGACAAGTTCGATCTGGAAACTTTCCACCGGATTGCGGCTGGAAATTATGAAAACGAATTTATCCGCCTGGAAAAATGGTATGATACCAGGGACTTTCGTGAGTTATTCGACCGCGTTTTACGCGAAGAACTGGACTTGTCGGATACCGAGCCGGAAAAGGATTTTAACCGCAGAATCGGGGCAATCGATTCCGGGGCCTATCAATACTTTAATTATGATTCGGCTGAAAAAATTATTGAAGACTGGCAAATTATCACACCCAACAACGGCTTTGCCCACGGTGTAAAAGAAGTAAACAAGTTTATTCAGAAAACCTATCGCAAAAATTTTATCGACCTTGCTCTGAACGTAAAAAAAGAAGGTCAGCAGTTCCCCAATAAAAGAAGAATCGCCAAACCCAAAGGGGCGGATAATTTTGTTTACGGTGATAAGGTCATCAATCTGCAAAACACTACCTGGAAGGCGAACCAATGGATTAAACCCAGAGAGAAAAAAGAAACCGCTCTGAACTATATCGCCAACGGTGAAATCGGTGTGGTTACCGGTGAATTCCGCAGTAACAAGGCCACTGGGAAAGGTGAACCCAACGTGGAAATCGCCTTTTCCACTCAGCCCGGATACAGTTATGTGTTTTGGCCTAACAGTCTGGATGAAGACGGCAAATATCCTATCGACCTGGCCTACGCCATTACCATCCATAAATCCCAGGGCAGCGGATTTAAAAAAGTCTTTCTTATTTTGCCGGCCCGGGGTCAGGCTCTTTCCCGTGAGCTGTTTTACACGGCGTTGACCCGGCAGGAAGATAAGATCATTATCCTGCACCAGGGCCCTTTTGGCGATTTTCTTAAATTTGCTTCGCCACTGGCATCCAGCACGTCACGCCGCTTTACCGATCTGTTCTTTGAGCCGACCATAAAAGAGATAGACCAAAAATATTACGACCCCAAATACATCAACGTTTCGGAAAGGGGCGAGCGGATGATTTCCAAAAGCGAAGTGATTATTGCCAATTGCCTGAACAAGTATAAAAACCAATTGACCTATTCCTATGAAGACAAACTGAAACTGGAAAGTTATGAAAAAGAAATAAAACCGGATTTTAAAATTCAAAACCTGCAAACCGGCAAAGTCTATTACTGGGAACACTGCGGTATGATGACCCTACAGCACTATCGCGATAAATGGGCAAATAAACTGGAAGCCTATAAGAAAGACGGTTTTGTCGATTACCGCAGCGCCACAGCCCAAGATGAAAAAGTTTTGATTGTTACCGAAGACACCGTTGCCGGTGGCGTGGATTCCCAGTATTTCGACCGTATTGTAAAAAAATATATCCTGAGCATTGAATGATAAATTGGAAGACGAGACCGAAGATTTGTTGAAAGAGATTAAGGAAGATTAAGTGTATACCTTTAAATCTGGTAAAACCAAAATTCTACATTTATCATTTGTCCCTGATAATTGGGAAATATGGAAATTAAAATTTTTAGTAAATCAAAAACTTAAATATGGCGCAAATGAAGTGGCAGAATTTGATGATGTCAATTATCCAAGATATATAAGAATTACCGATTTTGATGGTAATGGCCGACTTCGTTCTGATACTTTCAAATCTTTACCACCAGAAAAAGCAGAAGAATATTTGCTTGAAGATGGTGATATTCTGTTTGCCAGAAGCGGTGCGACAGTTGGAAAAACATTTCAATTTAAAAATTATAACGGCGCTGCGTGTTTTGCTGGATACTTAGTAATGGCAAGACCGGACACGACGAAAATTCTATCTGACTTTCTTTACTATTTTACCAAATCCGATTCATATTTAAATTGGATAAATAGCGTCTTTATTCAATCAACAATACAGAATGTTGGTGCTGATAAATACAGCATTATTGAACTTCCCAAACCTTCAATTTTTGAACAACAAAAAATAGCCGCCTTTCTCGACTACAAAACCGCGTTAATCGACAAATTTATTGCCAACCGCAAACGGCAGATTGAACTGCTGGAAGAGAAAAAAGCGGCCATCATCAACAAGGCGGTAACCAAAGGTATAAATCCAGGCGTCAAACTCAAACCGTCGGGCGTGGAATGGATTGGCGATATTCCAGAGCATTGGGAAGTGTTTAACCTTAAATACTTATTGATAGAAGGAAGTGAAGGATTACAAATAGGACCATTTGGCTCGATGATTAAATCTGATATACTGGTTCCTAATGGTTTCAAAATCTATGGACAAGAAAATGTCATTTATGATGATTTTACGATAGGTGAAAAATATATAGATAAATATGATTTTCAACGGCTATCTAAATATACAATTTCCCCAAACGATATTGTTATAACTATGATGGGCACAGCAGGTAGGTCAAAGGTTGTTCCAAGTAGTATTGAAAAAGGAATTATGGATTCACATTTAACAAGAATAAGAATTAAACCAAGTCTTGTTTCAAACACATTCATATCCTTATTAATAAACGATTCTGATTACATAAAAAATAATATTGCGTATGAGAGCAGGGGTTCAATTATGGATGGTCTGAATTCGACTATAATAAAAACGTTGAAGATTGCCTTACCACCGAAAAATGAGATAGACAAAATTGAAAATTATCTAAAACTAGAAGTAAAAAAGATAAAGTCACTATCTGAAAAATACAAGAAACAAATCGAATTAATTGAAGAATACAAAACATCTCTTATTTCAAAAGCGGTGACCGGCAAGATTGACGTGCGCGACTGGCAGCCACCCAAAAAGGAAAACGTATGAACGGTTTTAACGAACAACATTTTGAAGACGTTGTCTTTGAATATCTGAAAAACAGCCCTTTATATATTTCACGGGAATCCAAAGATTTCGATTTGGATAAATTGTTTGATACGGAAATGCTGGAACAGTTCATCAAAACAACCCAGCCCGATGAGTGGAAAAAACTACAAAAGCAATTTCCCGGCAATGAGATTGAATCGGTAATTTACGAATTCAACAAACTCAAACACAGGCGCGGTCTGCTGGAACTTATCCGCAAAGGCTTTCCGCTGCAGGGCGCCAAACTGCAATTCGCTTATTTTAAACCGTCATCCGGCTTTAACGAAGAACATAAAAAGAAATACCAGGCCAACCGCTTTGCCGTTATCCGCCAGTTTCACTATTCGCAAAAATTCCCGGAAAAATCCATCGATTTGGTGATTCTTCTCAATGGCATTCCCATTATCACAATGGAACTAAAAAACGAATTCACCGGGCAGAACGTGACTCACGCTCAGGAACAATACCGTAAACGCCGGGAAGCCAGCGACCCGTTTCTGCAAACCTGTCTGGTGCATTTCGCCGTGGATAACAACGCGGTTTTTATGACCACACGGCTGGCAAACGGCGCAACCAAATTTTTACCGTTCAACAAAGACGTTAAAAATCCCATCGTCAAAGATAATTTCGCGTCTTGCTATTTATGGGAAGATATTCTGCAGGCGGACAGTCTGCTCGATTTATTGCAAAATTATATTCACTACGCAACGGATGAAGAAAGCGGCAAGGAAAAAATCATCTTCCCGCGTTATCATCAATTGGATGCGGTGCGAAAACTTTTGAACAAAGCAAAAGAAAATGGTTCGGGAATAAATTATTTAATTCAGCACAGCGCCGGTTCCGGCAAATCCAATTCCATCGCCTGGCTGGCGCATCAGTTGGCCAACCTGCATCAAGACGACGAACTCGTTTTTGACAGCGTGGTCATTATCACCGACCGCCGCGTGTTGGACCGCCAGTTGCAAAACACGGTCAAGCAGTTTGAGCAGGTAAAAGGCGTTGTTAAAAAAATAGATAAAAATTCCAGACAATTAATCGAAGCGCTGCAAAACGGTGAAAAGATTATCATCAGCACCCTGCAGAAATTCGGCTATCTGGGCGAAATAGCCGACTTGCCTGGCAAGCGTTTTGCCGTGATTGTTGACGAAGCCCACAGTTCGCAGACCGGCGAGAATGTCAAAGATTTAAAAGTCGCGTTGACCGATGAAGACATCTTGAAAAAAATTATAGAAGAAGATGAAGAAAACGCGGAACCCAAAGACACGGTAGAATATGAACTGGAAAAGATTATCCGCAACCGTCAAAAATTGCCGCATCTTTCTTTTTTCGCCTTTACCGCCACGCCAAAGCCCAAAACGCTGGAACTGTTTGGCATTCCCGACCCGAACAGCCGCCTGAATTACCGGGCGTTTCATACCTACTCAATGCGCCAGGCTATTGAAGAAGGCTTTATTCTGGATGTGCTGCAAAACTACACCACCCGCGAAACCTATTTTGAACTCATTGAAAATGAAAAAGCAGAAGACGAAAAAGAATTTGAAAAACTTAAGGCCAAAAAACTGCTGCTGGCCGAAGTCAGCAAACATCCCCACGCCATTGAAACCAAAACCCATATTATGCTCAATCATTTTATGGAAAAATCGATATACAAGATTGCCAATAAAGCAAAGGGAATGCTGGTTACCAGTTCGCGTTTGCACGCGGTTTTATATAAGCAGGCGTTCGATAAAATTATCAAAGAAGAAGGCTATCCCATAAAAACGCTGGTGGCTTTTTCGGGCACGGTTGAAATAGACGGTGAAAAATATACCGAAAATTCGATGAACGGCCCAAAAGTCAGAGACATTGCCGAAGCGTTTAAAGATCCTTCCAATAAAATTCTAATCGTAGCCAATAAGTTCCAAACAGGTTTTGACCAGCCTTTGCTTCATACGATGTATGTGGATAAAAAACTTGCCGGCGTTGCCGCCGTTCAAACGCTTAGCCGGATAAACCGCATTGCCCCTAAAAAACAGGACACCTTTGTTCTTGATTTTCAAAACAAGCACGAAGAGATACAGGAAGCGTTTCAGGATTATTACCAGGCTACTATTCTGGATAAGGGCACGGATAAGCAAAAACTCTATAATCTGAAATATGAAATAGAAAAGCACGGCGTTTTTACGGAAGATGATATTGAATATTTTATCGATATGTTTGTGGCCAAGAAGGTGAAATCGGAAAAACTATCGCCGTTTTTTAAGCGCATTGTAACGGAAGGCTTTGAATCGCTCGACGATGAAGACAAAGAAGTTTTCAGAAAGAATGTTAAAGCCTATGTGCGACAGTATTCTTTCATTTCGCAGATAATCACTTTTGTGGATATCGACCTGGAAAAATTTTATTTGTTCGTAAAACTGTTATATAAATATCTGCCTTATGTTAAAGAAACGCTGCCTTTGGAAGTGGTTCAGATGGTGGATATGGATAAATTCCGTATTGATGAAAAAGAAAACGGCAGCATTCTGCTTAACCCTGAAGATTCGGTGATTGAGAATCCATCCGGCGACGGCCACGGCGCCAAAGTAAAAGTAACAGACCACCTAAAAGAAATCGTTAAAGAAATAAATGAAAAGTATGCCATCAATTTAACCGAAGCGGATAAAATTATAAATGGCATCAAAGAAAAACTTATCGAAAATGAAAGCCTGCGCGCCAGTTTTAAGGCCAATAATCTGGATGAGATAAAACGGCTGAAACTGAAAGAAAGCATTGAAGACGCTTTTATGGCCAATGTGGACGAGTATTTGAGTTTTATGAGCAAAATGGAAGAAGACCCGGGCTTCGGTAAATTTTTTACTTCGCACATTTATCACTGGTTTAACAATTATTTAAAGACAGAAGCATCACTTGCAGATGACGCATCCGTTGTAAAATATAATGGTTACGTCTATGTTGATTCGGCAAATTATGCTTTTGCGGAAGAATTCTATGATAGTTTAAAATCATTATTTGAAACATTCGGCTTTGAATTTTTAGATGACGGCGCCCAGGTACAAGGCTCGTGGGTTCGCAAAAAAATCAGTTTCTTTTTCCGTAAAACGGCTGAATTTGTAGAACCGGAAGAATCATTAGCCAAAATAAAGCAAGCGCTTGAATTAAAGCATATAGATAAAGTGCAGTCTGAAATTAACAAAAACAATATTGAAGCGGCTGCGGCTTTTGTTAAGGCCAACGAAAATGTAGATAATGCAGCGGCGGTGATGGGCCCGCTTCTATTTTTAAAAACAACGGTAGATGGCGTTTCAAATACGGTTACCCGTTTGCTCAATAAAGCCCAAATGAAATTTTTGGAAGAACATCCTGAGCTGTGTAATAATCCGCTACAAATTTTGGATGCATTAAAACAGTTACCGGCAGACGGCACGGTATAACCCGGGCATAAAGGCGAAAACGGCTAAGCGGGGCATTTATTGGCATTTTTAGTTTTTTTAAGCTTGGCAGTTCCGCTTATGCCCAATCCGTTAAATGCTTTCGTGTTCTTATTTATATTTCCGAATAAAGAATTCCAGAAACAATTTATAAATTTGCACTATGTACTGCAAAGTAGTACATTTCTAAAAAAATGAAGAAGGAATTATGATACAATTATCAGTAAATAAATTTAGGGCAAATTTAAAAACTTTTGTGGATCGAGCGATAAATGATCATATCCCTATTCGAGTTCGAAGACGGGCAGGACGCGATTTTATAGTTATGAGCGCTGAAGATTGGGAACGAGAACAAGAGACTTTATATGTTCTTCAAAATTCGTCATTAATGGCGCAAATTTATGAATCATTAAAAACACACAACACGAATACAGGATACAAACCTACAGAAGAAGAATGGGATGAGATCGATAGTCTTTGAGGGAAATACCTGGAATAAATACGAAGAACTACTCACAAAAGATAAGACTCTACATAAAAATCTATGCAAACTATTAAAAGATATGCAACGTAATGATCCATCTACCGGCTCAGGGAAACCGGAAGCACTAAAACATAATTTAAAAGGATTATGGTCAAGAAGAATATCCCGGAAAGATAGGCTGATTTACAAATTTGACCAGGACTATATTTATATATTTGCTATTGGCGGACATTACGATATTCCCATAAACTTACCCTCTGACAAATAACGTTCAAGAGGCATATTCCGGCATGTAACAAATCGCTTAACCGTTAAGTTCGCTTTTTTAATAAAGTGTAAATAAGGAAAGTCAAGGAAAAATCGGATTGAAATCATATCGATTTTTCTATTGAAAAGGTATACTAACAATGTTATTTTATATCAATTGGCAGAATAAGGGACAGGTATCGCAAACCCGTTTTTAACGACAGAGTCGTTATGGGAGGCTGCCTGTTCCTTTTAAAAACAATGGGAATGATTTTTTTTAGTGGTTCTGCCGTATTCCGTTTTCCATTTTTTCGTACCTGAGGGCTCTGCTTTTCCGCTTATCTTTTTCTACCTGATATCGTTATAGTCCATAAATTTCTTAATTTCTTCGAACA
>JALSTK010000123.1 GCA_026983775.1 Calditrichia bacterium
TCCCCAGCAAATTGCCATGATGAAGCAGATGAGCAGGGTTTTGTTCGTCGTTTTTACTATCCACACGGTTTTAATTGTATATGCCGCTTATTTTTGGAGTGAAGGAGCATGGGCCTTCATTTCCGGAGGGCTGTTCTATATTTTATTTGTATTGATTTTAATCGGACAATGGCTTTACATGCGTTTCTATCGCAAACCGGTGCCGCTTCGAAGTGAGATGCAAGGACCTTCGGACGATGAACTTTTGGATCTGGTCGATGAGCACGGAAGGGTTATCGGACAAACCACGCGTAGTGCGGCGCATGGGAATCCGAATCTACTGCACCCGGTAGTTCATTTGCATATCTTTAATAAGAACGGTATGCTTTTCCTGCAAAAGAGATCCGCTAAAAAAGACCTCTATCCCGGTTTTTGGGATACAGCCGTCGGTGGCCATGTGTCGGCCGGTGAGGATATTTCTCAGGCACTTCTGCGCGAAACGAGGGAAGAGTTGGGCATTAAGCCGGGACAGCCCCGCATGTTGTTTCGTTACATCATGCGCAATGAATATGAGAGTGAACTGGTCCATGCCTTTAGCATTACTCATAACGGGCCGTTCAAAATAAATCGAGATGAAATTGAAATCGGTCGTTTCTGGACCGCCTTCGAAATTCGCAGAATGTTGGGACAAGGAGTTTTTACACCAAATTTTGAGCAGGAATTTACCCTTTTGGAGCAGCTGAAATTAATTTAAAATCTATTCCCAGGCTAAACCGATCAGCGATACATCATCTTCGAAAGAATCTTTTTCACTGAACTTATACAACGCATCCAGTACTGCATCGAGGGTCTTATCCAGATTCGATTTACGGTTCTCTAACAGAATAGCGGTCAGTCGTTCCATACCGAACAGGTTGTCTTTGACATCGGTTGTCTCCGTAATACCGTCGGAATACATAAAGATGCGATCGCCGCTTTCCACGTCAAATTCCACCACCTTGTCCTCACGGGGAAAATTCCAGCCGACCGGGAAGCATCCTTCTTCAAAAATTTCCACTTTCCCATTGGCACGAATGATTATAGGAGGATTATGTCCGGCCCGGGTATAGGTGATATGATTGGTGCGAAAATTGATGATCATGTAGATCATGGTGAAATAGATGCCGGTCTGTTCAAAATTCTGGTCGTCATTCAATATGGCGATAACCCTGTCCGGCGGGTTAATGCGGTAATAAGGCGGTTCGTTTACAGGAACTTTCAGCAGGTTGCGTTGGGAAATATTGGCATTGAGCATCTGGGAAAGGCTAACGCTAAAGAGTGCCGCCGGTACACCGTGCCCTGAAATATCTATATGGTAAACACCAATGTGTTCTTCATCCAGGCGGAAGATGTTGTAGATATCCCCCGATACATATTGAGACGGAAAAAACCGGGCTTTAAATTCGATGTGTGGAATTCCGACCAGTTCTTTAGGAAGAAGATTCATTTGTGCTTCCCGGGCCGCATTCAGGTCCTTTTCAACTTTAGACAAAGCTTCTTCCAGTTGATACTCATGCTTTTCGAGCAGATGTTGCTGATCTTTGATTTTATCCAGTAAATAGGTCAGATTGTATTTCCGTAATAAGGCGATGTCCGCTTTTGATAACCCCAGGCCTTCATAATCCGTTTTTTTCTGTCGCTTTAAGGTAGAATGTGCTTTCATAATAATTCCTATTATCGAAGGGATCATCGTTTTCTTTAGGCAAAGTTTACCTTAACCGATAAGAGGTTTTACGGATGAACGGAACATCAAAAACAAACCGGAGAAGAGAGAATGACAGGGCGAATGCGGAAACCGATTGTTTGCTACCAACCATTGTTTCTTATTCCTCATTCTCTTATCTAACCGGGAAGCGGATATATATCGGTTTTTAACAGGAAAAATTTCCACACCAACATAATTTTAATCAATAAAACTTAAAATATTTCAAATGATTCGATTTAGTTTGATTTTTTCTTTGCATAAAAAAAAGAATTTTTTAAATTTAGGCTTTATGATACTTTGTGAACGAAATAATTTGTAGCTGAGACCCGTTCACTCAAACCGATAGAATATGTACGGGATAGAAAATGGCAGAATTTCGATTAAAAAAGGGATATGATATTCCTATTGCAGGGCATGCGCAACGAACTCTGAAAGAATTACCGGAACCGGGCAGGGTCGCTGTACTGCCGTATGAATTTCCGGGTATTAAATTACGTCTGCTTGTTCATGAAGGAGACCGGGTGAAGCAGGGTACCCCGCTTTTACAAAATAAGGAAGATGAACGTATTGTCATAGTTTCC
>JALSTK010000124.1 GCA_026983775.1 Calditrichia bacterium
AAAGTATCCGAAGGATACGAATGTAAGTAGCCACAGGCGAAGCTTGTGGTAAAGCGGTAAAAGCGAGCGTGACGCTGAAGGCGTCAAATGTGTAACTAATAAGAGTATTATAACCAAATAGGAGACCCTAAACATTGAAAGGCTTGATTTATTTTACCGCCTTGCGGGGTTACATCCTGCCCACAGGTTTGGCTCCTGTCCGGCGGCTGACGGGTGTAGCTACTCATATTACATCATTTCGTGATGATTTAAAGATAGGATGAGAATTAAATCCAATTTTTTAGAAAAATGATTTAAGGATGCAGCGTTTAACCACAAAAAACCCGGTAGAACCAAAGAAACATTTCAGAACTATAAAAAAGGTTGTATTTTTGATACATGGGAAACTCTGAAATAAAAATATATAAAACACCGGAAGGCAAAACTTCTATAGAGGTTAAACTTGATAAAGATACGGTTTGGTTAAGTCTTAACCAGATGGCAGATTTATTTCAAAGAGATAAATCTGTAATATCAAGACATATAAATAATATTTTTAAAGAAGAAGAATTGAATAGAAATTCAGTTGTTGCAAAATTTGCAACAACTGCTTCTGACGGAAAAATTTATCAGGTAGAATTCTTTAATTTAGATGTTATTATTTCAGTTGGATATCGCATTAAATCGCCAAGAGGCACACAATTCCGAATCTGGGCAAATCAAATTATTAAAGATTATTTGATAAAAGGCTATGTAATTGATCAACAACGCCTGCAGAAACAAGCCGGGCAACTTAACGATTTAAAAGAAACCATTAAAATATTGGGAAATGCCCTTGAATACAAAGAGCTAACCAAGGTCGAAAGTAAAGGTTTGTTGAAAATCATATCAGATTATTCGTATGCACTTGAAATCCTTGACAAATATGACTATCAAACATTAGAAATTGAAGGCACGTCAGGAAAAGAGATTTATCGCTTAACTTATGAAGAAGCAAAACAACAAATAGAATTGGTTAAGAAAACTTACGGAAATAGTGATTTATTCGGACAGGAAAAAGACGACTCTTTCAAAAGTTCATTAGCAACCATCTATCAGACTTTTGAAGGTGCCGATTTGTATCCAAGCATTGAAGAAAAGGCGGCTCATCTTCTTTAATTCATAGTTAAAAATCATTCATTTACTGACGGCAACAAAAGAATAGCTGCTTTTTTGTTTTTGTATTTTCTCGAAAAGAATGGCTTATTATTTAACGAATCGGGACAGCAGAGAATAGCAGACAATGCGCTGGTTGCCTTAACATTGATGATTGCTGTCAGTAAACTGGCCGACAAAGAGACTATGGTAAAAGTGATCGTAAATTTAATTAATAAAAATAACTAATGACGGCACAACATCGCATATAATGTATCGGGCAAAAAGCTGTAAATAAAAGATTATGAATAAAGTAAACATCGGTGTAAACGGAAATGCGGAAAATCCCGCCACAAGCCATAGGCGCGACCGTGGCGTGCATTAAACATAAACCCGAAAATTGTTATTAAGGTACGTTTTTAAATAGCAAAATATCAGTTAAATTTGTCTGAAAAGAATGGATAATGGTTAAAACGACAAACATAAAAAATGGATTGAAGCCACAAACGTAATTGGAATAATATCAAAATCGGGATTCCGCATAGCCCAAACCGTGAATAAAAATAAGGCGATAAGATTATGTTCGAAAAAATAAAATGCCCTAACTGTGGTCAGGAATTTGACATAGAGGAAGCTCTTTCCGACAAACTCGAAGCTCATTTTAAAAAAGAGTATGAAAGAAAATTATCAGAGCAGGTTGCTAAATTGCAGGGCGAAAAAGAAAAACTTAAAAAGGAAAAAGAAGAGCTCGAAAAGCAAAAAGAGGAACAAGAAACGTTACTGCATAACGAGCTTAAAATACGATTGGAAAAAGAGAAAGAAAAAATTGCAAGATCAACTTTTGAAGAGTTCGAAGAAAAACTGAAGGCTCTTGAAGAAGAAAATGAAAAAAGGAAGTCGGAGAATAAAAGGCTGAAGCAAAAAGAAATTGAATTATTAAAAAAAGAACAAAAGATTATTGAACAAGAAGAAGAAATGCAGTTTCAGTTTGAGAAGAAAATGCTTGAAGGACAAAAGGAAATCGAGGAGAAAGCCAGAGCAAAAGAACGAGAAAATTTTGAACTTGAAAAAATTAAACTTTTAAAACAAATAGAGGATAACAAAAAACTCGCAGAAGAGATGAAGCGCAAGGCGGAGCAAGGTTCCATGCAATTACAGGGAGAGGTACAAGAATTGGCAATTGAAGATTTGCTGAAAAATACATACCCTTTTGATAAGATCCGGGAGGTGCCCAAAGGGGTTAAAGGAGCGGATTGCATTCAAACGGTTATTAATGCTGCCCAGCAAGAGTGTGGAAAAATTGTCTATGAAAGTAAGAGGACTAAGAATTTTTCAAATAGCTGGATAGATAAATTGAAACAAGATCAACTAACCTGTAAAGCGGATGTTGCGGTTCTGGTAAGTCAAACACTTCCGACTGATATGGAAAGATTCGCAGAGAGAGATGGAATCTGGATTTGTGGTTTTCATGAATTAAAAAGTTTGTCCTTTGTTTTGCGCGAAATGTTAATTAAAACCCATTCTGTTAAAGTGTCACAAGAGAATAAAGGCGACAAAATGGAGCTTTTATATACTTACCTGACAAGCAGTGAATTTGTACAAAACATCAAACGTATTATAGAAAACTATGACGCGATGGCCGAGCAATTAAATGCTGAAAAAAAAGCGATGCATAAAATATGGGCGGAAAGGGAAAAACAAATTTGGGTTGTCCAGGAAAATATCTCAGCCCTTTTTGGCTCCATCAAGGGTATTGCCGGAAAAGAGCTTAATGCGTCACATGTATTGGAATTACCGGATAGGAAAATTGAAGAATAGAAAAGCGGCACAACAGTACATACAGTTTATGGGCCGGCTGGCAGGAAGTATTCACATCCCTTCGGGACAGGTTCTGAATACATAAAACCATGGGCGAAGTTATAAGTAAGGGAAAAAACCGCCACATGTTCGGTTGCGAAGCATTAAAAAAGGAACTCATCATGAATGAACTGTTACTTGCATTGGGCATTGGTGTGATTGCCGGAATAGTGGATGTGATTCCGATGATCATTCAAAAAATGGACAAATTTGCGAACCTTTCGGCATTTGCTCACTGGGTTGTGTTGGGATTAATTATTCCTTTTGTATCCTGGGATATGGAGCCCTGGCTAAAAGGATTCATAATTGCCGAAATTTCGGCTGTTCCGATTTTATTGATAGTAGCGCCGAAAGATAAAAAAGCTATTATTCCTATTACCGCAATGTCGGCGCTACTCGGAATCGCAGTGGCTTGGGCAGGAGCCCGTTTTATCGGATAATTTGCCGTAAAAACAGGATGGAAAAACCCGCTACATCTTTGGGCGGAAAAGACGGGGTAGCGCATCAGGAATTCGTAAAAGAGATACCCGGAACGATTCATAAAAGTTTATCTGCACGTCAAACGACGCGTACCTTGACGCAAATTATTTTTATCCGTAAAGAAGTGATGAAAAGCTGAAACCTTCGCTTTTTTCCCGGCTGTTTTTATCGCAATTTTTTCATCAAGTATATTTTCTGCGCTCGGACGGCTAAAAGGCTACTTTAATCAGGATAATGACCGCCGAAATACCGGCCACACCGAGGATGACCGGCCGAAGCAGCCCTCTGTCCAGATAGGGTACCAAAAAACGGGACAGGAAAAAACCGAGCAGTATCCCCGGTAACAAAAGTACAGCCAGTTTTAGTTCCGGCAAACCGAAGCGACCGATGGCAAACAAAGAGATCAGAGCTAACAGGATGCCGAATAGAAAGACGGAGGATAAGGTACCCCGCAATTTCGGTCCGGAACTATGCTGATAAAGTAAGGCCATCGGCGCTCCTCCGATGGCCGCTGTGGTGCCCATAATACCGGATAAAATTCCGGCTCCAATCAGATTCTTCAGGTTGATCGCCAACCGACGACCGGCCACACTAATGCCCACGGCTAATAAAACCATAGATGCAAACAGAATAGCGAGATAGGGACGGGGAATGATCAATAGGATAATGGTTCCCAGTCCGGTACCGACCACCCGTCCGGACAGAGCCCATCCGAATTCCCGTAAAATAATTTCATCATGGTTTTTCAGAAAGATGAGGATGTTTAACACGAACGAGGCCAGAAGCAGGGGAGCCGGTACAAAGTGAGTATCGATCAGAATGAGAAGAGGGACACATAAAGGACCCAGCCCAAACCCGATTCCGCTCTGCAAAACGGCTCCTGCTAAAGAAACAAACAGGACAAATATGATTTGAAAATCATTGAAAGGGAGCTGCATCTTAATTTCCTTAAACCGTGATCCTGTATGTTCGGTTCTCAGCAGTCACTGATTCTATAGATAGGCTATAAGAAAAGCGATCGGAATCACAATACCCAGTCCGACCAGCCATTTTCCGCGACCGGCAAATCCCTTTCGCCCTTTAAGAACAAAAATACCGCTGATAGCCAGGAAGAGCAGGGCTACGGCATAAAGATCCGCAAAGTAGGTCCACAGCTTTTTCGCGTGATTCAGGTGCAGATAATTAAATTCATACAAAAGCGGCTTTTCTTTCGTCTCTTCTTTAAATCCGGATCCGGTCTGCAAATTAACTTCAATCTTCAGATTGGTATAGAACAACTGGATACGATCGGCTGTGGGCCGAAAGGTGCTTTCCGGTTGAGTCGGTATCTTTAAATCAGTTAGAATTTGGTCCACTATTTGTTGCTTATCGGTCGCGGTGACAGGCCTGATCCGAAACGATTC
Source organism: Calditrichia bacterium (assembly GCA_026983775.1). Classification (GTDB taxonomy): domain Bacteria; phylum Calditrichota; class Calditrichia; order Calditrichales; family Calditrichaceae; genus JALSTK01. The sequence goes on from JALSTK010000124.1 coordinate 4,854, forward strand.
CCGTACTATTGAATAATTGGGATTCCATTGATCCACATGATTCACGGCTATACCGGAAATCGCATAGATAATGGTCAGACCCACCGCCAGATAACCGATATCTCGGTGCAGAATATTGTTCCATTTACGCCATTTAATTCTGGCCATAAGTTTTTCTCCGGAACGGAAGCGGCTTGATTACATATCTATTTTGGCGCCGATACCCTTTAAGCGGTAAATGATAATTCCCGCTTTTACGGAATCGGGGTTAAAAGTTTTACCTTCTTCTTTTGCCTCTTTTGCCAGGTGTTTAATCCATTGTTCCCTGGAAATATTCAGTTTTTCCACCACTCCCTGAACCACCGCCATTTTGCCTCTGGCTTTCAGAGGAAAGACGATTTCTCCGTCTTTTACCTTGACTTTGATAGTCTGGAAATCCTTATCGCTGGCGATTTCCATCCAGCAACCCCGTTTTTTACAGACATCCACGACCCGCCCTTTTACCAAAACGGTTTTACCGACCCAGGTGTCGGGATTAGCGAGGATGGTGGATATCTTGGTCACTTTTTTAATGGTTATCGGTTTGCCTAATGATTTCCATTTGGAATAATCATTGGAAGCAAAGAGTAAACCCGCGGTCAATAAAAAAATAAACAGGGTGGTTAATTTGTGCGCTCGCATAAGATATTCTCCTTGTTGTAATTCTTGTAAGTATTTTTAGTCTTTAAAAAAGTAAACGACATACATACACCGCAGTGATTAAGCCGGCCGCATCGGCCAGCAACCCTGCCGGAAGGGCATAGCGTGTATTGCGGATATTAATAGCCCCGAAATATACAGCCACCACATAGAAGGTGGTCTCCGTACTGCCGAACATCGTAGAAGCCATGAAACCGATTAACGAATCCGGTCCGTGAGTTTTCATCAGTTCGGTCATGACGCCGATGGAACCGCTGCCCGATAAGGGGCGCATCAGAGCCATGGGCAGCACCTCGGAAGGCATACCGATCAGCCTGGTTATCGGACTGAGAATATAGGTTAAGACATCCAGAGCCCCGCTGGCGCGAAACATGGCAATGGCTACCAACATGGCTACTAAAAAGGGGATAATTTTTACACCTACGTCAAAGCCCTCCTTAGCCCCTTCTACGAAAGCTTCGTAGACTTTCACTTTCTTATAATAACCATATCCCAAAAACAGGAACAGAATGAGAGGAATGGCCAATATGGAAAGCCAGTCGAGTATAATTTTCAGTGAATCCATCCTCAGCGATCCTTATGAATTAGTTTGCTTGTTTTTTCTTTTCTGTTGATAATATTGAATTAACTTAACCGTAGTAATCCCTACCAGAGTCGCCATGGAGGCGGCGATGATGGAAGGAATAACAATCTTCTGCGGATTGGTGGAACCGAGGGAAGCCCGTATAGCAATGGCCGTGGCGGGAACCAGGGTTATGGCACTGGTATTGATGACCAGAAACGTGATCATGTCATTACTGGCTTCTTCTTTATTCGTGTTCAATTTATCCAGTTCTTCCATGGCCTTAAGACCCAGGGGAGTGGCGGCGTTGCTCAGTCCAAGCATATTAGCCGCTATATTCATGATCATAGCCCCGATAGCGGGATGATCTTTCGGTATGGTGGGAAAGAGCCGGGTGGTTATGGGCTGCACAATCCGGGCCAGAATGCGGATCATCCCCGCTTCTTCCGCCACGCGCATGACGCCCAGCCAAAGGGCCATCACACCGATTAATCCGAAGGATATTTTTACGGCCAGACTTGCCGCATCGATGGCCGCCGAAGTGACCTGTCCTATCTTGGTATCTTTATTCAAATTGCGATGGGCCGTCTGTTCGGTCTGTGCCCGGGGTTTGGAGGAAATTTCATGGACAAGATCGGAACCTCCGGCGATTAAGATACTCAACACGATCATCCATAACCAGATATGATTAAGCATGAGGCCTCCTTAAAAATAATGTTAAGAACGGTGCTGATGCAAATAACACGAACTTATTTAAAAACAGGATATAATTTTAAGGCTAATGTTAGTTAATTTTCCTACTTAGTTCAAGTAGTATACAAACCTTTTCAGCAAATCCTGAGTGAATAAAAGAAATCGGATTTGTTATATTTTCCCGCAGCGTGAATAACGACCTGGTGGATCAAAATTACTATGCGGACGGTCTTGCCTATCAGCAGCACATCAATCGTATGAAAACTTCACAGAATCTACCCCAAAAGGTAATCTGGAAGGTAACGCCACAGAGGAAATTATTGATCCGGTTTCCGCAATTTATAAATCCCGAAGAAATCTCGGGAAAGATACATCTCTTTCGTCCTTCCGATGCCCGGCAAGATCGTTTCGTACCGGTTCACCTGGAAGGGGATCGGATGCAAACGATTTCTGTGAAACACATGGCTTCGGGTAAGTGGCGCTTAAAAATCGAATGGAAGACCGGGAAGCGTGAATTTTACGACGAGGGGGTGCTGGTGCTAAAGTGAGTGATGAACATAAAAGAAGTGGGCAAGAGGATTCGAACCAGTGATCTTCCCGAGTGATCGGGACGCTCTAACCGCCCAAGCTTTGGTTTGGAGGACATTCCGAGACAGAGGGAAGGGTCATGGAAAAGAAGTGGGCAAGAGGTTTATGGGAAAGAAGTGGGCAAGAGGATTCGAACCAGTGATCTTCCCGAGTGATCGGGACGCTCTAACCGCCCAAGCTTTGGTTTGGAGGGCATTCCGAGACGGAGGGAAGGGTCATGGGAAAGAAGTGGGCAAGAGGTTTTTGGGAAAAAAGTGGGCAAGAGGATTCGAACCAGTGACCTTCCCGAGTGATCGGGACGCTCTAACCGCCCAGGCTTTAGTTTGGAGGGCATTCCGAGACAGAGGGAAGGGTCATGGAAAAGAAGTGGGCAAGAGGTTTATGGGAAAGAAGTGGGCAGTACTGGATTCGAACCAGTGACCTCTGCGATGTGAGCGCAGCGCTCTAACCGACTGAGCTAACCGCCCGACGCCTTAAATATACTAAAGAATTAGTAAAAAATCATCTCGTTTTGAAAAAATAGCTTCATGGCCCGGTGCGATGGTAATTTAATTTTACGGGTTTTCCACAAGGAATGGTCTTACAATTTAAATCGGGTACATTCTGCAAAAAAAAAGCCGCTCCGAAAAGCGGCCTTCAAAAGAATTTTCTATAATCTAATAGGCTCCATCTCTGGTGAGTACCTTCCAAAAACTTTTGAAAAAGAGAGTTAAATCCAACCAAAAGGAGCGGTGCTCAATATAGAGTAGATCCAGATATTTACGATCCGGATAGCCGATATCGCTTCTGCCCACTACTTGCCAGAGGCCGGTGATACCCGGTTTAACCGATAAAAAAGTTCCTGCATCTTCTCCATAGCGTTCGATTTCGTCCTGGACAATGGGTCTGGGACCGACCAGATGCATCTCTCCCCTGATGACATTGATAAACTGGGGCAACTCATCCAGGCTCCAACGACGTAAAAATTTCCCTACTTTGGTTACGCGCGGGTCTTCTTCGGCAAGAAGTTTGTAGTCGTTCCTGATATATTTTTCATATAAGAGAAGGTCCTTTTTTAACAGGGCTTCGGCATCTTTATGCATGGTTCGGAACTTAAATATTCGGAACGGCTTACCGTTTAAACCTAAACGTCGTTGTCTGAAAAAGATGGGAAAGCCGTCGTTGATAAGAATGGCCAGGGCGATGATCAAGAGAAGAGGGCTGGTTGCCAACAAAGCCAGTATGGCTAAAATACTCTCAAATATATGGTAGATAAAGGTTTCTCTTAGCTCGTGCGTCTTAAGATGTTTCTTAATGGCCGTTTCATGATAATCCGTTTTGTTTTGGGTCCTGGTATCGTCTAATAATATCTGAACTTTCGATCTTACATGTGGATCGGAAATATTTTGGACCACGTTTTTCTCTCCCTGAGTAAGTTAGTACCTTCATTATTATACAAACATTCATAAGCTGTAAAGTGGAACGAGGAATCAAATATAAATATTAAATATTCCCACGTCAATTTTATTCCATCCCTTAAATAATTTAAAAATAGTATATTTCAAATTTATAGAAGAAGTGGAAAAAATATGTGATGGACGTCGCTTCGTGTGAAAATTTTCAAGTAGTACGGTAAAGCGGTAAGGTTCGGCTTCCATGTAAGGTCGTGTATTTTGTAAACAGAAGGGATCAGAGGATCTCTGTAAAGATCGTTTCGAACCGGGCGGCAATATTTTTAATTTGAAAGTTATGCTCCGCAAAACGGCGGGCATTCACTCCCATAGAATGTAGAAGTGTCTTATCTTTGCGGATTTTTAGAAGGGTATCGGCTAACAGACGTGAAGAATGTTTTTCCAAAACCAGGCCCGTCCGGTTTTTTATGGTGACACGTGAGGCCAAATTATCTGCTGGAACCACCAGAACAGAAGGCTTTCCGGCACAAAAGCTACTCCATAATTTGGAAGGTACGCAATATGCGCCGGCATCTTCTTCCAGAATAGTCAGGATAATATCTGCGCTGGCCAATACCATGGGTAAATCGGCAAAAGGCTGAAAAGGTAAAACCAATAAGTTTTGAAGAGGCTCCGTAGTTAATCGGGTTGTCAAATAGCGGGAACCGATTCCTTCGGTGATGACTACAAACAGAAGGTCTTTTTCACTTTCCAGTAGTTTTGCCGTATTAAAAATAAGGGACGGATTATGTTTCATTCCCAGAGTGCCGGAATAGAGGATGACGAATTTATCGTTCGTTCCGATTTTTTGGGAAAATTCATTGTTACGATTCAGAAGGGGTATCTTTTCAATGGGAGCCCAGTTGGGGATAACTTGAATTTGTTTCCGATTAATATTCCATTCTTCCAATTTGGATAAAAAATCGTCGGAAATAGCGATGATTTTATCAGAGGATTTCAGCAGCTGTTTTTCCGTATATTCGAAATAATTTGCAATTATTTTTCCGAGAAAGCCCAGGCGTTGCGGGAGAATAGATTTAGCGGCACTACTGAGTAAATCCTGTAGCCAGAAGATGAAAGGAATCTGGCGGGTACTTGCCCAGCGAAGGATCTGCTTCTGGGCCTGTAAAGGGGTGTTGGCGGAGATGATCAGATCATATTTTTCATCGGAGACGGTCTTAAGGAAATGTTTACCGTACAGATATTCATGGAGCGCCCGTTGCGTAAAATTTCCTTTTTGTACTTTAAAGACAGGAATATCCACAACGGTCAGGTTGGGATTGGTGTTACTGAAATCACCTTTGGGTGTATCATTGGCGGAAGTAAAAATATAGGTAACCCGATACTTTTTGCGGGCTAATTCTTTGGCCAAATCAAAGGTAAAAGGGTGTCCGGCATAGTCGTGGAGCAGGAGATTGACAGATTCAGCTAACATAGGTATTTAATTTCAGACGGAGCAATTTAAAATTATTTATTTAATTCTTCTTCCGATAGGTGACGTACAATTTTAGCGGGATTACCGGCAATAATGCAATTGTCAGGGAAATGACCTTTAACCACACTATTGGCGCCGACGATGGAATTTTTACCGATAACCGTTCCCCGTAGAATCACACTATCGGTTCCGATGAAGGCGTTTTCTTTGATGAGGATGGCTTCTTTACGGATATGATCTCTGCGATCGAGTTTTCTTGCTTTCGGTTCCAGGGGATGAAAATCGTGGTCAATGATTTTGGAATTGGCTCCGATATTCACATAATCTTCGATCGTAATGGATTGAAGGGAATAGATGGTAGCACCTGATATTCCCACGTGGTTACCGATCTGAACGGTAGCTCCTTC
>JALSTK010000125.1 GCA_026983775.1 Calditrichia bacterium
TAAAGGGTTCGCTATATTTTATATAAATATCAACACTCACTCAAAGAAAGGGAAAGACAATGAAACGATTCCCTATGATAACACCATTTTTGGTAATGCTTGTTTTAAATCTAAATACGGCTTTCACTCAGGATTTAAATAGCGATATTATACATCGTGTCAACGCGGCCAATCTGGAGTTGGATAAAGCCGAGGAGCAGATCCGCACAGGCAAAGCGGAACTGGCTCCGTATAAGCTAAAGGGAGCGCAGAAAGAGTATAATAATATTTTCAACTACTATAAAGGTAGTTTCGATCCGAATCATCCCACCCTGCTAAAATTAAAAGAACGGATTGAACGTATTTCCAGGCAACTTTCACAAGGTACGAAAAAAATACCAAAGACCCCTGTTCAGAAATTGTCTGCGGATGAACAGCGGGATATACGGGCAGATATACATCGCCGGATTGACGCGACCGACCGCGAACTGGTTCGGGTCAATCAGGCGGCTGTTAAAGGTGAGAGAGCAATGGGATCGCTTGAGGCTGCCAAGCGTCAGTATAAAAATATCTTTACCTATTATAAAGGCAAATTTGATCCTGCTGATCCGGAAGTTGCGGCCCTTAAAAAGCGAATTGATGATGCTGAACAGGCAATGAACATCGGCTCTGCTAAAAAAAACATAACAGCTCCTCTGGAAAGTAATTCTGGCGCTGTCGAAGATTTACCTAAAAATATGGGACAGGATCTTATATCCGTTTCCCTGAGTCTTCGTTCTTTGGAAGATCGTCTTGATACCGCTAATAATTCGGGTTTTCCTGATAGTTATTTGTATGGACTTGAATATGATCTCCATTCTGCCTCCGACAAATTTAAGCGCTTCAATGAATCTTACAAAGGCCGCTTTGATTCGAATCATGCCGCCTATAAACAGGTTGAAAAACGTCTGAAAGAGGATCGTGCGGCGGTTTCGGCCTTTGAAGCCAAATTTGGATCGAAGAAATGATATTGTAAGATTATCATAGTTTTTAAAACAAATCACGTTAATAAGAGTATGAAATTATTTATCAGGACAAATTAATAAATGTGATAGGATGGAGAAATCCCGATACAGTTAAATATAAACAAAGGAGACGGCAAATGAAGCAAAAATTATTTATCAAATCGTTAAATTGGGTAGCAGGTGTAATAATTGTTCAGCTATTATTAGCCATCGCAGCGCTTAATGCGCAACAAGTTAGCTGGTATACCAAAGATTTTGGCTTTACAAGTCCCGAGCATCAAAAATATGTAAAACAAATTATCTGGTCAAAAGCGGAAATTCCTTATAATAAGGTGGCCAATTCTAAATTGGAAACCCGTTTTAAATTAACCGACCCCATCTATGGTCGTGTTTTTCTGGAACGTTCCATACGGAATTCGCCCGTATTTTCATCCGGAAGTAAAAAACCGCTGGAAAATTGGAAAAATAATTTTGAATATAAATTGTTTATTGATGAGAAAGATACCGGGGGACGGTTCGGTAAATTTTATGAGGCCTATTACAATGATGAAATGGGTAAAAAATGGACAACCTGGCAGTTTTCTCCGCATCTGATACCGCCGGAATCTGCTGATGAAAAAATGATAGCTCAAGCCTGGGAAAAGGCGGTGCGCGGCCTGGAAAACGGGAAGCATAAAGTCAGATTTGAACTTTGGGGTGTTATGGGACAGCAACGCACCTCCGGACCAATGGCAGTCGGGGAATTTACACTGGTTGTCAAAAAAGGGGAGCATATTGCCACGGGTATGAAGTTTCCCAAAGAAACCTATTCCGGCGGTAACGCATCCGAATTATCCCGGCAACTGAAAAAGGCGTTAATCTCCAAGGGCATGGCCTCCGCTTCCGAAATCAAAAAATTAGCCATCATCGGGAACTGGGTGCATAACCGCTATAGCGATTCCAAAAAGCAATATCGTAAGATCAGCGCAGCCGTCCTTTTTGCCGATAAAGATAACGATGGCGTCTGCCGTTTTGTGACCTATAATTTTATTTCGGATAAAACTGGCAGCAGCTGGACGGTGCCGCGTTTTCATTCCTTTTGCAATGGCTGCCCGGAAGGTGATGTTGTGTGCCCATGATAATAATATCATAAGTAACGTTAGCGTCTTTAAATAAAGGGAATTTGCTGAACGAATTATTTGAGTATTGGGACGAAATGCCGATTCATCGGCCAACGGCGGTGTCCATGTAGATTATCAATATTCCGGATTCATTTTAGCCAACGGTGCGGATGAAGTCGTGCTCTTTTCTTCAGAC
>JALSTK010000126.1 GCA_026983775.1 Calditrichia bacterium
GGTTAAATCCACATCCAGCTGCTCGGCCTGACCTCCGGGAATGTAGCCGGTTACAATCTTCGCTTCGCCGTTGTGTTGAATATCGGGCAGTTCCAGACGAATATGGGCGTTGACCGGTAACTGGTTATTGATGTTAAAATGCAGACCCCCTTTGCTAATCGTTGCCCGGCGAACCTGATTATCTTCCATGCTGATAGCGATCGAATCTTTATGCGTAATGGATTGTTCCGGCACTTTGGCCAGGGCTTCCGATACTTTCAGATCCGAGAGGGATACATCCGAATAAAAATATTCATCCTGCCAGTTACTTTCAACGATCTTAGTCGTGTCAGAACCGGCAATGGGTAAATTATAGTGAACCCGCAACCGGTTGCTGATGGTTTTGCCTGCTAAATCCATGCGTCGGCTTTGAGCCGTGCTGAAGGGAAGAATTTGATTCTGAAAAAGAAAGGAACCGATCAATTCATTATTGGCATCATTGAATATGGAAATTTGCATTCCGGCATCAATTGTAAAAAACATTTGATTGTGAAAAGTAAGCGTTAGATAACCGCTATCCACGGAAACATGGTCGTAATAATCATATGAAACCGTCGGATCACTCGGTTCCGCGCTAAAACCGGGATAAGCAGGAATCGTATCGCCGTGGGCTACAAACCCGGAAGGCAAAATATCGCTTACTTTAATCTGATCGGTACTTAAATTGGTCCCTTCATCCAATTGCACTTCACCGATTTCTTTGCGGTAGCTATCATTTTGTTCACCGATAGATAAATCTTTGGCTTCAATCCGTTGCCAATCGGATGAATCGTTGATAGAAAAATTATATATAGGAATACCATTGGCTGTTGTATCCGGGTACAAGAGGCTGTCGCCTTTGATTATATCGGTCATGGCCACATTTTTAACAGGTAAAAAAACCGTCCACTGTGTATCCCAGGAGGGGATTTGCGGTTCATTGAGGGTACAGGAGGCCAGCCATAGCAGTAAAGGAATAACCCAATAGGTTTTACGTAACATTACTTTTCCTTTATATGGAATTATTATTATAATTAAATTCGGTACTTCTATTGAAAACTTTACGTTAATCATAAATTATGATCAACTTAGCATGAATTCAATTAAAATCAACCCTATTCAGGCCCTTCGGCATCAAAATTTTTTAATACTGCTTATTATTTATAGTATATTACGCAAGAAATTTTATGATGAAATGAGGTTCGTCACTTCATGGAAAAATCCGGAAATTATTTTCACCTCATCAATCATACGGCCGATGCGGCTTTCGACATCAGGGCCGACAGTCTGGAAAATTTATTCACAGAAGCCGCTAAGAGCATGTACAGCCTGCTTTTCGAAGAACTTCCCGCTTCTTCATCGCAAAAAACCGATCTCGCATTAAGCGCTTATTCTGTAGAAGAATTGCTGGTTTCTTTTCTGAACGAACTGCTCTATTTGATTTCCGTCAAAAAGAGGATACTTTATCCTATAATTCTGTTAAAAATTGATTCTACGGAAAAATCGATCCGTCTGAATTGCCGGGCCGGCAGCCATAAAATTTCCGCACGAAAATTGGCCCGTTTGACAGAAATTAAAGCGGTAACCTACCACCAGCTAAACATTAAGCGTACCGATAAAGGGTTTTACACCCGCTTAGTTTTTGATCTATGAAAGGAAGTGCGTGATGCAATTCGATTCTTTCCAAATAAACCTCATTGCAGAGAATTTATTTGAGATTCCGCGAACAGGGCCCATGTTACAACCGGCACGAATTTATGCTACCCCGCAAATGATGCAATCACTGCTTGCGGAGAAAGAACCGATCCGCCAGGCAATCCATGTAGCTCAATTGCCGGGAATTCAAAAATACTCCCTGGCCATGCCGGATATTCACTGGGGGTACGGCTTTCCCATCGGAGGCGTGGCAGCCACAGACTGGCAGGAAGGCGTTATCTCGCCCGGCGGAGTAGGTTATGATATTAATTGTGGCGTTCGTCTGGCATCGACTTCCCTCACAACCGAAGGGGTAAAAGCGCATCTCAGCTCTCTGATCAACCATCTTTTCAACACGGTTCCCACCGGCGTGGGCTCGTCGAATGCCATAAAAAAACTGAGTAAACAGGAATTAAAGAAACTGCTGATCAGGGGAGCCTCCTGGGCCATCGAACAGGGCTATGGTCTGAGAAACGATCTTGATTTCATTGAAGAAAACGGATGCCTGCCCGATGCGAACCCCGACCGGGTTAGTGAACGAGCTCTGGAGCGGGGTCAGAGCCAGGTCGGCACTCTCGGATCGGGAAATCATTTTCTCGAAATCGACCGGGTGGATAAGATATTCGACAGCCGGGCGGCGGCTGTTCTGGGACTTTTTGAAGACCAGGTAGTGGTTTTAATCCATACCGGATCCCGGGGATTCGGCTATCAGGTATGCGATGATTATCTGAAAGTAATGGGACGCGCTGCCGAAAAATATCATTTGCATCTCCCGGACCGGCAATTAGCCTCCGCTCCTGTTCAAAGTCCGGAAGGACAACAGTATCTGCAGGCCATGGCCTGTGCAGCCAATTTTGCCTGGAACAACCGACAGGTGATTATGTCTCTGGCCGAAGATGCCTTTTTAAGAACCTTCGGTATTTCACCGGCCGAGCTCGGATTTCATTTAATCTATGATGTGTCCCATAACATTGCCAAAAAAGAAACACACCGTATTGACGGTAAACCGACCACTGTTTGTGTACACCGTAAGGGAGCCACACGCGCCTTCCCGCCGGGTCATCCTCAGATACCAACTAAATATCAGACCATCGGACAACCGGTGCTCATCCCCGGCGATATGGCGCGTTATTCCTTTGTTTGCCTCGGTACAGAGCGGGCTATGGAAGAGACTTTCGGCAGCACCTGTCATGGAGCCGGACGTTTGCTCAGCCGTCATAAAGCCAAGAAACTGGGCCGGGGCCGGAATCTGCTTAAGGAATTATCCGGGAAGGGGGTGTTAGTGCAGGCCCGCGGAATGGCAACCGTGGCCGAAGAGATGCCCGAGGCTTATAAAGATGTGGCCGATGTAGTGGACATTATGCACAACAGCGGAATCAGTACTAAAGTGGCGCGATTAAAGCCCCTGGGAGTTATCAAAGGATAGTTAAAAATTATTTTCCAGCTGGGCGTTGCTTACCAATACCTTGCTGGGTACGGGTAAGGCCTGATCGTAGCCGTATTCCTTCAGTTGATCCCGCAATTGAACCGCCTGCTCACGGTTTAAGAAATCACCGACACGAACCTTATAGAACGGGGTTTCGAATATCAAATAGACTTTTTGATTCAAAGGCTTGAACTGAGCCTGGGCCCGTTGCTGAACCAGCGTTGCTCTATCCATACTGCGCGAAGCAAAAATCTGCACCCGGTATCCGTCTACCTCTTTTAAAGCTTCCGGAGATTCGGTGGATTTGGCTTGGGATCCGTTTTTTGCTGGCCCGGTTGTTTGCCGGTTATTTTGTTTGCTCTTTTCAATGACCAGATCATCATCTTTTAAAGACAGGGGGTCAAAGGATTCATCGTATTCAGAGGAAAGTTGTACGGCTTCGGTTGATTTTCCACCAACCATTTTTTTTCCGGAACTACAGGCAGAGAAGAGCAGCAAACCAACCAAAAAAAACGCCAGATATTTCATATTTTCCTCTTAAATAACTTGCACATTTTTCATTTCCAGCCAACCGGTTTTGCCATCTTCCAGACGGATTTCCATCCAATCGTTGTTTTTACGGCGCACCTGAACCTTGGTTCCTTCGTGTAAGACGAAAACTTCGGTACCGGAGGTGCTCGGTTCGGCATACAAAGTTACAGTCGGTTTCATAACCACTGCAAATTTTTCTGTAGCATCGTTATAAATCTTCTCACCAAGAATAAATAGAAAGAGAAACCAAATAACAATACTGAAAATCAGTATACCCTTAAGACGACCGCCTCTTGCCCTCCGTATATGATATAAATAAAAGGCTGCTATCAAAAGCACAACTGCCAACAGCACGGCTACCAACCAGGTAAGAATTGAAAAATTAAACAGATTGAGCACATCCTTCCACCACACGGAAAGAATGAATTCAGGCGGGGAGGCAATTTTATCGACCAGACGCATACGCAATAACTGCATATTCGTTTTGAGCGCTTCGTCGTTTTTCAAAAACTTTCGGGCCCGTTCGTAATAGAGGCGGGATAAACCCGGTTGCTTCAACTTATAATAAACATTACCCAGATTGAAATATAAGGCACCGCTTTCATAGCCCTGCTCCAGTATCTTTTGATACTTTTCCGCCGCCTCGCGGTACGAACCTTTCTGGTATAGTTGATTACCCTGCTGAAACAAGGCCTGTATCTGCTGATTTTGACCGAAAATCAGAGTAAACCCCAATAAAATGAAGACCATGATTCGACGTAGTATCATATCCATTTTTCCAGACGGGTTAAAATCATTTTTGCTTTCTCATAAAAGGCCTGACGTTCCGAACGTTCGGATTTAATATTGGCAAACTGACGAAAATCACTCTCTTCCAGAACGGACAGGTAAGCTCCGGTTTCTTCCTCGGGTATGCCCCGTTCATTAAATTTCGATTTTATATTACTGTTATTGAATTCGGTTAGTTCAATATTCAGTTTATCACGCACAAAACCCTGCAAAGCCGTTGAAATGGCTTTGTAAAATCCGGTCTGATCTTCGGAAAGGAGCAATGCCTTGGCCCGGGCGAGCTGTTTGGCGGCTAATTTTCCGGCTTTATGACGGCGTGCCAGACGCTCATCCCCAAGCAGGCGGGCCTGATGTTCGTCATACAGTTCAAAAAGGATGAATAAAATCAGAACACCGAGTACAAAAAGCCAAAAAGAGAGTGTCCAATAAGGGCGGTAACCGATCGGATGAAAAACCGAGAATTCCTTGATGAAACGGATATCCTGCCCAAGGAGGGTTACTTCTTCCCGACTGTAATTGTTGCCTGCAGCGCCGGCCAGGCCGGGTTGTTGTTTCCCTTTAAGGATGGTGAGCATAATCGGCCGGGTCGTTATTGTTTTATATTTTTTCTGCAGGGGATCGAAGAAAGAAAAGTGAACCGGTTTAATCTGAAATTGCCCTTCTACACGGGGAACCAGAATATATTCGGCGGTTTTTTTGCCGCTGATGCTATTATGTTGTTTGTTGAGTTTTGTGGAGACCTTCGGTTCATATTGTTCCAGATCGGGAGGAATCGGAACCTTCGGCAAATCGGCCAATTTAATATTCCCCTTTCCCTGCAGCGTCATGCGCAAGGCAATTGCTTCATTGACCCTGGCCTGTTGCTTGTCCGTGGAAAGGTTCAGCCGGAATTGGCCCACAGCCCCGGTGAAATCGGCCGGTTTTCCTTTTTCCGGTAAGGGTAGAACGGTAATTTTAACAGGATTACTGGCCAGGCTTTTCTGAACTGTTTGGGAGAAAAAGGGATCATTAAAAAAGTCATCGAACAAACTGCGGCCCCTTCGGCGGGAGCGGATTGCAGCTTCCACTTTAATACGCAACGGTTCGATGGTAAGGGTTCCGGTCTGGGTGGGAAAGAGCGCCTCTTTTTTAAGTACAGCCACGTTGTAATTTATCCCGTTTACGATCTCCTGCTCGATCACCGGCTGCGAAGGCAACTGGAAATCTTCCGTCCAGAAACCGGCATTAGACGGCGTTTTATCCCAATTATAGCCGCGTACCTGGACCCGGAAATAGAGTTTATAAGTGACCAGAATCTGTTGCCCGATATATACGTTACGCCTGGAAACATGTGCTTTTAAATAGAGGCTGGAACCGGCAATATCGGCATCGCTACGCCGCACCGGTGCTTTTTTCGATTTAGAAGGAGGGGCTGCGGCCGATGCGTTCCCTTTGACCACGGTGATGGTGATGGGGCGGGACTGTAGAGTCTTCCCTTTATAGGTCACCGAGGCCTTACCGATTATAAACTTACCTTGTTTACGAGGTTGTAGATAAAAGCTGGCCGTTTTGGAAGAAGACATGGCCCCGTTCACCCATTGAATACTGGTCGAAGAATTAGGTCCCGACAGAACATAAAAGTCGGAAAAAGCGGGAAATTTGGGGTTCGGTAGAGAGGTACTTTTACCCGACACTTCCACGGAATACTGAAATTGTTCATTCAGGCCGACTCTGTTTTTGGAAACATACGCCCGGATAGAAATATCCTGAGCGATCAGAAGGCCCGTTAACCATATATTCCAAATCAGGATGATATGAAATACTTTTTTACTCATCGTTTTTTACCAGTCTTTTTCCATTCCGCGTCGGGTTGCCCTCAGGGGAGCTTTTTTCTTCTGGGCTTTCAGTTCATCGTTTTTTAAGGCGTTGAGGATGCGCATGGCTTCCTTTTTATCCATCTTCTGCTTATCCTGTTTGTTTTGTTTTTTCCGCTTTTTTTGCCGGTCATTCTTTTTCTTGCCCTGATCCTGTTTTTGCTGTTTTTTTTGCTGAGCCTGCTGCTGTTGCTGCTGTTCGTTTTGCTGTTGTTGTTGTTGTTTTTTCTTCAATTTTTCAGCCAACTTCTTTAAATCCGGGTCATTGGGATAAAGTTTCAATCCCTGTTGAACGGTCTGTGAAGCATCCAGAAATCGGGCGTCAATATATTGCCGGGCCGCCGTATGAAAAAAATAGGCCGGATTCTGGGCCCGAACCGTGCCGAACCATAAAATACAAAAGAGTGCTCCATATCCCCAATACTTAAACCGCATCATGGGCCTCCACAATATCAACCACATCTTTTATCCGACGGATGAAACTTTCAAATGCCCGAACCGTATTGTCTTTTTTCATCCCGTCCATCATTAAATTATAAGCATCCTTATATTTTTTCCGGGCAACCAATTGTTCGGCCTGCTCTTTTAATTTTTTAGCCCACTCCGAGGGTTTGATCGGCTTCTGATTTTTATTTTGATTCTTGCGGTTCCGGGGTTGTTTCTTGGATAACTCCTTAAGCCTGGCCCGGGCTAATTCCAGATTGAATTTTGTCTCATAATCGCCGGGATTCAGTTCCAATGCCTTCTTATAGGCTTTAATGCTTTCCTGCAATTTATTCTGCTTAAAATAGGCGTTGCCGATATTATAAAAGGCTTTGGCACTGAGCTTTAAATCCTTGCTGCCCACAACTTTCTGATAATTCTCAATGGCCTGATCATATTTTTTCATCTTGTATAAGGCATCGGCCTGATTAAACAGGGCGACTTCATTGAGAGGATCATCCAGTAAGGCATCCTTATACTGGGATAAGGCCTGTTCATATTTTTTCTTCTGATAGAACTGATTGCCTTTATTTACCTTGGAACGGATGCCCTGTGCCCGGGTCGACCCAAAGCCGAGGAGCAAAAAAGACAACCCGGTTCCTAATAGCACCGCAAAATTGTATCTTTGATAGTTACTCATACGATTCTTTAATAACTCTCACTCATCTTTTTACTGCGTTCCGGTAAAAACGTTTCCATAACAAGCACGATTAGTGCTAAGATAATAAATATCTGAAAACGATCCTCATATTGAGAAAATTTATGGGAACTTAACTGTTTCTTTTCCATTTTGTTCACATCGGCATAGATCTTTTTCAGCTCCGTCTCCCCATTGGAGGAAATATAGTATTTTCCGTTGGTCAGGTAAGCGATCTTCTGTAATGTGGCCACATCCAGTTTGGTGGTAACCACATTTCCATTGCGATCTTTTTTGAAACCGGCCGGATTTCCGTTGCGATCGAACAGGGGGATCGGTACCCCCTGCAGAGAGCCCAGACCAATGGTATAGATGACAATTCCCTCTTTGGCCGCTTCCTTGGCTGCTTCGACAGGATCACTACCCTGATCTTCGCCATCGGTGATGAGAATTAAAACTTTATATTTATGTTCTTTCCGGGAAAAGGCTTTAATCGCCTTACGGATGGCATCCCCTATCGCGGTTCCACGAACCGGTATTAAATTTGTATCCATCATTCTCAAAAATAGTTTGGCTGCCGAATAATCCAGAGTAAGCGGACACTGCACATGGGCCATCCCGGCAAAGGCGATCAGCCCGATACGGTCGCCGTGTAAGATATCGATTAATTTGGATATTTCATGTTTGGCCTTTTCCAGCCGATTAGGGGCGATATCTTCCGCCTTCATACTCATCGATACATCCAGAGCTACAATAATATCCAGCCCTTCCCGTTTCACCTCCTCTAATTTAGTACCGATTTGAGGGTCGGCAGCGGCAATCACTAAAAATATGTAGGCCACAATAAATAAAATGCTCTTAGCCATTACCCGTTTCTTACGAAACCCGGGCAGCATCTTCTTGATCATCTCCAGATGGCCAAGGCGTTTAAGCAGTGCTTCTTTCTGTCTGAATACAAAAACGAAAAAAGCGATGAGTAAAAAGACACCCCACAAACCGTTCAGCAAATAGGGATATTGAAATCGTAAAGCTTCCATTGAATTAAATCAGTCCGAATATGATGTTCCGTTAGTCTTCAACCGTTACGTTTATTTATGTTCAATTAGTACAACCGCTTAGGGAATTTTCCTGAAGTAAGTATTCGCCAGAGTCAATTCCAGTAAGAGCAGGATCAGCGCAGCCACCAGAAAATAGATAAAATATTCCGTATACCGGGTGTATTCTTTTACTTCAATTTTAGTTTTTTCCATTTTACCGATGGCTTCGTAAATCGCTTTCAGTTTTTCGGAATCGGTTGCCCGGAAGTATTTACCTCCCGTAATATCGGCTATTTGTTTTAACACTTTTTCATCAATTTGCACCTGCATGGGAACATAGTGTTTACCCAAGATCGGATCTTCTACCGGGTACATAGCGGTGCCTTCGGTACCGGCGCCTACCGTATAGATTTTAATTCCCAGAGCCTTTGCGATTCTTGCCGCCGTAATCGGATCCACCTGACCGGAATTATTAACGCCATCGGTCAATAAAATGATCACTTTGCTTTTGGCTTTGCTGTCCCGCAGACGATTGACTGCGTTCACAATTCCCATGCCGATAGCCGTACCGTCCCAATCCTTACTGGCTACCTTAATCTGTTCCAGAAGGGAAAGCAAGACTCCATAATCCAGAGTAAGCGGACACTGGGTAAAACTTTCACCGGCAAAAACAACCAGACCCAGGCGATCGTTCTTTCGGCCCTTTATAAATTCACGGGCGACCAGCTTAGCGGCCTCCAGACGATTGTGCGGTTTAAAATCCTCGGCCAGCATACTGGAAGAAACATCCATGGCCAGAACGATATCCACCCCTTCCGTGGATATTTCCTGCTCTTTGCTCCCGGATTGAGGACGAGCCAGGGCCAGAATCAGTAGCGTCACGGCCAATAAACGCAGAACAAATAACCCGTGGCGCATTTTCTGTTTGGCGCTGGGTTGTATTTGCTTCAACAGACCGATATCGGAATACTTCAGTTTCCCGCTTCTGCTGCGTAATCCCCTGATATACCACCAGGCCATCAGGGGTAAAATCAGCAGCAAGATAAGATAAGTGGGATCTGCAAAACGATAGATCATTTATCCGGAACCTTTTTGGTATTCAGTTTGGTCTTTTCGATAAGATCCTGCTTTTTGGGGAAAAGACGGTCCCGTTTATTGCGCTCTATGGCGACGACTTTCTGGCTTAAGGGATTATAAGCATAAACCAAGTCTTTTCCGGTTTCACGCCCAATCATCAACAGGGCCAGAACCTTCTTTTTTGAAATAACCTGAATCTGGCCGCGGGGCTTGTCCAGACCGAATCGTTTCAAATTCAGGCCATTTTCGGAAACAAATTTTTTGGCCTTCAAATTTTTGAGGTCCGACAACACATTACTGATCTTCCAGCCCTTCACTTTCCGACCGTCCGCCAATCTCCAGGAAGCCGTCGAATCCTTATGAACCGAAACCAGGCTATCCCGGTAAAACATAACCACACTATCGGCTGCACCTTTATTGAATTCAACCACATTTTTATCACGGAAGTCGAAGAGTCCCTTGCGAAAGGGCTTTATGAAATTGGAATCGACCTTGAAGATATGGGGCCGGGCGTCGTCTTTACCATAGGCCGCATTCTCTTTGACTTTCGAAAACGCCACATGCAAACGGGCCTTTTCCGCTCCGGACAACAAGGAAATATCATAAGCCGGTTTATTCAGACCAAAACGTTTAAGATGATCCGTTTGTTCGGCGACCACTTCTTTAATACGTCCGTAATCGAGTTTATTCAGAATGGCTTCAACCGTACTTTTATCCGCTTTTGTCTTAAAGGGCTTACGAATGTTCCAGATGCTGCCCGATTTTTCGAAAACAAATTTACCTTTTGGATTGGTAAGGGTTATTTGGCGAATCTGGTCCTTTTTAAAGTGCAGCGCTTTTTTATCACGCCAGTCGAACAAAGACTTGTTGGCGCCGGTTTTGATGTATTCCGGAACAAGGGCCACGGTCGTATCCCCTGTATTCACATACACATTGGAACCGACACTGGTTTTTTCGCCGAATCGTACTTTGCCCTGCAATCGGTTCTTACCTTTGAATTCCACGGTCAAAGCCCCGGAGCCCAGGCCGTATTGAGCCAAATCTGCTTTTTTAACCGTAAAGGTCCGGCTCTTCTTTGCACTGCTCAAATTACTCAGAAGGGAAGTAATCGGCGTTTTATCAGCATCGGTTTTAACCGGCTGTTCAATCAGCCAGCCATCTTCGCTTTTCCTGAAAATGAAGTGGCCGTGTGGCGAATGGATTTCTATAAAATCGACACTATCTTTATTAAAATCGAATAATTTCTCCGCCGTTTCCTTTTCCTTTTTACGGGCTTCTCCGCCTTTAATCTCATAGAAATAGACGTAGGCGCCCAGAGCAACGGCCACCAGGAATAAAATAATCGTTTTACGCATCGTTCCTTCTCACCCGTTTATTTATTACGTCTGATGAAAATGACCACGCCAATAATGATCACAATTAAGGGGATGGCAATGACTACCAGATAGAACAGAGTGGAAACATCTGCCTGGGTCAGAGTCAGGCGACGGTCATCCACCTGTTTAGGCCGGATAGAAATCTGGTCTTCTTCTTCGGCCAGATAATTGATTGTATTCAAAAAGAGATTGCGGTTCCCCTCATTTTTAAAATAGCCGTTCTTGGCAAAATCCGAATCTCCGAACAAGGCTAAAATGGTCTTTCCATGGGCCAGATCTTTTTCCACAATCAAACCGATATCGATGGGGCCGCGGCGATCCTGACCTTCATTAAAGGCCACACTGCCGGAGGCATAATTGGTTTCCGCCCAGCTCTGTTTACTGGTTTTTAACAGTTCCGTCATTTTATATCCGCCCTTATCGCTCATGGGGGTTAACGAACAGGCGTAGGGATAAAAAGTCATGATATTGAATCCCTTGGTTATGGGGTTCTTCTGATCATAATGGGTAACCAGGGGCATACCCGGGCCGGCACCGAAGAGCTGTCCCACACCACTGGCATCGATGACCATATCCTTACCCAGCGTCACGTGGTAATGTTCCAGAAAAGTAGCCATATCGTCGTTGTGTTCCGGATCGAGCATTAAGAGCAGTTTGCCTCCTTTGTCTACCCAGGCTTGAACGGAATCCAGCTCACCGGGCAGGAAATTACTCTGCGGATGGATAATGGCCAGTACGGTACAACTGTCCGGAATCGAACGACGACGCACCAGATTAATGGAACGAACTATATAATTTTCTTTTTTTATGGCATCGGCCGCCTTTTTAAATCCTTCTTGCCCGCTATCGGTAATCGAACGTTCGCCGTGACCGGTTACAAAATAAATTGCTTTTTCTTTGTCGCGGGTTACCTTGACGATCGCATTCGTTAAATTAGCTTCCGTCATCTTTTCAACTAGTTCCCTCCTCGGCCCGGATTCGACCGAAAGCATGTTATATTTATGAATTCCGTACTGTTTGGCTATCTGCGGCTTTTCATCCGGATCGATTAATTCATAGTTGAGTTTACCGGAACGGAACGAATATTCGTCGAGTAAATCTTTAGCCGCCCGCTGTTCCGATGATTTAAAAAAGGCCTTGATTTCCACATTCTTTTTAAGATTTTTAAGTACCTTTTGGGTCTGGTCGGAAAGACTGTATAGATTGTTTTTGGTCCAATCCGCCCGCCAGTGTTCCCGATTCAGTACAAATGCGACCATGGCCACAATCGCAATAACAATAAGAATCTGAGTTAAAACATTGGTACCCTGTTTTAAAGAACGGCTGGAAACTTTGCGTTCCCGTTTACTGTAATACATAACGATAAAATAGATGACCGCGATGGCTCCGGCAATCAGTAGAATCCAGTGAACCGTGCTCCATATTTTACCGATAGAGTACCAAATCAGAGCGGCAATCATTAAAACGATTCCTGCACCACCGATGATACTATCAAGCTTTTTCATATCTGTTTTTCTCCAATTTCCCTTAACATACTTTATGTTTAAAGAAATAGCACTGTTTCTTCATTTTTCTTTTTCTTCTCTTCTCAGGCTCGCCATTTAACGGATTCGATCGTTTTTAACGAAAAATATAAACCGAGAAACGAAAAGAGAATATAATAGGCAATATGACTGGTGTCGATCACACCCTGGGCAAAATCTTCGAAATGATTAATAATGGATACATAATCCAGAATCGGTTTTAAACCGGGCCCGACAAAATTGGCTCCCCAACCGACTACCCAGAGCAACAGAGATAACGCGAAGCCGCCGATAGCGGCAATTATCTGATTTTCCGTGGTGGTCGAAATAAACAAACCGGCGGAGATGAAAGCCGATCCGAGTAAAATCAACCCGATATATCCGGATAAAACCGGCATAAACTCCGGATTTCCGTAAACAAAAAGCAGGGCCTGAAAAAACATGGTCGGGAGTAAAAGCACAATATAGAAGGCCAGGCCGGCTAAGAACTTACCGATGATGATCTGGTTGGGAGTAATGGGTGAAGTATATAACAGTTCAACCGTTCCGATCCTTTTTTCTTCGGAATACAGACGCATGGTAATGGTCGGAAGCGTAAAGAGGGAAATCAGCGCAATATTCCAAAAGTAGGGACGGATCAGCATTAAATTAACGTTCAGCTTTTGCGGTGCCATCCGGTATTGCTGAGAACGGATCATATCCATAAACGACGCCTGAACAAAGCTGGACAAATAGAGGTAAAAAAAGACACCGGTCAGGGCGGTAAACAAGGCCAGAATCACATAAGCCACCGGTGAATAAAAAAAGGATTTAAATTCCCGCTGAAAAATCGCATACGTCTGTTTCATTTTCAGGCCACCTCCTCCTTTGTAGTTAACTGCAGGAAAATATCTTCCAGAGTGAAGCGATCGGGTGACAATTCCAGTAAACCCAGATTGGCAGAAACAATCTGCCTGGCTACTTCTTTGCGTACATCTTTCTCGCTTTCCACAGAAATCTGCCAGATGCCGTCTTTCTGTGATTCAAAATTCAAAGTTTTAATATCCGTAATCGGTTGCAGGCTCTTGCGTACTCTTTCTTCATTGCCTTCTACCAGCAAAGTCATACGCTGCCCACCCTTTAAACGGCTGGTCAGGTTATCCACCGTATCTTCCGCAACCACCTTTCCTTCATTAATGATGACCACCCGCTCACAGGTCTGTTCGATTTCGGGAAGAATATGGGAAGAAAGAATAACCGTATGCTCTCCGCGCAGATTTTTAATCAAATCCCGGATTTCGATTATTTGTTTGGGATCCAGACCCACGGTGGGTTCGTCCAATATAATAATATCCGGGTCATTGAGCAGACTCTGGGCCAAACCGACGCGCTGTTTGTATCCTTTGGAGAGCTTTCCGATTATGCGTTTGCGCACCTCCCCAAGACTCGTCTTCTCGATCACCCGATCGATTTCCGAGGCTTGTTTGTCCTTTTCTACCCCCTTTAATTTAGCAACAAAATCCAGGTAGTCGTCTACCCGCATATCCGTATAGAGCGGCGGATTTTCAGGCAGATAACCGGTAATGCGCCGTACATCCATACTACTTTCGAAAATATCAAATCCACCAATCGTGGCCGAGCCACTGGTCGGCGGCATGTAACAGGTCAGAATACGCATGGTCGTTGTCTTACCAGCCGCATTCGGACCGAGCAGCCCAAGGATTTCGCCTTTATTCACATGAAAGGTTACATCCGAAATGGCCCGCTTTTCGCCGTAATATCGGGTTAAACCTTTTACATCTATCAACGTTCATCCCTCCGTAATTAAACTAGATCTATTATGATTAGTGCAAACGATTCATTTTTATTTCTTATCTTTTTTCATCCGCTGCCGATCCCGCTTTCTTCAGAACCATCATTAAGCACGGCTTCGTTTTCATCGGCAACCGGTTCCGGCATCACTCTTGTTTTTTCCACAAAACCCAGAGCCTGTTCTTTAACCTGTTCAATCTCTTTTTCAAGGGGTTTATATTTGGCAAACTTGACCAGATCGGACAGGCTGAGCATATTTTGCAGTTCGGCAAATAAAAGGTCATCATCCACAAGCGGTCTCAGGTCATAAGTAATCTCAGCCGTGGTGCGTTCCATAGCAGGTACGGCATATCGCCCCTCCAAATAGGTACGGATGATATCGGAAAGACGGCTGAAAAATTCTTTAAACTCCCCTTTCTCAAGTAAATCTTCGGAAAACAATTGTCGTAAATCTTCCAGGGCTATTTCATGAGCCGGTCTGGGCGGAGGCGGTGGAGTAAATAAATACCCGCGTTCTTTTCTCTTTTTCCAGAGCCGGTAAACCAGCCAACCAATTACAATCAGTAAAATCAATACACCGAGCATGGAAAGCCAGAACCTGTAATTAAAAGGGATATTCAGAGGAGGCTTAACATCCTTGATGTCCCTGGCTTCGGAGCCGGTGATAACGGATTTAACCGTTATATCAATAGGCGGGGCTTCAATAATCCGATAGTGTTTGGTCGTGTCGTTTGTAAAATAGGCTACCGGAAATGGGGGAATCGTATATTTGCCCGTATCATAAACGGAAATGGTAAAATTAAAACGTTCGATGATATGACCGTTCTTTTCCACCGGTTTAGGAAAATCGTAGGCTTTAATTTCAAACATACCCAGGTTAACGCCCTCGCCCGGTCTGGCTATACGCAACCCCTTGGCCCTGTTGATGATGATTGAATAATGAATATGATCACCGATGGTGATGACCGACGTGTCCACTTTGGATTGCACCTCGATCAGCGGTTCATTATCGGCGAGAGCAAATCCGCTTAGTAAAATCAGAGCAATCCATATATGGAGAAATTGTTTACCCATCTTTCGTTCCGTAACTTCCCTATCGAATGCGATCCGTAAAAAGTTTCACTTCTTCGGCTTTCATCAAACGATCCGCGATTTGCTGATAAGCTTCCTGCTGACGCTCCATCGCCAGATCCTGAGCCACCTGGTTCCGTACTTCGGAGAAAGGTTTGTGACGAACCACCTTTCCCTTTTTATCTTTCTCTGTGTACTGGTCTTTATGGGCCTCATAGTATAGCTGCACATCTTCGGGTTTAATATGTATCTTATCTTTCAGTTCATCTCTCAACAGTTTCTGGGCCATAAGGGACTTTTTGGCTTCAAAAATTCCTTCGATCACCTCTTTATCCTTGTCCAAGCCTTTGCGTTTGGCGGAATCGTACAACAATTCCTGCAGGATATATTGTTTTAGGAATTCCGCTTTTTTCTTCCTGCTTTTCAGGTCTTGCTGCATATACACAGGCAGCCGACTGATTTCATAATCCAGATCACCTTCGGTAATTTTACGATTCCCGATAGTGGCGACCACGGCGCCCGGCCTGTTTTTATGCACCTGGCTGGAATCCAGGGCAGCCTGTTGTTCGATCATGCGCTGAGCATCGGTGGAACGTTCCAGTCGTTCCAGGCAGTTAACGATCCGTTTACCCAATTCATTTTGCAGATGGCTGTCCGGATAGAGATATTTGATCTTTAGATAATATTCCAATGCTTTTTGGTAATCGTGCATCCGTTCGAAATAGATATTGGCTATATTATAATAGGTATTGGCCTGGCGATTGGCATCGGGATGATACTTCTTTAAATATTGAAGGTAGGTATTCGCCGATGCTTCGTACAGGCCGTTATTATAATAAGCATTGGCCAGGTCCAGCACGGACTGTTCCGAAATCTGGGGTTTTTCCGGTTTGGAACAGCTTAAGGCTATCATTAAAATCATAAAAACAAGTACAATCCGTTTCATTTTTTACCTCTATCTTGCAATACGTCGGGCCCGCATATGGAAAAAGCGGGTAATCGGCTCAACATAAGACCGGTCGGTTAAAATATTTATATAATCCACTCCTATGGATTTAAAAAAAGTCTCCCGCTCATTACCGCGTTCCAGAACATCCCGCTTGAATTTCCGGCGCAGACTGCTGTCACTTGTATCGATCAATATGGTCTCCCCGGTCTCGGCATCTTCCAGATCGATCAGACCCACATTGGGCAGGCTCACCTCTCTGGGATCCGTGATACTGATGGCGATAATATCGTGCTTTTTATTGATCACCTGTAAAGATTTTTCATAATTTTCAGACAGAAAATCGGATATCAGAAAAACCGTACTGCGTCTTTTAATGATACGATTCAGGTATTCCAGGGCAATATTCAAATCGGTTTGGGCCTGACGAGGTTTATAGAACAGAATTTCCCGGATGACCCGCAGGACATGTTTTTTCCCTTTGCGGGGAGGAATAAACTTCTCGATCTGATCCGAAAAAATAAGCAGCCCTACTTTATCGTTATTCTTGATGGCGGAAAAAGCCAACACGGCGGAAAGCTCGGCCGCGACCTCTCTCTTCAATTGCCGGGTCGTACCAAAACTTCCGCTGGAGCTCACATCCACTAACAGCATTACGGTTAATTCACGTTCTTCCTCGAATACCTTTGAATAGGGATGCCCCATACGGGCCGAGACGTTCCAATCGATCGAGCGCACATCGTCACCGGGCTGGTATTCACGAACCTCGGAAAATTCCATTCCCCTTCCTTTGAAGACAGAATGATACTCCCCGGAGAAGACTTCGTTAACCACACTGCGCGTGGCAATTTCGATCCGTTTTACTTTTTTCAGCAACTCGCGGGTGCGCTGTTCCTCACTGATTGAATCCATGACGGTTTCTTTCAGAGTTGTCGGACGTATCCATAATAAATAGAGCAGCACCAAACTTAAAACCACACCGGTTGCGATCAGTATATAAATCAATGAACTCATTCGCCTTTTCTTTACAGCACGCTGTACGGTACTTTATTTAGGTTTTGATATTCTGTATGAGTACCCTCTAAAAAAGTCTGAAACCGTCATTTCGAGTAACAATGCGACCGTCCGAAATGACGAAATCCGCTTTTTAGAGTCGACTTAAATGTTTTTAAGACCGACCATTGTCCGCTTAGCAGGACAACCGCCGGAATGCTGAAATACACCCTGTTCAGCTTGAAAGCGGTTAAGGCACTTCCACCCTGTTCAACACTTTCCGGACCACATCTTCACTGGACATTTCTTCGGCTTCGGCCTCGTAGGAAAGGATAACCCGATGGCGCATCACATCCATGCCGATGGCGCGGATATCCTCCGGAGTAACATAGCCGCGGTGATGCAAAAACGCATGAGCTTTGGCGGCCTGTATCAGATAAATCGATGCGCGCGGGCTGGCTCCGTAATTGATCAATCCTTTCAGTTCCTCCAAACCGTAATTTTCCGGCTGACGTGTAGTAAAAACTATATCAACCACATACTTTTCAATTTTTTCATCCACATAAACCTCTTTCACCACCTCACGGGCGCGAATGATCTCTGCCGGAGTAACCACCCTTTGCGCCTCTTCTACGGTTTTTTTGGTTTGTCTGCGGATGATTTCCAGCTCTTCTTCCTTCTCGGGATAGCCAACGCTGAGCTTCAGCATAAAACGGTCTACCTGCGCTTCAGGCAGGGGATAGGTTCCTTCTTGCTCGATGGGGTTTTGAGTGGCCAGGACCAGAAAGGGGTCTTCCAGTTTAAATGTATTTTCCCCAATGGTAACCTGACGTTCCTGCATGGCTTCTAATAAGGCACTTTGAACTTTCGCCGGTGAACGGTTAATTTCATCCGCCAGAATAAGGTTACTGAAAATCGGACCTTTCTTGGGGGTGAACGTACCTTCTTTTTGATTGAATATCTGGGTACCGATTAAATCGGCCGGCAGCAGATCGGGTGTAAACTGAATGCGCTGAAATTTGGTATGAATCGTTTGGGACAGAGTTTTTACGGTTAATGTCTTGGCCAGACCGGGCACGCCTTCCAGAAGGATATGGCCGTTGGAAAGCAATCCGATTAAGAGACGCTCCACCATATAATCCTGGCCGACAATTACCTTGGAAACTTCATTGAGTATTTTAGTGACAAAAGCACTCTCCCGTTCAATTTTCTCATTTATGGCTTTGATATCCAGATTCATCGTACCTCCTGCTTTACTCACTCCGTTTGTTATCAGATACTCTTTAACTCGGTTGCGCTTTAGCGTTCATTCGGTCTAAGAGTAGTTCTACGGTATCATAAAAAAGTTGAAATTCGGATTCTGTAATCTCATCTCCTGCAAAGCGGGCCAGCTCACTTCGATCATACATCTTCCGCACCTTCTGCAACAGATCTTCCTCAATTTGATCGGCTAAAACTTGTTGAGCCACCTTTGAATCGATCAGTCCTTCAAGGCGGAAACGTTGCCGGAGATAGCGATTCAATATTTTTTGAAGTTTTGAGAAGCGTTCATCAAAGGAAAGTTCCTTTAAGGAAAACAAATTTTTTAACTCTTCCCTGATATTTTCTTCCAGTGTTTTTTCCGGCTCTTCCTGTAAAACTTTTTGCCTGCGCCGGATACTGAAATAACGCCATAAAAAATAGACCAGGATAAGAATAAACAGCAAACCGATTATCACCACCAGTATCTGACCCGTTGTAAAATTTTTTCCGGATTGTCTGAGCGGTTCTATAATCTTAACCCCTAACCGTTGCGACATTAAAGACTCATCCTGACCGCTTACATTATCTTTGTATCGGATAGTAACCCCATCAATATAGGCCATGCCCATCTCCAGGGGAGTCAAATAGTAGGTGATCAGTTTTACGGAATGGGGATGGCCCTTTTGATCGGTGTAAAACCGGTTGGACGAGCCGCTTCCTCTTATTTTAAGATTGGTTACCACCGGCTCATCGATTTTTTGGATATGATACCGATTCAGGGCTCCCTGCCAGCTTAATTCAATCTGATATTCCACTTCGCCGTTCAGAGGCACCTGATCATTCTTCAGATAGGTGCGTAGTTGAATTTGGGTTTGAAGGGAATCTCCGGGGTTTTGGGCCAACAGAAACCGGGTACTGATTACAAACAAGAACAAAATCGCTACCGTGCGCATAGTCTTCTTAAACCCTTCTCCGAATATTTTTAAAAAAGATAAAACTGGTTAATTGATAAAAAGTTTCATTAAAAATGAAAAAAGCTGAAAATAATTTCAGCTTTCTAAAAGTCCCTTATTTTTGGACAGAATCTTTATCCGTGTGTTTAAAGATGGGTAGGTCGTTAACATCTTTCCCTAAATTTTGGATCTCATATTGGGCATCATCGGCCAATTCGTGTTTGGGATACTTTTTGATAAACTCCGTGTAGTATTTTTTGGCCTCATCATATTTCTTTAAATCATTGGCATTGATGAACCCTAACATGAACAGTGCTTCGGGAGCCCTTTTCCCTTCGGGGTAATAGGTAACGATGTCTTTGAAATTTTGAACAGCCTGATTAAAATTATTCTTGGTATAGGCATCTTTTGCTTTTTCATAATATTTCTCTTCAGGGAGTTTACTGGAACAAGCAAAAATGGCAACCAGCAACGAAATCATTAAACTTAACTGTAACGCTCTCATTGGAACCTCTCCTCATTACTTAACAATCGTTAAACCGATGGTTGTTCTGATTTTCAAAGATAGGGAATTTACAACGTGCTCTAAATTTTAGCAAGTATTGAAATTATTCCCGAATAACTTTAATGATCGCCGGCGTTAATTGTTCCACTTTTTTGCCGGTATTTTCCAAGGCTTTCACCCCGGCTTTTTCATAGTCCAACTGAATGCCTTTTACATTGTTCAACACTTTTTTAAATATTTCTTTACCGCTGGAGAGGCTCATAACCGAAAGAGTCAGATCGGCAAAAGCCGAGTAAAGATTATAGACTTTCGCCCCTTTGCGGGAACGAACTTTCAGGGTAATCATAATATCGGCATTGGTCGGGTCATCGGTGAAAGTGAGCCCGCTATCGGCCAGAGATTCCTTAAGGCGTGGCTCCACAAACAGGATTTCCGTTTTATGGCCCAGATTCTCTTCACTGGCTTCAATGTAGGCCGTTAATCCACTTACGGTTAATAAAACTCTGGTCTGCGGAATCGATAAGTTTTTCAATAAACTCAGGTATAGTGCCGAAGAAGAATTTTGTTCGGTAAACAATTCCGGGCGAACCCGGGCCCGGATGATCTGAAGTTTTTCACCGGAAGTTACCGCCGAGACATGACAATTTGCCAGGCCTCTGTTGTCGGTGCGGACAAGCTTTTCCAATTGACCTTTGCCGCGGACAAAAGCAAACTCCACAGGAAGCTCCGCCACCGGGATGCTGCTACCTCCGGCCGTTTGAAATGAAGCCGTTACCCGGATCGGCTTCTTTAAAGCCTGCCCTGTTTTGGTGGTAATTTTTTTCGGATTTACCTGAAGACGGATGGCACTGAAAATATCCTGTATAGCACCGTAAACCGCATTCTGCAAATAAATCTTTTTACCGCCGACCGTAACTTCCACCGGTTCGGCAATAAATTCCTGTAAAGAGGCCAGGGCTTGCAAATAGTAGCGAATGGCCGTAGCCACTTTCCCCAGGGAAGACTGGCGGCCGGCCTTTACATACAGGTCTTTGGCCAGACTGCTTGCCTTATTCAACCTTGCCTGACGAAGCTTTTTATACGTATCTTTGGAAAGCCGATAGTAAACATAATATTGGTGCGGATCTTCCCAGGTATCCACCAATTCATATCCCTGCAGATTGGCTTTGGTCGTAGATCGTATGCGCGATTGCACGTCTTCCGTAATTAGCCCCGCTTTTTCGGCTATATTATGAATAAAATCACTCGAAATCTTAACCTGTATTTCAGATGACAAATCTTGCAGGGCCTGGTCTTTGGCAACCTGATGATAATCTTTGGGATGCTCTTCTTTACTGGCCGAACCGATACCGATATAATACAGAGGGTTAGCCGGACGCGCGGTGATCCATGCCGGTTGTTTTTCCTGCCCCTTCAGCGATTGAATGGCCAGGAGAAAGATCATTCCGAGAGAGAACCATACATTATACCGTCTCATACTTTTAACTTCCTTTTCTTAAAACAACTGTTCCGATTTCAATATTTTGTACAACAAACAAGATAAATTTACGTGCTTATTGTTAAATATCAAACACTTCCCGCACAAAAGTTTAATTTTATATAGGGAACCATTTTCCCCGAGCAACGTAATAATTAAATGAAGCGATTAAAGTATTTCAGAGCTCTGCCGATTATTTAACCGGGATTTTCTGCTCGTTTTTCATGAGCAAATAGATATTCATACAATCATTTATTTTAATCCCTGACAGGGAAGTATAATAAACGCCCGGAAGGCCGGAGTATCCAGTAAGTATCTTTTGGGTATTATGATCCGTCTAATAAGTGAGAAGCGAAGCCCTGTAATAAAAGAATTCCATAATATCTATCAGAAAGGAGGAATCATGTCAGAGAAAAATATCCAGATTCTCTTTAAGCATATTAAAGATGCTGTCAAAGACATCGACCTGAAAGAAGGTGACATTCTTTCTTTTTCTGATGAACACCATCGACTGCGGGTTTCACCGTACAGGCTGACCATGGAGATTCGCTTTCCCGAAGGAATCAATAACACCGCCGATTAACGGTATGGCGTGTTAGTAGATTCGAACCACACAGTGGAGGGTGTGCTGTTCCCATTCTCTTACCCTCCCTCTTTTATAATTATATCACCCGGCCATTGTTTTGAAAATGTATCTCACTTTACAATCATCCCAAAAAGGCCGGAGCGCTCCGATCTATACTTCTATAAATCTATAAAAGTTTTCCTTATTCCTTCTGGCTTAGTCCATCAATTTCCATACCCCTTTTCCGGTATGGATTAGCTTTTCTGCCGCTGAAGTCCTTACCGACCGGCCTGAAAAACGAAATAATTCTTGCCGCGATTGATGCTAGCGGTAATTTTTTAAATACTTTGATCAGGTTAGAATGGGTAGAGGGTAAAGGAAATCAGGTATCACAGTAGATGGGCTCTGTGTTTATTTTCTGAATAGCATTAAGAATCTTATAAGCCCTAATCCAGGCAGTTTTCAAGCACCCAATTATTCATAAAGGAATCATTTTTATACAACATTTGGGATAGGGAAATCCCTCCGACTATCTTCGCTTAAACAAAAAATCATGGTATTGTCGTTCTGTAGAAAACTTTTTTTTGAAACTCAAAAAGACCGAAATCCGCCAAAAGCACCTCAAGCCTAAATGTTTATACGTACATCTATCATACAAAATGTGCTTTTGTATGTTAATAATTATTAATATGTTAAGGAGTGTTTAGCCGGGTGAAGGATATAATCGGGATAAATATTCACAAAAAAGGTGGTGTTTCTATTGATAGTAACACTTTTATCTCGTATCTTTGCCGGAAATAAATTTGAAAGAAATAATGACACGACCCGGATACAATGATTTTGCCAGACTGGCTAAAAAAGACCGTGTAATTGCCGTGACGTCGGAGATACCGTCCGACCGCATCACACCGGTAGACGCCTTTTACGCGGTGGGGGCTTCTTACCTGTTGGAATCGGCCGAGCAGGGTCTGACCGTCGGACGGTACTCCTTTTTGGGTATCGAGCCGCTCTTATCCATGCATATCGAAGGCCAGCGCTGTATTATCAGGGAAAACCAAACGGAAAAGGTTTTCGAAAGAAAAGACCCGCTCAAGAAAGTGCTGGAGATACTTAAATCACGGCCGTTTTACGGCTTCGGCCAGCTGTCCCCTTTCCCCGGCGGCGCAGTCGGTTATGTGGGCTACGATTATGTGGCCCATTGGGAAAACATACATTCCGAAGGTAGCAAAACCGAAAGCTCGCTGCCCGACGCGCTTTTTATGATTACCCGCTACAACCTGATTTTTGACCACCTGATGCACACCTTAAAAATCGTTTGCAACGTACACATCAGCGGCGATCCGCGCAGTGAATACAACGATGCGGTCAAGGGAATCAACCGGATTATTTCGCAGCTCGAGCAAAAACAAACGATTAGTGGAACACTACGCATCGGCCCGATAAAAAGCGCATACTCCAAAAAGAAATTTTGTAAGGATGTGGAAACCGTTAAATCGCTGATTAGCGAAGGCGAGGCCATTCAGGTAGTGCTTTCTCAGCAGTTGTATGCCGATTATGAGGGCGATCCGTTTCGGATATTCCGGAAACTGCGTTCGATCAACCCTTCTCCTTATATGTTTTATATTGATTTTGGAGACATCATACTGCTGGGCGCTTCGCCGGAGGTAATGGTCAAAGCGGAAAACGGTAAGGTTGTTCTGCGTCCCATTGCCGGCACGCGTCCGCGAGGAAGTTCCGCCGAGGAAGACGAGGCACTAAAAAAAGAGCTGCTCAATGACGAAAAGGAACGGGCCGAGCACATCATGCTGGTGGACCTGGCCCGCAACGATCTGGGGCGCATCGCCAAGGCGGGCAGTGTTCAGGTGGAACGCTTTATGGAAATCGAGATGTATTCCCATGTAATGCACATCGTATCGGAAGTGAGCGCCCGCATAAAAGAAGGTGTGGATATTATCGATATATTGCGTGCCACTTTTCCAGCCGGCACCGTTTCCGGTGCGCCCAAAGTTCGGGCCATGCAGATTATCGACCGGCTCGAACCTGCAGTCCGTGGTCCTTACGGCGGTTTGATCGGCTATATGAGTTATACTGGCGGTTTCGATTCCTGTATTACCATCCGTACCATGGTTTTGAGCGAGAATCGGTTACACATCCAGGCCGGCGCCGGCATCGTGTTTGATTCCATTCCGGAAAATGAGTATCAGGAAACGCTCAACAAAGCTGGGGCTCTGCTGAGCGCGATCGATAAGGAAGGAACGGCATTATGATTCTCATTCTGGATAACTACGATTCCTTCACCTACAATCTGGCCCAGTATTTTATGCAATTGGGCGAGCAGGTAAAGGTGATCCGCAATGACGAAATGAGCATAGATGAAGTACTGGCTCTCGATTTCAGCCGTCTGGTAATCTCACCCGGCCCGGGACGGCCGGAGGATACGGGCATTGCCTTCGCCTTGATGCGTCGTATTCTGGGTAAAAAACCTATCCTGGGGGTTTGTCTGGGGCATCAAACCATCGGTCAGTTTTTTGGCGCTAAGATTGTACGCGCCAAACGCATTATGCACGGCAAAAGCGATCTGGTGCAACACGACAGCGCATCGCTGTTCAGGGGCGTCGTCAATCCCCTGCGCGTCATCCGCTACCATTCGCTGGTCATTGACGGCGCTACCCTACCCGATGAGCTGGAAGTGAGCGCCACGGCAAGCGATGGGGAAATCATGGCGGTTCGCCATAAAACTCTGCCGATTGAGGGCTTGCAGTTTCATCCCGAATCCATCGGTAGCGAGGAAGGTTTGGCTGTTTTAAAGAATTTTCTAAAAGGAGAAGAACGGATGCAATCGGTAGGACATCTACTAAGGAAAACAGTAAGCGGAGCAAGCCTCAGTGAAAAAGAAGCAGGCGATTTTATGGAACAAATCATTGCCGGTAAGGTAACTCAGGTGCAAATCGGTTCCTTTTTGACGGCGCTGGCTATGAAGAAAACTTCGGTGGATGAACTGACCGGGTTCACGCGTACATTGCGCCAAAAAGCCGTACCTCTTAAACTGCCGCCGGGTTTGCCGGTGGTGGATACGTGCGGCACAGGCGGCGATGCTTCGGGTACGTTCAACATTTCCACTACCGCCGCTTTTGTGGCGGCCGGCGCCGGAGCTCGGGTAGCCAAACATGGCAACCGTTCCATTACCTCCCGCTCGGGTTCGGCCGATGTGCTTGAAAAATTAGGTGTAAAGATCGATATGACGCCACAGCAGGCGGCCGAAGTTCTGGAAATAGCGGGTATTTCCTTTTTATTCGCGCCCGGGTACCATCCGGCCTTTGGCAATATTATGGGACCGCGCCGTGAGCTGGGTTTCCGTACCGTCTTTAATCTGATGGGCCCGATGCTCAATCCGGCCGCAGCGCCGCACCAGGTTATGGGTGTCTTTTCGTCCGATTATCTGGACGATATCACCGCCGCATTGAAAAATTTGGGAATAAAGAGCGCGCTGGTGGTGCACGGGCAGGACGGGCTGGATGAATTCACCCTCTGCGATACGACGCTGGTAAGTGAATTACGTGACGGCTGGATTCGCCGCTGGACTTTCGATCCGCTGGAATACGGGTTTTCTTACTGCCATCCGGAGGATTTAAAAGGCGGGGACGCCGATGAAAACGCTGCTATTCTGCGTGCAGTTCTGTCCGGGGAGAGCGGTTCCCAGCGGGATATCGTGCTAATCAACGCCGGCGCAGCCGTATATGCCGCAGGTCTGACCGACGATTTGGCCGAAGGTATTGAAAAAGCCCGCCGGTCCATCGACAGCGGAACAGCCCTGGAAGCCCTGAATCAGTTAATCGCCTTTAGTGAGAACATCCAGGAGTGAAGAAGTGATGAAATTAGGGGCTGGCCCCGTGATTTTTATAATAATCTTCACCCCCGAGCTAAAGAGGTTTTTGAAAACATGAAATCAACCAGAAAATGTCATTCCCAACTTGATTGGGAATCAAGCAGAAGACAAGGGGATTGGGATTTTGGCCAAAATAAATTTTCAAAAGTTTCGTAAAAATAATGGACATTCTCAATAAAATAATCACCTGCAAACGGCTGGCGATGGAAAAAGAGAAACATCTGCATCCGGCAGATACCTTACAGAGGCATCTATCGCCGCCGCAGCCCTTATTTAAAGCGGACGGGGAAATCACCCTTATCGCCGAGTGCAAAAAGGCTTCTCCTTCTTCCGGTTTGCTGGCAGAGGACTATAACCCGGTATCGATTGCCGCCGACTATGAGCAAGGCGGAGCAGACGCGCTTTCCGTGCTTACCGAAGCGGAATTTTTTTTGGGAACCGACGCTGATCTTATCGCCGTAAAGAAGCGCGTCGGTCTGCCCGTCTTGCGTAAGGATTTTATCATCGATTCTTATCAAATTAAACAAAGTTGGGCAATCGGAGCGGATGCCGTTCTGCTGATTGCCGCCGCATTGAGCTTTGGGGAATTGCAGAGTTTATGCGCTCTGGCTCATGAGTACGGCCTGCAAGTGCTGGCCGAAGCTCACGACAAAGCTGAGGTAGAAAAAGCAGTAGCCAGCGGGGCCGACGCCGTTGGTATTAATGCCCGCAACCTGTACGACTTCAGCATCGATCTCCAGCGACTTGCCGATTTGCGGAAATTAATTCCCGCCGGCCTGACTGCCGTGGCAGAATCCGGTTTGAAAAGCGCAGAAGACGGACAGCGCATGTATGAATATGGTTTCAGGGCCTTTTTGGTGGGCGGTTATTTTATGACCGCACCGAACCGGCGGGGGGCTGTCCGAAATTTTAAGAAAAAATTATGCAAGTAAAAATTTGCGGGCTTACCAATGCGGAAGACGCCCTTTGTGCGGCCGAAGCGGGCGCGAATTTGCTTGGCTTTGTGCTGGCCGAATCTCCGCGCAAGGTAGAACCTACCGAGGTATACTGCATTTTGAACGAACTGGAAAGACACAACCTGCGCCGAAGCATCGAAGCGGTAGGGGTGTTTGTAAATGCTTCCACCGAGTTGATTGAAAAAATCTGTCGAGAGACCGGGCTGGATACGGCCCAGTTGCACGGCGATGAAAACCCGGCATGGTCCGCAAGCCTCACCGTACGCTGGTATAAAGCTGTGCGGATTATGTCCAAAGAAGATGTGGATAAACTGTTTCCCCTCTGGGGGCAAAGTTTTCGTCTGCTGGCCGACGCCCGATCGACAAAGGCCTACGGCGGAACGGGTTTGCGCATTCCCCGACGAGTACTGCAATACGCCGCCCAAACAGCGCATCAAGCGGGCAGCAGCTTCTTCGCCGCAGGCGGCATCACCGCCGATAATGTGGTGGAAATCGTTCATGCGGTTCGACCCGACGGCATCGACGTATCCGGCGGCGTGGAAGAACGGCCGGGGAAAAAATCGCCGGATAAAATCAATAAACTCTTTGCGGAGATTGGTAAAACGCTATGATCCAAGAAAGCCAAAACCGTTATTTCGGTTCCTTCGGCGGACGCTACATCCCCGAAGTGCTCTATCCCGCTTTTACCGAGCTGGAAAAGGCCTACGAAACATTCAAAAAAGACGCCGATTTCCAGCGGGAACTGGATGATCTGCGGCGTAGTTATATCGGCCGTCCCACCCCGCTCTATTTTGCCCGTAACCTGACCGCCCGCTGCAGCGGCGCCCGGATTTATTTTAAAAGGGAAGGCCTGGCTCACACCGGCGCGCATAAAATCAATAACGCCCTGGGACAGGCGCTGCTGGCCAAACGGATGGGTAAAAAACGCCTTATCGCCGAAACCGGCGCCGGTCAGCACGGGCTGGCTACGGCCGCTGCCGCCGCCAAATCCGGCCTGCAATGCCAGGTCTTTATGGGCGAGATCGATATGGCTCGTCAGCAGCCCAATGTGTTTGCCATGCGTCTGATGGGCGCCGAGGTTAGTGCAGTTAAAGAGGGTTCGCGCACCCTTACCGACGCCGTGAACGCCGCTCTAAAGAACTGGAGCAAACGGATGACCGACACCCATTACGTGCTGGGTTCCGCTCTGGGGCCGCATCCCTACCCCGATATGGTGCGTGATTTCCAAAGCGTCATCGGCCGCGAACTGCGCGAGCAAATGCTGGCCGCAACCGGCCGTTTGCCGGATGTATGCATCGCCTGCGTGGGCGGCGGCTCCAACGCCATGGGCATGTTCAGTGCCTTTCTTGACGACGATGTGCAATTGATCGGCGTGGAAGCGGGAGGTTTGGGCCCCGCCAGCGACCAACATGCCGTACGCATGAACGGCAGTGGACGGCCGGGCATCGTGCAGGCCTATAAATCCTATTTTTTGCAGGATGACAACGGCTCTCTGCTGCCCACCCATTCCATTAGTGCCGGGTTGGATTATGCCGGTATCGGTCCGCAGCTGGCTTACCTGGCCGAAGAGGGGCGGGTGCGTTTTACTCAGGCCACGGATGAAGAAGCTTTGGAAGCTCTGGCACTCACAGCCCGCAGCGAGGGCATCATTGCCGCGCTGGAATCGGCCCATGCCCTGGCCGAAGCCGTTAGACTGGCGCCTAAACTATCGCCGGAGGCGGTTATTGCCGTGAACATTTCCGGCCGCGGCGATAAGGATTTGTTTATCACCGCGCCGCATTTTGCCGGAGAGGACTGGCTGCGTTTTTTGGGCGAAGAATATCGGCGCGTGAAAGGCGGACGGGAATGAACGGCATCGAACATATAAAAAAAGCCTTTGAGCGTAAAGACAGCCTTAAAATTATGACCCACGTGGTGGGCGGCTATCCCGATGTGCAGACCTGCGAACAACTGGTTCTGCTGATGGCCGAGAAAGGTGTGGACCTGGTCGAAATCCAGCTTCCTTTTAGCGACCCTACGGCCGACGGTGCGGCCATTGTGCAGGCCAATCATCAGGCGCTTAAAAACGGAATAAGCACTCACGATGTGCTGAATATGACCGAACGTATTCGTAAAAAAATCACGGTTCCCTTGCTTTTAATGAGCTATATAAATCCTCTGCTGGCTTATGGCCCTGAGAAGATCGTGCAGCGGGCTATCGATATTGGACTGGACGGTTTTATCGTTCCCGATCTGCCCCCGGAAGAAAAAGACCCGCCGCTGTCTGAACTGTGCAGACGAGCAGAACTGGCCTTCGTACCGCTTATCGCGCCTACTACCCCGCCCCGGCGTATGCGTTTGCTCACCGCCGACAATCCCTCCCCTTTTGTATATGCAGTACTGCGTCTGGGCGTAACCGGTGCCAAAACCGTTCTGAGCAAAGCGACGGCTGCTTATCTGAATACCACCAAACGGATTACCGGCAAATATATAGCCGCCGGTTTCGGCATTGCCGAGCCCAGCCAATTGCAGGCCTTGCAAGGTTCAGCCGACTGCGCCGTTATCGGCAGCGCCCTGCTGCGCATCATCCGCAGCGCTCTGGCAAATAAAAGGGATGTATTGGCAGCAGCACGGATCTTTTTGGAACATCTGTCGGGATAGAGATACTACGCACCGTATCCTTTTAAAACAAGCTGCCGTAAAAAGTAATATTCCGGGTTTACCAGAGGCAGCTTGTCAATTCTATCATAGATTTAAGTATGTGTATTCCCGCTTGCTGAGGATCGTCATTTATCCCCTTAATTGGCCGGACCATCGTTTTTTGCAGACGGATAATTTGAGATAGGGTGGCTACAATAATCTTGTCGGGCGCAGAAGCAACGGCTTTGGCAGTGAAGAAAATGAGAGGAGCCGCTTTTATTTCGGAATCTGTCGGAGATTTTAAAGGAAAAACCGGTGAACGGGATCCTACCTCCCAGAACGTAATCCTTCTTTTCCGGCAAGTTAAAAAAAGTAGTTTTCAATGAAAGATTTTTTCTATAAATTCAATATACAAACAGAGGAAAACATGCATCTTTTCAAAACTCGTTCGGATATTGAAGAATTCGAAAAAATTCCCCTCGATAAAAGGGGGCTCCCGGATAACACCTATCAGATGATCCAACGGGGAGCTGCCCTAAATCCCGGCAATATCGCTCTTGAATTCTTTTTACAAGGTACACGATATAAAAACAGTGTTCGCTATTCCTACTCGAATTTCATACAAAAAATCCATCAGGCCGCTAATATGTTTTACGATCTCGGCATTGGAGCTACGGATGTGGTTTCCATGCTACTGCCCTCTGTCCCTCAGGCACACTTTACCATTTGGGGCGCAGAAGCCGCAGGTATTGTCAATCCCATCAATCCCCTGCTGGAAGCGGAACAGATCGCGGAAATCATGAATGCGGCCCGAAGCAAAGTACTGGTCACGGTGGCACCTTTCCCCAAGGTCAGTTTCATCTGGGATAAAGTGGAAAAGATCCGCAACCAGGTACCAACTTTGGAAACGATCCTGACCGTAGATTTGGTCTCTTTCCTGAGCGGTTTTAAAAAAGGTCTGGTTCGGTTACTCACCTTGAAAGAAAAAAAACGTATTCGGGCAGGACAACATAAAATTTATGATTTCGATCATCTCATGGAAAACTATCCGGATTCCCGATTGACTTTTAATAGAGACATTAAACCCGAGCACATTGCCTCCCTGTTTCATACCGGAGGAACGACCGGTACGCCAAAACTGGCCCGGCATACCCACCGTAATGAAGTGTTTGATGCCTGGGTTCTGGGGCAATATCAGCATATAGAAGCCGGATTTGTGGTATTCTGCGGTCTTCCACTCTTCCATGTGAATGCCGTGATCGTAACCGGGCTGATGCCGTTCGGCTACGGTGCCAAAGTGGTCTTGGGTACCCCGGCCGGTTACCGCGGTGAAGGAGTGATCGACAATTTCTGGAAAATTGTGGAACACTATCGGTTAAACACCTTTAGCGGTGTACCCACCCTATACAGCGCCCTGCTCAATGTGCCGATCGGCAAAAGCGATATCCGTTCATTGAATTACGTGGCCTGCGGTGCGGCACCCATGCCGGTGGAAGTTTTCCAGAAATTTGAGGAACGTACCGGAGTACCCATTGTAGAAGGCTACGGATTAACGGAAGGGACTTGTGTCAGTGCCGTAAATCCTAAAGACGGGGAACGACGGATCGGTTCTGTGGGTTATCATTTACCCTACCAGCCGATCAAGACCATAATTCTGGATGAAGATAAAAAGTTTGAACGGCTCTGTGCGGTCAATGAAATCGGAGCCGTTGTAATCCGGGGGGCAAATGTTTTCCCGGGATATACGGATGAGGCCTATAATAAAAATATCTGGATCAACCTGGAAAAAACGCGGGATAGGTGGTTACTCACCGGTGACTTAGGCCGGATCGATGCGGATGGTTACCTGTGGCTTACAGGCCGGGAAAAAGAGCTTATTATCCGGGGCGGGCATAATATCGATCCCGGAGTTATTGAGCATCCCCTGCATGAACACCCTGCTGTCTCCCTCGCTGCAGCCGTGGGGCGTCCCGATCCGCGCGTCGGTGAATTACCTGTGGTCTATGTCCAATTGGAGAAGAACAGCTCTGCTACCGCAGAAGAATTATTATCTTTTGCCCAGGATACTATTACCGAACGGGCCGCCATTCCCAGGGAAGTCATTCTTGTGGATGAAATGCCGCTGACTCCTGTGGGGAAAATCTTTAAGCCCCAACTGGTGCGCAACGAAGTACAAAAAGTGTACGAACAAACGATAGCCGGGATAGAAGGAGTCGAGCAAGTGTCCGTCGTCGTGGCAGCCGACAAAATATACGGTATGTTGGCAACCATCCGGGTACGCATTGCCTCCGGCTACGACCGGCAAGAAGCAGAAAAGCGCATACGGCAAAAATTGGGAAACTTCACAATTCGATTTGAACTAAAAATAGAATAACCGGCTCTTTTTCCTGTCGCCCTTGCTCAGGATAGCATCGAATGTTTTCGTATCTCGAAATCATTTTTCAAATAAAAAACGAGGGCTTGAATCCGGATATGTAACATTCACGCAAAGGACGAACGCAGGCTTTTATTCTTTTCCACCATGCTTTCGTCCTCCTAAGGAAACGAGTACCTATATGCGCCAAATAGTAAAAATCAGTTTCTTATTGATTATTCTAAGCTGGACGGTCTGCACGTCCGCCCCTTTGCACAGAGCCGATATCGGCGACTTAAGATTGGATAGCGGGCAAACCATTCAACATTGTACCATTGCCTACCGCGTATATGGTCAGGCCGATGAACTAAAAGACAACATCGTTCTCTTCCCCACCTGGTTCGGCGGAGCTACGCAGCATATAGGTTCTGTTATCGGCCCGGGAAAGCTGGTAGATACCACCCGCTTCCAGGTCATTGCCGTGGCTGCCCTGGGAAACGGTGAATCCAGTTCACCTTCCAATTATAAAGGGTCTTTCCCCAGAATAACGATCCGGGACATGGTTCGGTCTCAATATATTCTGCTCACCCGGGTGCTGCATATTACACATCTTCTCGCGGTTGTGGGCGGCTCTATGGGCGGTATGCAAACTTTTCAATGGCTGGTGGATCATCCCCGCTTCATGGACAAAGCCGTGCCCTATGTGGGATCGCCCAAACTAACAAGTAATGATCTACTCTTAATTAATCTTCAGCATCAGATTATTCAAATGGGATTGCAACACAATTGCCCCGAAGATTCGGTTTCGGGTTTACTATCTTTGATTACCCGTCTGACAGCCCACTCTCCCTCCTATAACAGTCGGCATATTTCTGCCGAAGATATTCCGGCTATGTTGAAAGCCGTGAACCGCCCCAAACAGAAACTGTTTACTCTGCAAAATTATGACATTCAATTGCAAGCTATGCTCAGTCAGGACATTTCAGCAGGTTATAATCATAATCTGCAAAAAGCAGCCGAACAAATTAAGGCCGGGGTTTTTATCATCGTATCAAAAAGCGATCATATTGTTGATCCAATGCCTGCTCTTCTGTTTGCCGAACAAATTAAGGCCCGTACCTACATCATAGATGACGATTGCGGTCACCTGGCCATCGGCTGCCACATGGCAGAAGTTTCCACTATATTAAATGAATTTCTGACAGGTTCTGAATAATAGTACCTGAATGGATGATTTATAATGATCCCGGATATAATTGTTTTATTTTCACAATACAAAGCATTCCCTGTGGGATAGGAGGATCGAAAGGTCCTATAAAAGGACTCCCCTATCGTATTATTTTTATTTACG
Organism: Calditrichia bacterium; assembly: GCA_026983775.1. Taxonomy (GTDB): domain Bacteria; phylum Calditrichota; class Calditrichia; order Calditrichales; family Calditrichaceae; genus JALSTK01. Next base: position 33,154 of record JALSTK010000126.1, read on the forward strand.
ATATAGCAGGCAATTATCCCGAATAATTTCATTTTAGGGATATATCGAACTTTATTTCAAAGTAACGCTTCCCAGACGGTCCTATCGACCCGCCCCAGGCGGAAAGAAATTATACAGACACAGCGGTGCAACGATTTCTCTTTACGTCGTGCTCAACTTAATTGGGCATCCGGACGGTTGGCGAGGAACTCCCTGGATTCCCGTTTGCACGGGCATGACATCTATTTTCGTCTGTCATTATCATCGTGTCATGCTTGCCCAACTGTGTCTGGGCCTGCCCGGCTCTGTCGCGGCCTGCCCGGCTTGATTGGGAATCGATTGGGAATATCCGGTTATGAATTACTCCTTTCACCCTGTTCAGGTCGGTTAGGGTATAATTATTCTTTGTAATCTTCCTTTTTTCTTTTAAATTCTTACTTTCGATTTAATTGGGAGACGAAACATGCGCTTAGTACACAAGTTTTTTCTGTTTTTAATTATGGGTGTCTTTACCCTTACCCAGTCGGTTCCGGGACAAGCGATTCCCGGGTCGTATTCGAATCTGTCCTATCATCGGGATGGTAAGTTATATTTACAAACTCAAACCGGACAATGGCCGGCCCGTCAAAAACATCCCCGCTATACACTTCAACAGATGCTGGGCAATCCCCGCGGCACCGAAAAGGGCATTACATTTGATTTTGCAGACAGCTCATTGAACGGTACTCTTTATTACGGATTTATTAACTACCGCGATTCCCGTCATCCCATGCCGGTCTTTTTCAGACGAAGTAGTCCTATCCGGGCCGGGAAAGCTAAAATTACGATTAAAGGAAAGATGTCCGGTAAATATGATATGATCGGCTGGGAAGAAAGTGGTCTGGGTACTTTAGGTTACCGGATCGTGGATAAATACGGAAATTTTCTTTACGACGGGAAAATATCATTTTCAGGGAAAGGACCTTTCACTGTTATCCCGACATTAACCCAAGGTCCCCTGGTCAATATGCTGACCGATAAGAGTGTCGTACTGTCATTCGAAACAAATCAGCCGGTTCAGGCTCTGGTAAAAGTGAATGATCGCACCATTGGGGATGCGAAAGCCGTAACGCATCATGAATTGAAAATCAGCGGATTAGAGGCGGATCATACGTATCCATACACCGTCATCTACGGTTCTCTAAAACAAACGTATTCCTTTCATAGCGCGCACGCTCCGGGCAGCCGTAAACCGTTCATCTTTGCCTATGCCAGCGATTCCCGTAGCGGGAACGGCGGCGGCGAGCGTGATATCTATGGAACCAATGCCTATATCATGAAAAAAATTATGGCTCTGGCCACGCAACAACAGGCCGTTTTTATGCAGTTCACCGGCGATTTGATTAACGGCTATTTACAGAATTCCCAGCAAATGGATCTTGAATACGCCAACTGGAAACATAGTATAGGCCCTTTTGCGCACTACTTTCCGGTTCGGGTTGGTATGGGCAACCATGAAGCACTCACCTATTTTTTCCGAGATACATCGGAAAATCGCTACTCCATCGATCGCTTTCCATTTGATACACAATCGGCTGAAGCTGTTTTCGCCCGTAATTTTGTCAATCCGTTAAACGGCCCGGATAGTGAAGACGGAGCGGTTTATGATCCCGATCCGAAGCATAAGGATTTTCCTTCCTATAAGGAAACGGCTTATTTTTATACGTATGATAACGTGGCCGTAGTAGTCCTTAACTCCAATTACTGGTATGCTCCCGGCATTAAATATCATCCCGAAACCGGCGGGAACCTGCACGCCTATATCATGGATCAGCAACTGGCCTGGTTAAGGGCAACCCTGAAAAAATTACAAAAAGATAAGGCCATCGATCATATCTTCATTACCGAGCACACCCCCTTCTTTCCCAACGGCGGGCACACGGGCAATGATATGTGGTACGGCGGTAGCAATAAACCCCGGGCCGTGGTGGCCGGAAAACCCGTACCCACCGGAATCATAGAACGCCGCGACCAGTTACTCGATTTGCTGGTCAATAAAACGCCTAAGGTCATAGCCATTTTAACCGGAGACGAACACAACTATTGCCGCACCGAAATCGGTCCCGACACCCGGATCTATCCCGAAAAATGGACTTTGCCCAGGCTTACACTAAAGCGAACCATCTGGCAAATCAACAACGGAGCCGCCGGTGCGCCCTATTATTCTCAGGAAACCGTGCCCTGGTCCGATAAAGTACAGGGATTTACGACCCAAAACGCCGTGGTCTTTTTCCACGTAGACGGCAAAAAGATTAACGTAGAAGTTCGCAATCCGGATACCCTGGAGCTCGTTGACAGCATGCATTTACGATAATTTACCGTTGTTTCAATAGAACCGTAAAACCATATAAACAGGAAAAAATGTTCAAGGAAAATATCTTTCTGCATAAAACCATCCTGATTACCGGTGGCGGAACTGGACTGGGTAAATCCATGGCTCAACGTTTTTCCGAATTGGGTGCCAATGTAATCATTGTAAGCCGTAAATCCGATATACTGCAAAAGAGCGCCCGGGAGATCGAGGCCAAAACCGGCTTTCCGGTCATGCCTGTGGAACATGATGTACGGGATTATCGGAATATGAAGCATGTTTTACAACGGGGCCTGGATCAGTTCGGACAAATCGACGCGCTAGTCAATAATGCCGCCGGAAACTTCATCAGTCCCACCGAACAGCTCACTTACAAAGCCTTTAATACTATCGTTGATATTGTATTACGAGGCAGTTACTATATGACTTTGGCTCTCGGTCAATATTGGATCAGGGAACGGATGAAAGGCGCCGTGCTCAATATCGTAACTACCTATGCTTCCACCGGCTCCGGATTCGTGGTTCCTTCTTCCGTGGCAAAAGCAGGTGTACTCAATCTCACCCGCTCGTTGGCTGCGGAATGGGGCAAATATAATATCCGCCTCAATGCCATTGCCCCGGGCCCCTTTCCCACCAAAGGCGCCTGGCAGCGATTAATTCCCGATCCTGAACTTGAGAAAGCAATGATCAACCGCATCCCCCTGAAACGCGTCGGCGATCACTTGGAACTGGCCAATCTGGCGGCATATCTGCTTTCAGACTATGCCGGTTATATCACCGGGGAGGTGGTCACCATCGACGGCGGAGAATGGCTGGCCGGGGCCGGTGAATTCAATTTTCTGGAAAAACTTTCGGCGGAAGACTGGCAAGCCTTCAAAAAGTCCAGGAAAAGATAAATGGCGGTTTATATCCAAAATTTCGGCAGCAGCAGCTCGGGCAACAGCACGCTTATCCGGGACGAGCACACTTCTCTATTAGTGGATTTCGGTTTCAGTCAAAAATATCTGAACCATCATTTATCCGCACACGAGTTGTCATTGGAAAAAATCAGTGCCGCTCTGCTGACCCATTTGCACGGCGATCATCTTAACGGCCCCGCTCTAAAAAAATTGATCGAACATAATATTCCCATCGTAACCGCCTCCTCAATCGCCGCCGAACTACAGCGACGCTATCCCTTCTGCTCTGCCCATCACTTTATCCTGAGCGAAGAACGGCCTGCCCTTCTCGGTGATTTTTTAATCCGGTCCTTTGAGGTCAGCCATGACGTGGAAGGTGGATGTTACGGTTTTACGGTTGAAAAGGGACCACAAAAAATCACGATTGCTACCGATCTGGGCTTTCCGCAAAACGGTCTGGCCAGCCTTTTTACCGATTCCGATTTCATCATCCTCGAATCCAATTACGATCCCCAATTGCTGGACCAATCGGGACGGTCTCCGTTGTTGATCGAGCGCATTAAATCCATCGGTCATCTTTCCAATCAACAAAGTGCCCGATTCATGCGGGACATACTCGATCAATCGTCTAAATTGCCCCGGACCGTTCTTCTGGTTCACCTCAGCCAGCAGTGCAATACGGAGTCTCTCGCCATCGGCAACATGAAACATACCTTAAAATCACTGGGATTCCCTTCCATTTCTGTCCATGCCGCCGGTGCACGTAAGGCCGGCCCTCTTTTTACCTTACCATAAGGATGCTTACCTTAATCCGTTTCTTTTTTGAATTGTTTTGAAGATTTGAATATTATAACTAAATTTAGTTTGTTGGAAGTTTGTCTGTTTTGCGAAGCTCAATGTGAATTATGGTGCGGATAAATGCATAGAAAAGCGGCTGTTTTGTTTCTTTGGTTGATTGTGGGCATGGTGCTCCTTAACGTGAATCCGCTAGCGGCTCAGGTGCCCTGGAAATCCGGTTTAAGCCAAGGCCGGGATCTGACGGTCAAACTGGTCACCTTTGGAGTGGGTGATGATATCCCTTCCTATTGGGGCCATACGGCCCTGATTGTGGAGGACAACCATTACCATATATCCCGTATCTATAATTTCGGCCTCTATTCCTTTGATGATAAAATGCTGCTCGAATTCCTGATGGGCCGTTTGATTTTTTCAGCCGGCTCGAGTAGTGTTCCCGGCTATTTGCTGTATTACAAACATCAAAACCGGGATGTGCGTCTGGTAACTTTGAATCTACCTGCACAGAAACGCCTTGATCTGGCAAAAAAATTGGAAATCAGTGTATTACCGGAAAACAGGGATTACCTTTACCATCATTACTTCAATAATTGTTCCACACGCTTGCGCGATTTGATTGACCAAGCTGTGGACGGTCAGTTTAAAAAAGCCACTTCTATCCCGGCCCGCATGACTCTGCGACAACACACCATACGCTATATCGCCCGTAATCCGGCGTTGGAAATGGCCTTAATGTACCTGATGAATGATGAAATCGACCGGCCCGAACTGGTCTGGGACGAAATGTTCCTTCCCGATGAACTGGAACGCCAGGTATTAAAATTTAGCTATATCGATTCTCTGGGAATGAAGCATAAACTGGCAGAAGATCGTTTCATCTTCTACAAAGCACACCGACCGCCCGTACCCGAAGTTCCTCCGCGGCACTGGCCTTATGCCCTGCTGATCGGAATGCTGTTGGGTCTGCTTGGAACGGTGATCGCCTACCGGTTTAATAAACATTTTGATTATCGCTGGCGCATTGTATACGGTACCTATAATTTTCTTCTAGGCCTGTTGATCGGCATTCCCGGCCTGACTTTAACCTTTTTAGCCTCTTTTACCGAACACACCGTTACCTATCATAACGAAAACCTTTTAATGGCAAATATGATTACCTTCCTGCTCATCCCGGTCGCTTTAGCTCTCATTGTTAATAAACCCTGGTCCTTCCGTTGGTTAAAATATTTATGGTACTGGCAGGCGGCCGGCGGCTTTCTGGCAGTGGCTATTAAAATACTACCTTGCTGCGATCAAAATAATTATCTGGTAATGGCTTTTATTCTCCCTATTTCGTTCGGACTTCTGGCCGCCTCGCTGCTGATTGATTACAGAATTAAAGCAATGCACCGGGAATATGTGGAATGAATACGATTTTCCATAAATCATCCCAGAAGATGGCTGAAATCAGCGATCAGTCCATTCGTCTGGTTATTACTTCCCCGCCTTATTTTAATATCAAGGACTACGGAGTCGAAGAGCAAATTGGGAAATCCAGCCTTTCCTACCAACAGTATATTGACAGCATGCTGCCTGTATGGAAGGAGTGCTACCGGGTTTTAAAACCGAACGGCAAGCTGTGCATTAATTCACCCATTATGCCCATGGCAAAAAAAGAATATTCCACACATTACAATCGCGATATTTTAAATATTAACAATGACATCGAAGCCTCGATCTTGAAACATACCCTCTTTTACCGTTACGCTCAAATTATTTGGGACAAAGGCAGCACCGATCAATTGATGATGGGTTCTTACCCCTTTCCCCCTAATTTTTACTTTCTGAATACCGTAGAATTCATAAATATTTTTGTCAAAGACGGTCCGCCGGAGAAGATATCCAAAGAAGTGAAAGAGCAATCCCGACTGAACAAAGAGGAATGGCGGGAGTATATTTCCAGTATCTGGCGTTTTCAACCGGAATTAAATCGCCGCCACCCGGCTCCCTTCCCCCTGGAATTACCGAAGCGACTGATTAAGTTATTTTCCTTTAAAAATGATATTATTCTTGATCCTTTTATGGGTTCGGGTACCACGGCTGTGGCTGCAATCCAAACCGGACGACGGTATGTCGGTTATGAAATTAACCGCGACTATATTCGCATGACGGAAGAACGTCTAAAAAATTTGAAAATTTCATCATAAATACGACCGATTCGGTTTGATCTCATGCATATCCATTCACAGGAGGCATTTCATCATGAAAAAACAAGGTATCAACACTCTGGTCCTGCTCTTGTTTTTATCTTCACTTTCCTTTGCTCAGAAGACCGAAGACCCCTTTCTTTGGCTGGAGAAGGTGGAAGGACAAAGAGCATTGAAATGGGTCCATGCCCAAAACAAAAGCACAGAGAACGAGCTTAAAAAAAATCCCGAATTTCAAAAAATCTATGAAAAAGACCTCACTATATATAATTCCAAAGCACGCATTGCCAACCCTGTTTTTCATGGTAAATATATTTACAATTTTTGGCAGGATGCGAAAAATGTTCGCGGATTGTGGCGCAGAACCACTTTGAGCGAGTATCTAAAAGCCCATCCCAAATGGGAAACCGTCCTGTCTATCGATTCTTTGAATAAAGCCGAAGGGGAAACATGGGTTTACAAGGGAAGCAATTTCCTGCGTCCCGGCTATAATCGCTGCATGATCAGTCTCTCACGTGGGGGTGGGGATGCGGTGGTGATTCGTGAATTCGATTTACGAAAAAAACGGTTCGTAAAAGACGGCTTCTATCTAAAAGAAGCCAAGGGGTCCGTTTCATGGAAAGATCAGAATACGTTGCTGGTTTCCACTAATTTCGGTAAAGGAACTACCTCTTCTTCAGGCTATCCCTTAATCAATAAAATCTGGAAACGGGGAACAGACCTGGGTAAAGCTCCGGTTCTTTTTAAAGGTGATTCCACGGATATGGGCGTATGGAGTTATGTAATTTATACACCCGAACGCAGTTTTCAAATTATCGAAGAAAATATGACCTTTTATACGCATCGAATCTATGTCGTGGAGAAAGGGAAACGTATCCGTCTGGATTTACCTGAAGATGCCGATTTAAGTGGTATTTTTAAAAATCAGATGCTGATTCAGCTCAAAACCGACTGGACCGTGGCCGGTAAAACATACCGGCAGGGCGCCCTTTTAAGCATCGACTATGATCATTTTCTGCAAGGTGATCGGGATTTTACAACTGTATTTCAACCCGACAATCGTTCCAGCATAGTCACGGTATCCCATACCAAAAACTATTTGTTGGTAAATATTCTGCGCAATGTACGCAGCGAACTTTACCGTTTTACTTTCGATAAGGGACAATGGAAACAAAGCCGCGTTCCGGTTCCGAAATTCGGCAGTATCTATCTGGGAAGTGCGGATCAACAGTCCGACCGCTATTTTTTTTATTATACCAACTTCCTGATGCCTTCCACTCTATATCTTGCATCGGCTATTGATAACCGTTTGGATAAGCTAAAAAGTATGCCGGCTTTTTTTGACAGCAGTCCTTTAACGGTGGAACAATTTGAAGCCGTTTCCAAAGACGGCACTCCTATTCCCTATTTTGTTGTACATCAAAAAGAGATGACTTATAACGGTACCAATCCAACCTTACTTTATGGTTACGGTGGATTCGAAATATCACTGCGTCCCTCTTATTCGCCCACAGTCGGGTCCAACTGGTTGGAACGCGGCGGTGTTTATGTGCTGGCCAATATTCGCGGTGGCGGTGAATTTGGTCCCAAATGGCATCTGGCCGCTCTTAAGGAACACAGGCAGCGCGCTTATGACGACTTTATCGCTGTGGCCGAAGACCTGATCAGCCGGAAAATTACCTCACCCGGACATTTGGGTATAATGGGCGGCAGTAATGGCGGGCTGCTGGTCGGTGTGGCTTTTACGGAACGCCCCGATCTGTTTAATGCCGTGGTTTGTCGGGTACCGTTGCTGGATATGAAACGATACAACAAACTACTGGCAGGTGCCAGTTGGATGGGCGAATACGGTAATCCGGATAAACCGGAAGACTGGGCCTATATTAAAAAATATTCCCCTTACCAGAATGTTTTTAAAAACAAAAAATATCCCAAGGTTTTCTTTATTACCTCAACCCGGGACGATCGCGTCCATCCCGGACACGCCCGTAAGATGGCGGCCAAAATGGAAGCTTTGGGTTATCCGGTCTATTATTATGAAAACACGGAAGGCGGCCATGCGGCAGCCACCACGAATCGCCAACGGGCCTATGCCAATGCTTTGATTTACACCTATCTTTTGAATCGGTTATTTTAAAGTCAGGCCGGCCTTTACGAATGATTTCATCCATAAGATCAAGGAAATCAAAATGATAAAAGTACTCGATCGCATTCAAGCGGGAGAGGTTTTGCTCTCCGACGGAGCCATGGGTACCGAATTGCAGAAACGCGGATTACCCACAGGGGCCTGCCCGGAAGAATTTAACGTGACCCATGCCGAAATCGTGCAATCTATTTACCGGGATTATTACCGGGCCGGATCGGATATTATCGAGACAAACACATTCGGAGGGACCCGAAGCCGACTGGCTATTCACGGCAAAGAGAATGAAGTGTACCGTTTTAACCGCCGCGGCGCCGAACTGGCTCGGGAAGTATGTCCTCCGGGCCGCTTTGTAGCCGGTTCCATGGGACCCACGGGCGAAATCTTAGAACCCCTGGGCACCCTGTCTGTGGCAAAAGCTTATGATTATTTTGCAGAGCAGGCCGAGGCTTTGGCCGAAGGGGGAGTGGATATTATTTATGTGGAAACCATGATGGCCATCGAGGAGGCGGAAATTGCCGTTAAAGCCGTTAAGGAAAAAACCGGATTGCCGGTTGTCGGTAGTATGACCTTTAATCTGACCGATGGTGGGGTTCGTACTTCTATGGGCGTTGATGCCGCTACTATGGTCGGGCGCTTAACCGCGGTCGGAGCCGATCTGCTCGGAGCCAACTGCGGTACGGGAGTCGAAGTCGTTTTAGCTGCAATAGAAGAAATGCAGCCCTTGAGTCCGTTGCCCTTTTTAGCCCAACCCAATGCCGGAATCCCTCAAATGACGGATCATTTAATTGTTTATCCCGAAACACCGCAGAGTTTCGAACAAAAGATCGAACAGGTCTTGCAATTCCGCATCGGTATTCTCGGCGGTTGCTGCGGAACCGGTCCGGAACATATCATCCGTCTGCGTACCCTTCTGAACAAACATCACCCCGTGGGATAAGCCCTCTTCAAAAAATACGAACGGGGTTATTAGAAGACTTGTAATAACCCCGCTTTCTTAGTATCTTCCTGTCAAAAGAAATCCATCTGTAAAGAGGACAGGAAGATGATGAATGAAAAATTGAAGTTATTAGCCATTTGCATCGAACGTGGAAAAGTCGATTCGCAAACCTCCTATCCCCCCGATATGCAGGGACAATCCGGTGCCTCCGAACTTACCAGGGAGTTATTGGACGAAGATGTGGATCCCAATGATATTTTGGCCAAAGCGCTGATGGTTGGCATGCAAAGAATCGGTGATAAATTTGGAAACGGACAGGCCTTTATTCCCGATTTACTCATTGCGGCCAAAGCCATGTATGCCGCCATGGCGCACCTGAAGCCTTACTTTGATTCCGGTGCCGCCCGGCATAAGGGAACCATCATCTTGGGAACTGTGGCCGGTGATCTGCACGATATCGGTAAAAACCTGGTTCGTATGGTAATGGAGGGGGACGGCTGGAAGGTGATCGACCTGGGTACCAATGTATCGGCTGAAAAATTTGTTGACAGCGTGCGTAGTAATCCGGGAAGCATGGTTGGCCTTAGTGCTCTGTTGACAACTACTATGCTTAACATGGGACCGATCACTCAAAAAGTCAAAGAATTGAATGCGGAAACAAAAGTCTTTGTAGGCGGGGCTCCGCTTTCACAACAATTTTGCGATAAAATCGGAGCCGACGGTTATTTTCCCGATCCTCAAAGCCTGGTTCGTCATTTAAATACAAAACCAAATTAAAATGAAGTGTCTTGCCGAGTCGGTAGATAAATATGCTAAAGAGGGGCGTAGAATGGTTGCCCCTTTAATGGGACTTCCCGGCTTACAGATGATACACAAATCCGTTAAGCTCGGACAGCAGAATTCTAAAATCCATTTTCAGACCATCCGGAGTCTGGCCGATACATTTAAACCCGATATCGTTTTTCCGATGATGGACCTCTCGGTGGAGGCCAATGCCCTGGGTTTACCGGCTTTATTTCCTGAGGGGGATGCAGCATCCATCCGGGCCATAACGGTCGATGCTCCATTTTTCCGTTCCGTAAAAACCATTGACATCGGCGCGGATGGACGCGCCCGCTCCTATGCGGAGACCATACGGTTGTTAAGAGAACATCTCCCTGGTTCCATCCGGGTAGGTGCTTATATTTCCGCCCCCTATACCCTGGCCGCACAAATTATGGGTATTTCGAAGGCCGGTCTGGCTGTCCTGATGTCTCCGGACAAGATAAAACAACTGATTGAATTGCTTGTGCCGGTCATCCGGCAGTATGCCTCTTTACAGATTGATGCCGGTGCAGATCTGGTTTGTATCCTCGATCCCGGCGCCGCCCTGTTAAATCCCGGACAATTCGATGAATTTGCCGTACAATATGTGGCCTCTATCGTTCCATTACTCCATCGGCATCGGGTCGATTCCATTTACCATGTTTGCGGAAATACCATGCATGTATATAAGTTAATGGCCTCCAGCGGAGTGACCGCGCTCAGTCTCGATTCCCGCGAAGCAGGAGTCAATTTAACTGAAATCGCCGAAAAGCTGAACGATGATATTATTCTGATGGGAAATTTGGATCCCTCCGGAACGTTATTGCAGGGAAACGAGGTCCAGGTTCGGCATGAAGTAAACCGTTTACTTGCGGAAATGGGGAAATTTCATAATTTTATCCTGAGTTCGGGCTGCGATTTACCTAAAAACACCCCGCTGGCGAATATCAAAGCTTTTATGGAAACAGGTCGAAAGTATCATTATAACTCGTAAAAGGAGAAAAATGAATCCGGATATCGAACAATTCATACATACTTTACGACGGGAAAAAGCATCCTATGTCCCCATTGCAGAATTAGGAGTACATCCCAGGATTAAAGAACGCTTTCTTGGCCATCCTCTTACTTCTTTAGAAGATGAAATTGAATTCTGGTACAAAGCCGGATACGACTATGTAAAATTACAACCGGGAGCCGATTTTAATCCGTCCAAAATCGGAGTCAGCGATGAGGTCATTATTAAAGATGACGGTTCCCTGGGCTATAATTGGATGTCTGAAGGGACGGGATTAATCACCAGTTTTGAGGATTTCGAACACTATGTATTTCCTGAAAAGGAGTCGTTCGATTATTCCCGTTTCGAGCAGGTTAAAGCCTTGCTGCCCGAAGGCATGGGAGTCATCGGGCAGTATGGGGATATATTTACCATGACCTGGGAAATGATGGGTTTTGAAGGCTTCTCCATGGCTCTGTTTGAAAACCCGGAACTGATCCAAGCCGTTAACGATCGGATCGGAGAACTGGTACTGAGCATGTTTGAATATTTCGCCCAGAGTGATGTGGTGGATGTCCTCTGGTTCAGCGATGATATCGCTTTCAGCACAGGATTGCTCATGTCGCCTCAGGTGCTGGAAACCTATTTTTTCCCCTGGTTAAAAAAAATAGGAGAGCTGGCCAGGCAATACAATAAACCGCTCATCTATCATACAGACGGGGTATTATGGGATGTCTTTGAACATATCATTGATTGCGGTGTAGATGCTTTACATCCCATTGAACCCAAAGCTATGAAGATTGCCGAAGTCAAAGAAAAATATGGTGACAAGCTCTGTCTGATCGGGCACGTGGATGTGGATCTATTAGC
>JALSTK010000127.1 GCA_026983775.1 Calditrichia bacterium
TGCGGTTTCATCCATGGTCGTGGCGATCATGGCATCATAATCCGCGGTGGCGTTGAAGGCTTTGCGCATCAGCCGAAAGCGGGTATCATAGGACAGAGCGCCCTGATTCGCTTCCAGTTCGTCGATAATATCGTGATAATCCAGAGGATCGGTGAGTACGGCCACATATTTAAAATTTTTTGCCGCTGCCCGAACCATGGTAGGCCCTCCGATATCGATATGTTCGATCAGCGTGTCGAAATCGGCCCCTTGCTTTTTCACTTCCTCAAAAGGATAGAGATTACAGACCACCATATCGATAGGCCGAATGTTCAGATTGCGGGCTTCCAGACCGTCTTTCTCGCGATCGAAGAGCAGAGCGGATTCGATCTGGAAGGAGATGGTTTTCATGCGGCCTGCAAAGGCTTCCGGATTTCCGGTAACATCACGGATATCCGTCACCGGAATATTGATTTCTTCCAAAGCCCGTTTGGTTCCGCCGGTAGAAATGATTTCGCAGCCCGCTTCATGGAGGGTTCGGGCCAGAATACCGATACCGCGTTTATCGGAGACCGAAAGCAAAGCCCGTTTGATTTTAATTTTTAATTCCATACTCGTGTCCTTTTGGATATCATCCACTTTTTATATTGGCTCTACGGTTTTTTTGCGGTTAAACGCCGCATCCTTAAATCATCACAAAGTGATGTAATATGAGTAGCCACACCCGTCAGCCTCCGGGCAGGAGCGAAGCCTGGGGGCAAGATGCAACCGAATAGGGTTATCGCAAAGCGGTAAAATAAACCAGACCTTACAATGTATAGGGTATCCTATTTCGTTAGCATGCTCTGTGTTCCACATTCGACGCCTTCAGCGTCGCGCTCGCTTTTTCCGCTTTACCACAGGCTTCGCCTGTGGCTACTTACATTAGTATCCTTCGGATACTATTGTTTTTAAATACAAGATGAACAAAACAATAAAAAATTGTTTGATTTCTTTTATCAGTCTTCATTTAAGATACGGCTTCACAAGAAATCCGGTAGAGCCAGTTCTTTTTTACTCATAGTTATCTCTTTTCGTTAATCACTTCCCAATATCCGCCTTTATCGGGGCCAATTCGTTTTAATTTGTTTTGTTCTTTCAGCCTGGCAAGCTGTTTTTCAATCGCTCTGGTTGAAAGTCCAAGTTCATGTGCAATCTCCGGTATGGTAATATTTTTATTATCCATTATCAGGTTGAGAATTTTCACCGAACTTTTCACCGAACTTTTCACCGAACTTTTCTCCACAGTTTCCTGTGTAGTTTCTTCAGAACCTTCTATTGGGAAAACCATTCTGGTAAAACTGTCGCCGAACACAAAACACTCTTTGGAATAAGCTCTCAAAATTCGCGGAACACCAGAACCGAGCTGCTCCACCATATCCAAATCTTTGAAAATCCGCATCAATTCTTTGTTCTTCGGCAGAGAAAGACCCGAGAAAAAATCCTCTTTTCTCATCCCTTCGAAAAGACCTCCGTAGGAAGTTATTTCCAAACGGTCGGGGAAAATCTCAAATTTTGGCGGTATATCCCTGGTGTAATCGTTATGAACAATGGCGTTTATTACGGCTTCCCGTATGGCAACGGCATCCCATAAACGGCTTTCTATCCTTTTGCGGGCTGTGATGGTTGCCGATGTTTTGTTTTCTATCTCCAGTTTGTCTAATACCGCATTGGTGGCTTTTATCAGCGAACAGTAACCGTATTCGTTATTTTCCGTTAAATCCACCCTGTCAGGACTCGAATACTTGGCAAGTTTAATGGAAACGCCGTTTTCATCCGCCATAAGATAAGCCACATAATTGTATTTACCATCTTCGGTTAACAGTTCCAGATTTTTTGCGAAATTTTCGTTGAGCACCAATCCTTTTGCTTCGTAGTAAATTTTGAGCTGGGCAAAGGTTAAATCCTGCCGGGGAGAAACAATCTTACCGATGGAGTTGCGGGTGCGTTTGGCAAAAAGGTCTTCAATCATACGCACCGGCATAGGTTCTGAAGCCGAACCGACACGAATAAAACACCCTTTTTCGCTCATTCCTTTTTTGGCAATGTAGTAGGGTTTCTCCGGGCCGCTGGCCACAATAAGTTTAATGATTTTCTTTGCGTCTCTTTCTTCCGAAACCACATCAAACAGGCCCATACACGAGGGCAGGATGTTGTTTTTAAGACGATCTTTTATTTTTAGCTGCAGTTCATCGGCATGAGCAACGCCTACCGTTTTTCCGTTTTTATCCGT
>JALSTK010000128.1 GCA_026983775.1 Calditrichia bacterium
AAAATACCCCCGGGTGCCCATTTGAAAAAATGGGCACTTTTTTTTATTTTTAGCTATTGATTCATTGATTTAATCCGAATATAAAGTTAAACTTCTCAATATCATGGCACTTCAATTATTCAAACATATTTTTCGGGATATCGGTATTGATCTCGGTACGGCCAATTCGATCATTTATGTGAATGATCGCGGTTTTGTTTTGAATCAACCTTCGGTCATTGCTTATAATCATAATAAAATATTTGCCATCGGCGATGAAGCCAAAAAGATGATGGGCAAGGCACATCCCCATATTCGTGTCGTTCGTCCATTGGCGGACGGAGTTATATCGGATTTTAAAGCCGGTGAAGATATGATTAAATCTTATATGCAACAGGCCGGCATCCCCCGTTTCTTAATTAATAAGGCGGTCATCGGTGTACCCACCGGAATTACCAGCGTCGAAAAAAGGGCGGTAGTAGACAGCGCTTTAGCAGCCGGAGCCCGAAAAGCTTTTCTGATTGCCGAACCCATGGCTGCTGCCATTGGCCTGGGCCTGGATGTACTTGGGGACCATACCCACATGATCGTCGATATCGGTGGAGGCACCACGGATATTGCCATCATCAGCTACGGAGGTATTGTGCTCGATAATACGCTGCGTATTGCCGGTGATGAAATGAATGAGGCCCTGATTTCATACTTTAAGAACCAACACCAGTTACACGTGGGCCTGTTAACCGCAGAGAAAATAAAAATTGATTTCGGTACCATCGATCCCGAGGTTGAAGAAGATTATTTCCCTGTGCGGGGTATCGATCATCAGAGTCGTTTGCCCAGGGAACTGCTTATATCCAATACCGTTTTTGAAGTCGCCTTACAGAGTGTTATGAATAGCATTGTAGAAACGATTCATCAGACACTGGATGAACTGCCCCCGGAATTGGCCTCCGATCTGATTGATTATGGAATCGTGCTCACCGGGGGCGGTGCCCTCTTGCGGGGAATCGATCAATATTTACGTAACCGGATTAAAATACCGGTTAATTATCCGGATAACGCTCTGTTTTGTGTGGCCGAGGGGACACGAAGAATTTTACAGGATATGAAAAAATATAAACCTTTGCTCTCAAATTAATTCCCATGAAACAATAAAAAGTAATTCAACGCCAGCAGGGTTTTAGCGTCGGTAAATTCGCGGGCCAGAATTTTTTCCCGTACCTCTTCCGCGCTGAGTTCGATAAGTTCAATGTCCTCATGTTCGCTGTCCAGTCCGCCTCCTTCGCTAATCTTATCTTCCGATGTGGCATAGCCGATAAATAAATGGACCCGTTCGGTAGTGATTCCGGGACTGGAAAACACGGCAGCGATGGATTCGAATTTCCGGATATTATAGCCGGTTTCTTCCAGACATTCCCTTTTGGCAGTTTGCAGCGGCGTTTCCCCTTCATCCATCACACCGGCTACAATTTCTTCGATCCAGCCGTTATTTTGAGCTCTGGTATAAACGGCATAACGGAATTGACGAATGAGCACCAATCGTTTCCTGTCTTGCAGATAGATGAGTACGGCCACCGCTTCTCCGCGTTCCAAATTATATCTTCTTACCGCTTCACTCCAGCCGCCTTTAAATTTTTCGTATTGCAGCGTGGCCACATCAACCTGAAAAAATGAATTTAACAGATTCTTTTTTTCAATCAGTCTTACTTTCATTGTATCTCCGTATTTTGAAAGGGGATCAAGTTAGTAAAAAAGAATCAATAAATGCAAATTCCAAATTTTTGTTTTAAATCTCTCAGCGCTTAAATTCCTCTAAAATAGTTTAAAAAGAAAGGAACGGTGCATGTCGGATATGACGAATCTCTTTTGGCAGGAAGAATTTAAAGTGCGTGCTTACGAAGCGGGGCCGGATGGGCGGGTCACCATGCAATCGATCTGTAATTATTTACAGGAAGCGTCCGCCAACCATGCTTTTGCCATGAATGTGGCCATGGATCAGATGCTTAAAATGAATTTGCTATGGGTGCTTTCCCGATTGCATATCCGTTTGGAAAAGTACCCGAAATGGAATGAAATCATCACGGTGGAAACCTGGCCTTCTGAAAAGTCGCGTATGTTCGGCATCCGCGACTTTCGCATAAAAACCGAAGCCGATGGCCTGATCGGAGTCGGCACCAGTTCCTGGATGGTCATAGATTTTAAGGAGCGCCGGGCAGCACACCTCCCCGATTTCCTCGAAGAATTTCAAAATCACG
>JALSTK010000129.1 GCA_026983775.1 Calditrichia bacterium
GAGCATATTATGTTGAACCCGAGAAAATACATCGCTTTATTGTTTCTGTTTCTCATGCTTGGACAAAACCTTTCTGCTGCGGATGGATCGTGCGGAATGTCCTTCTTGAAATTGGATGTGGATAGCCGGGCTGCGGCCTTAGGAGGTGCCTATTCCGCCATGAGTAATGATGCCGGTGCCGCCTTCTGGAATCCGGCAGGGCTGGCCGAAAATAATCGGCGTAATTTGCTGGTAATGCATAATATCTGGATTCAGGATATTTCTCAGGAATTTGCCGCTCTGCAATTTAATTTCGGACGGAATCACTTTGCCCTGGCCGTCAATTTTTTCAATATCCCCGGCATAGAAATCAGAGACAGTCAACCCTCGGACCAGCCGCTGGGTACGGTTAGTGCGATGAATCTTTCCGGAGGAATCAGTTATGCCCGTGCCTTATCGGCTACCTGGTCGGTGGGGATTACCGCAAAATACTTGTATGAAAAATACTATTTACACGGCGCTTCCGGCTGGGCAGTGGATATAGGGATACTGGGAAAAGAACTCATCCCCCGTTTGACCCTGGCTGCCGCCGTCCAGAATATAGGTGAAATGAATAAGCTTGCGGACGAACGCACCACCCTGCCTGTATTGGCTCGTCTGGGATTCAAATATTCGGTACCTTTCCGGTTAAACGGACACACACCGCTTCTATTGGGCGAGGTTCGATCGATTCGTGGTACCGGAATGCAATACCGAATAGGTACGGAATGGCCGATTATTGCCCATTTGCCTTTACGCCTGGGTATGCAAATTAATTCGGAGAAAATTCGGTTTACTTTCGGCTTTGGGGTTAATTTTCGGCAATATCATTTTGACTATGCCTATGTTCCTCTGGGCGATTATCTGGGAAGCAGCCATCGTTTAACTTTTGGAATGTATTTTTAGCCGTCCGGTTTTTGTTATAATGGATCACAACGGTCCGAAGTCAATTTATTTTAATGGCTCTACCGGGGTTCTTGTGAAGTCGTATATTAAATAAAGACTGACAATATGATTTTACTGCTTCGTTCATTTTGCATTTAATAATAAAAGTATCCGAAGGATACGAACATGAGTAGCCACAGGCTTGACCTGTGGTAAAGCGGAAAAAGCGAGCGCGACGCTGAAGGCGTCGAATGTGGAACACAGAGCGTTTTAACGAAATAGGAGAACCTATACATTGAAAGGCCTGGTTTATTTTAACCCTATTCGGTTACATCTTGCCCACAGGCCGGAGGCTGACGGGTGCGGCTACTCATATTACATCACTTTGTGATGATTTAAGGATGCGTCGTTTAACCACAAAAAACCCGGTAGAGCCATTTTAAGGAAATACCAAACTATAGTAAGATGGATTTTTTTTCTATACTTAAAGGTAACAGTTATCAAACCGCTATTTCACTCCAATTTTAGCGGGCCAAATGGATCCGGGCTCGTTGTGATCGTCATAAACCGTAAATAGCAAAAGTTATTTCGGACTTTTCCGTAAGTGATTCCTCGGGATGCCCGCTGGTTTTCGAGTGTTCCTGTCTAAGAGATTCCCGGTAAATCAATTTTGTGTGTAGAATAGATGGGATAATTGCTGATTCACCCCCCTCTAAATCTTGACTTATAATTTGGAAGATGTTATATTTCAAATCTCTTGAAAATGAGAGTACTGGGGTGTAGCCAAGTGGTAAGGCAGCGGGTTTTGGTCCCGCGATGCGTAGGTTCGAATCCTGCCACCCCAGCTAATTATAAGAACATCAAGGCAAGCGAATCATTGCCTTTTAAACTGTAAATAGGAGTTATCAATGTCCGAAGCGAAGTTGGTTGCGGAATTACGCGAAGATCACGGTAAAGCTTCTGCGCGGCGTGTCCGCAGGGCGGGGCGGGTTCCCGCTATTTTGTATGGCGAAGTGAAAGATCCGCTGGCTCTTTCCGTGGATGCTCATGCCCTGGAAATGTTAATGAAAAAGACCTTCTCTACGATTGATATAGAAGTTGGTTCCAAAAGTCATCAAGTCATTGTACGCGACATTCAGCGGCATCCTGTGAATGATTCCTTTATGCATATAGATTTTATGCAGGTTAAAAAGGGTCATAAAATTTCCATGATGGTTGATGTCCGTTTTGAGGGAAAACCGAAGGGCATCAAAGAAGGCGGTATTCTGGATGCTATCAAGCATGAGGTGGAGATTTCCGTTTTACCCAAGGATATTCCCGGAGAGATTGTGGTTAATATAGATGATCTTGGTATCGGCGAAGCGCTGCGTGTAAAAGATATTAAGGCGGAAAATTTCGAGCTTCTCGATGATCCGGAAGATGTATTGGTTCGTGTCGAAGTACCGCGTATTGAAACGGAAGAAGAAACGACCGAAGAGATACTGGAAGAAGAAGCTGCCGAACCGGAAGTTATTACGGCACGGGAAAAGGAAGAATCCGAAGATCAGGATTGACCTTTCGGATGCATGTCTTTTTTGGGTTGGGAAACCCCGGTGCTCGTTATCGACGCACGCGTCACAATGCAGGTTTACTTGTATTAGAGTATCTTGAAGTTACCTTTAATATCCCCTTTCGCCCGGGCAAAGGGGATTATTATTTTGGCTGGCATAAAATTTTTGATGAGCAGGTATTGTTGATCAAGCCCGTAACTTTCATGAATAACAGCGGTCTGGCCGTGGCTCAGGTAGTAGACCAATATGAGTTGGACCTGGAGCGGATTATGGTTATTCATGATGATTTTCATTTACCGTTCGGTACCTTACGTTTCCGGGCCAAAGGAAGTGCCGGCGGACATAATGGGATAAAATCGATCATCTATCATTTGCAGTCGGAAGCATTTCCGCGTCTGAAAATAGGGATAGGTGAACCCCTGGATAATTCAATTGATTATGTCTTGTCAGATTTCAGTGCATCTGAACAGAAATACTTGTCGAAGATATGTGAATATGCCTATGTGGGATTGAAAACCTGGGTTCAGTCTGGCATCGAAGAGGCGATGAATCGTTTCAACGGACCGGTTATAGATACAGGTATTAACTAATTAAAAAGGGAATGGAAGATGAGTTACAGTGTATTTTGGTTTATTCTGACAAGCGGTGTTTTGGCACTGCTCTATGCGTTGTGGCGCAGTAAATGGATTTCGAAACAGCATCCCGGTAATGAAAAAATGCAGGAAATCGGACGAGCTGTACGGGAAGGCGCAATGGCTTTTTTATCCAGAGAATATAAGGTTCTGGCCATCTTTGTTGTTTCTGTTGCCCTTCTTCTCATGTGGGGGAACTGGTCGCAGGGAACCACCTTGGTTGCTCTTTCATTTTTAGTGGGAGCGACCTGTAGCGCTCTGGCCGGTTTTTTTGGAATGCGCGTAGCAACCCTGGCCAATCATCGTACAACCCAGGCAGCTCGCAGCAGCTTAAATGACGCCTTAATTGTAGCCTTCAACGGCGGCTCCGTAATGGGGATGAGTGTAGTAGGCCTCGGTGTTTTGGGTATCACCATTCTGTTCTGGGCTTATGGCGGATTAAATCAGGATGTAGATCTGCACTATGTGGTAACGATTATTTCCGGTTTTGCCATGGGGGCTTCCTCGATTGCTCTGTTTGCCCGTGTCGGCGGTGGGATCTATACCAAAGCGGCGGATGTCGGCGCAGACCTGGTCGGTAAGGTGGAGGCGGGTATCCCTGAAGATGATCCCCGAAATCCGGCAACTATTGCCGATAATGTAGGCGATAATGTGGGTGATGTGGCCGGTATGGGCGCCGATTTATTCGAATCCTATGTAGGTTCTATCATCGGGGCCATGGTTTTAGGTGCGGCCGCACATGCCGCTAACCTGGTTTCCCTTCCTCTTATTCTGGCCGGCACCGGAATTATTGTTTCTATTATCGGCACCTTTTTTGTGCGTACCAAAGAAGGGGGTAATCCGCAAGCTGCATTAAATATCGGCACCTTTGGGGCCGGTGGTCTGATGGTTGTACTCAGTTATTTCATAATAAATTATTTTGTAAAAAGTGATGTGATGTTATCCGGTAAGAGTGTCAATGCCCTGGATATATTTTTGGCAACGATTGCCGGTTTAATTGCCGGAATCGTCATTGGCCTGTTAACCGAATACTATACATCGGAATCGCGTAAACCGGTTCATAGAATTGCTAAAGCGAGCGAAACCGGTCCGGCGACCAATATCATTTCCGGGTTGGCTAACGGGATGTATTCCACAGCCTGGCCGGTTACTATGATTGCCCTTGCTATTCTGGTAGCTTATTATTTTGCCGGATTATATGGAATCGCTATTGCTGCTCTGGGTATGCTGTCCACCACAGGTATTCAACTGGCGGTCGATGCTTACGGTCCCATAGCCGATAATGCGGGTGGGGCAGCCGAAATGGCCCAGCTACCGCCCGAAGTTCGCCAGCGTACGGATAAATTAGATGCGGTGGGCAATACGACAGCGGCTATTGGCAAAGGATTTGCCATCGGTTCCGCCGCATTAACCGCTTTGGCATTGTTTGCCGCTTACAGGGAAACGGTAGCGGTTAGCCTTGGTATCCCGAAATTGGTTTTGGATATCAATAATCCGCGGGTAATGGCCGGCCTTCTATTAGGCGGTGTTCTGCCTTTTATTTTTTCTTCTTTTGCTATGAAGGCGGTCGGTGAGGCAGCCTTTGACATGATCGAAGAAGTTCGCCGGCAATTTCGTGAAATCAAGGGATTACTGGAAGGAACAGCCCGGGCCGATTATGCACGGTGTGTGGATATTGCAACGGCTGCAGCCATTAAACGCATGATTGCTCCCGGTCTTTTAGCTATTTTAACGCCGGTCTTTTTCGGACTTATTTTAAGAATGCCGGAAATGTTGGGTGGCGTTCTGGCCGGTGTTACCGTCTCCGGCGTATTGCTGGCTATCTTTATGGCCAATGCCGGCGGTTCCTGGGATAATGCCAAAAAATATATTGAGAGCGGTAACCTTGGCGGTAAAGGCTCCGATACCCATAAAGCTGCCGTCGTTGGGGATACGGTTGGGGATCCTTTTAAAGATACGGCCGGCCCCTCGTTGAATATTTTGATCAAATTAATTTCAGTGGTTTCTCTGGTTATTGCGCCACTGATTTAAATAGATGCGTTAAACGGTAAGTGTAAAATAATTAAATTAACTAAACATCCTATCCCACCGGAAAACGGTGGGATCGTAAAGACCGAAGGAGGTTCAATGTCTATTTACGAATCTATTATCATCCTGGACAGTTTGCTATCGCCTAAAGAGATCGATACGGCGGTGGAACGGTTCAGCGCCATTATTACCGAACATGGCGGAACGATTCGCAAAGTGGATAAGTGGGGCAAGAAACGCCTTGCCTACGAAATCCAGAAAAAACAATATGGCTTTTATGTGGCCATCGAGTTTGAAAGTTCGGGAAATATCCCCCATGAATTGGAGAAAGATTATAATTACAATGACAAGGTTCTGCGTTATCTTACCTATCGCTATGATAAGCATAAACTGAGAGCCATGGCCAAGGCCGAACAGGAAGCCCGGCAAACGGAGACACCGGCCCCCGTGGCCGAAAAACCGGCAGAGGCGAAACCTGAAGTGGAACCGGCTCCTGAAGAAGCCGTGACCGATACGGAGAACAGCGAAGAAAAAGAATAAGAATAAGGGGATATCAGTATGTTGAGAATGAGAAGAAAAAGAGTTTGTCTCTTTTGTCAGGGAGACATTGACTATATCGATTTCAAAGATGAGCGTAAACTTTTTAGGTATATGACCGAACAAGGTAAAATCATTCCGAGACACACTTCCGGAACATGCGCCAAGCATCAACGCCAGTTAGCCCAGGCAATTAAGCGGGCCCGTCACCTGGCTTTAATCCCGTTTGTAACCGATTTTACCCGTTAACCGTACCTTATTCCGCTCTTTAAATGATTTGCGGCATAAGTTTTATAAAGAAATGGGTGGATTCCCCCAACCCGGAATTGACCTTTTCTATACGAGTTAAAGAAATAAA
Source organism: Calditrichia bacterium (assembly GCA_026983775.1). GTDB lineage: Bacteria > Calditrichota > Calditrichia > Calditrichales > Calditrichaceae > JALSTK01. Next base: position 6,009 of record JALSTK010000129.1, read on the forward strand.
AGGTGAGTATCAATGGAAATAATATTGCGTCAAGATATGGAGAGCCTGGGCAAGGCCGGCGAAACAGTCAAAGTAAAAGACGGCTATGCCAGGAATTTTTTAATTCCGAAGGGCATTGCCTATATAGCGAACGAAGCAAACAAAAAGCGTTTTACCAGTGAGATGGAAAAGCTGAGTATGCGTGCCGAGCGCGAGCGAAAAAATGCGGAAGTGTTGGCTGAAAAATTGTCAAAAGTATCCTGTACGATTCCTGTTCAGGTTGGTGAGGAAGATAAACTGTTCGGATCCGTTACCTCGCAGAGTATCGCCGAATCATTAGCAAATCAGGATATTCAAATAGACAAACGTAAAATTTTGCTGGATGAACCGATCAAATCACTCGGCATCTACTCCGTACCCATTAAATTGCATCCTGAAGTGGAAGCAACCGTTAAGGTATGGGTAGTTAAAGAATAAAAAACGGCGGGTTTTCCCCGCCTTTTTTTGTTTTATAAAGAAAAGTTATTTTGTTGTATAGTTTTCAACTTAGAATTTTATTACCTTCTGTCATAGCGTTTTCGCCAAACCTTTCGGCGATTTGTTCTAAATGTACCTGTGTATCAAATTAGTGTCTCAGACGAGTGAGGATAATGGGTGAAGTAAAGCGGATGTCCTATGCTCAGGTTGTTTTTAATCTGCCCATAAACCATGCCTATACCTATCGGATTCCTTCGGAGATGGACCATTTGAAGCCGGGAATGCGGGTACTGGTTCCCTTCGGTAAACGAATGATTACCGGCATCACCATCGAACTGATCGAAAAATCCACCCTTACCTCTCTTAAATATATTATCGATATCCTGGATGAACAGCCACTGATCTCACCGGAGATGATGGAATTAACCAGATGGATCTCCGAATATTATCTTTGTAGCTGGGGGCAGGCCTTACAGTTGGTTTTGCCCAAAGGGATCGATGTTCGTGATGAAGAACTGATCTTTCTTCAAGAGGACCCGACAGAGGTTGAATTAACCGAACGTCAGAATGAACTTTACACTCTGATCGGTGACAACCCGGGTAACAGTAAAGCAAGTTACCGGAGAAAATTCGGTCAGGCCGGATTTTATTATTTACTGAGCAGATTGGACGAACTCGGTTTGATTATACGTCGGGATAAAAGAAAGGCCGCCCGGGTTCGCGCCCTGATACGCAAATATGTGGTCATTCCGGAAAACTATGATGATCTGAAATTGAAGCATGAAGATTATTTGAAATACATTAAGCGGCGACCCGAAGTAGACCTTTTTTTAAAGGAAAAATCCGGGACGACCCTTCTTATGTCCGATTTTTTAAGGGATACGGGTATGGCTTCGGGCACACTACACAAGATGGCCGGATATGGGCTTTGTGCCATTGAAGATCGCCCCTTGCAACGTCAACCGCAATGGCAGTTTGAGGAGGAAGACAAGGATATTGAACTGACCGCCGAGCAGGTTTCGGTGGTGGCGCAGATCAAGTCCCGGCTTTCGAAGAAAGAATTTTCGCCTTTCTTACTTCATGGTGTAACCGGCAGCGGCAAGACACAGGTGTATATCGAAATTCTTCAGGATATACTGGCCATGAATCGAAGTGCCGTCATTCTCATCCCGGAAATTGCCCTGACTCCCCAGACCGTGGGACGTTTTCGTGAAGTAACAAAGGATAAGATGGCCGTGTTCCACAGTAAAATGTCAGCCGGGGAGCGCCTGGATGCCTGGATGGCCTGTTATACGGGTAAGGTAAGAGTAGCCATAGGACCGCGTTCCGCATTGTTCGCTCCTCTTAAAAATATAGGACTGATCGTGGTGGATGAAGAGCAGGAAGGTTCCTATAAACAAAGCGATACCAATCCGCGCTACAATGCCCGGGATGTTGCCGTCTTCCTGGCCAGACAGCATGATGCAGTGATTATAGCCGGTTCCGCCACTCCCAGTATGGAATCGTATTATAATGCCCGCCGTGGGAAATACCATTTATTGGAAATGCGAAACCGAATCAATAATGTTCTTATGCCCTCGGTTTATATCGTGGATATGAAACAGAAGCGGGCCAGGGTCGCCGGGAAAATTTCTTTATTTTCACAAATTATGGTCGATAAAATTAAAGAACGGTTAGCCCGGCGGGAACAGGTTATTATTCTCCAGAACAGGCGGGGATATGCTTCCTTTATGCAATGTAAATCCTGCGGATTTATTCCGGTATGCCCCCATTGCGATGTAACCCTGACTTATCATTCTTATCATGAGAAGCTACAGTGTCATGTTTGTGGTTTCCAGCAACCGGCTTATACGGATTGCCCGAATTGTGGTGGAAAACAGATTATCTATAAAGGAGTCGGTACTCAGCGTGTTCAGAGTGATTTGCAGCAACTATTACCGGAGGCACGAATCCTGCGTATGGATCAGGATACGACTAAGGGTAAAAACAGCCATGATTTGATTCTCACACAATTTGCGGAACGGAAAGCGGATATTTTATTGGGCACCCAGATGATTGCTAAGGGGTTGGATTTTGAGAATGTTACCATGGTCGGTGTTATCTCTGCTGATGTGGGCCTGGCCATCCCCGACTTTCGGGCACCGGAGCGTGTCTTTCAGTTGCTTACTCAGGTGGCGGGCCGGGCCGGACGAGGGTCCAAACCGGGAGAAGTGGTGGTCCAGAGTTATCTGTTTAGTCATTATGCCATTCAGATGGCCCGTAATCATGATTTCATCGGATTTTACATGGAAGAGATGCAGCATCGGCGTACCTACAAATATCCTCCCTTCTACCGGTTGATTCAGGTGCTGATCAGTGCTGCGAACCTGAGCGAAGCCATTAGTACCGGCAGGAGTCTGGCGGCCGCTGTCCAACGCCGGACACGTCTCTATTGTCAGGTGATCGGTCCGGCTCCGGCGATTATTCCCCGGGTCAGCAATATGCACCGCTGGCAATTCTATTTACGTCTCAATCCTAAAACGGACCCGAACGGCAGGCATACCAAGGAAATTCTGCGGCAAATTCTGGAACCCTATTTCCAAAAAAGAAATCAGAAATTGCGGGTGAGTGTAGATGTGGATCCTATTTTATTGAATTGATAAAAGATTTGCAATGAAATGATGAAATCTTTAAAATTTAATTCTTTCATATTATGGCCGATTAAAGCCGGGAATTCTTGTGAACCGTGAGTAAACAGTATAAAAATAAAAAAGAGGCGGCCTTAACGCTGCAAAAGTTTTACTCTGCCTTAGAGGCTAACCGGCAACCGGAAGAAGCACCGCTCGACTCGGATTATAAGTCCAAATATAATCTGCTGCTCAAACGATTCCGGGAATTGGAGAAGGTATTTGATTTCCACAGGGGAATCATCCAGCAAATCTCCAGCGGGGTTATAACCACCGATTTGAATGGGTCGATCACTTTTATAAATCGGGCGGCTCAGGACATCTTCGGTTATCATTACCTTGATATTCAGGGACAAAATATCAGTACTCTTTTCGCTGAACCGGAGCAGGGAACTCAGTTTTTTAAACGCGTCATTAAAGAGGGGCACCAGTATCAAAGTAAGGAAACCTATCTGATCACCAAGGACGGTGAACTGATTCCTGCCGGCTTTAGTACCAGTTATTATTTGAATCCGGAGAATAAGGAGCCGGAAGGTGTCATTTTTATTTTCCGAAATATTACCGTGGTGAATAATTTAAGAAGACAACTGGAACGCATGGAGCGACTGGCAACACTCGGCGAAATTTCGGCCGGTATTGCTCATGAAATCCGTAACCCTCTGGCGGGCATTAAAACCTCGGCGCAGGTCCTCGAAGAGTCCTTCAGTCCGGGTGATTTTCGCAGTCAGTTGGTTTCACGCATTGTGAAAGAAATCGACCGAAGCAATGATCTGCTGAAACGATTTTTTAATTTTGCCAAACCCGGACGACCGAAACAGGAGTTCCAGGATATTGAGATGATCATTGACGGAGTGTATCTGTTGATGGCTCCCAGACTTAAAAAACGCAATATTACCTTCCATACTGATTTTTCAAGTGAAATGCCGCGGTTATACATCGATGGCAGTCAGATCGAACAGGTAATTCTCAACCTGTTCATTAATGCCGTTGAAGCCATGCCGGAAGGCGGAAAAATTATGATCAATACCAAAATCGTAAAAGAGTACGTTTTCGAACAGGGGTCTCAGCAGGCCGTTGTCGTTGAGATAGCGGATACGGGCCGGGGGATTCCGATTGATCAACAGGAAAAGATTTTTAATCCGTTCTTTACCACAAAAAGCGATGGCGTCGGCCTGGGCCTTTCCATATCGACCCGTTTGCTGGAAGAGAATGGAGGTAAAATTGAAGTAGATTCCGCAGAGGGCAAAGGGAGTTCCTTCCGCATCTATTTCCCTGTAATCGAAAGTGATACTTCCAAAATCAGGTAACTAATATGGCCAAAAGATTACTCATTGTGGATGATGAAGAAACACTGACTTTTAGTCTGTACCAGAGTTTTATACGTTCTCCCAAAGATTACGAAGTGGTTACGGCCGCTTCCGGAGAAGAGGCTCTGGAAAGACTGTCGGAAAAACCGTTTGATCTGGTTGTAACGGATATTTTTATGCCGGGAATAAGCGGCATTGAGGTTCTTGAAAAGATCCGTAAGGAATACCCCCGCACCGAGGTGATCATCATGACCGCTTACGGATCGCAAGAGCACCGTGAAAATGCGATGAGTAAAGGTGCCAAGTATTATATTGAAAAACCATTTGACATGAAAGAATTTAAATCGTTAGTCATCGATTTGTTGGGATAATATGGCACTGGTAGGAAATTTAAAAGATCTAAAACTGCCAAGTTTAATCCAGTTGAACTGCATGGAACGGAATACCGCCAAACTGACCATCGAACATAGCGGTAAATTCGGATTTGTTTATTTCGAGAACGGCCAGGTTGTTCATGCGGAATACGATCCGGATATCGGGGAAAAAGCGGTATTTCGTTTATTAACCCTCTATGCCGGTAAGTTTAAAGTTGAGAGTGGAATCCGGGCACCGGTACGAACCATTCATACCAACTGGAACAACCTTTTACTGGATGGTTTACATCAACTGGATTCGATGGATGATAATCCGGAACGCCGTTATGATCATCTTTTCGAACGATTATTCACGGTAAAAGGAGTGAAGACTGCTTTGATTTTTGACAAAGAGGGGGCGATTATCGCCAATAGTTCGGGCAAGTCCCAAAGCGAAGATGCCTTACATGCCCTGGTACTCAATGCAGCCGATAAGATCGGCATGCTGTTAAAAAGAGAAGGGCCGGACTACATCAGTATTTCTGCAGCGTCACAGAAATATATCTATGCAAAATACAATCAATATTTCGTTCTCTTAGAGATGGATCAAAAAATAAAACTGGATGTCGTGTTACCTTTAATCAAGCAGGCATTGGCTTAACCGATTATTTTTCTAAACTTTAGCAGTAATTTGACGAGTATCCTTAGAAAATACGAACATTCTTGAGTTGAAATGATATGATTGAAGATATCCTTAAAGATGTAACGGAAATAGATGCGGTTGAGGGAGTGTATCTGGCCTCCAACCGGGGGGAAATACTCGATGCCCGCGGCCTGTCGTTTGATATGGATGCACTGAAAGAATTATCACGACGTCTCTTGAGCATTTCGGCTTTTTATGCCACGCTCGGTAAAAAGGTAACGGAATTGGAATTTTATTGGGCGAGAAATTTTATCACCTGTAAGGTATCGGATCACTTTATGGTTGTCGCGTTCAGTCATTCTACTCAGGTCCATTCTCTTTTGCGCATTACGCTCAACGTTACCATGTCAAAATTATTGGAAAATAAGAAATTTAATAAATGGGTTAAGTCTCATTTAGCCGATCGGACCTATATTATAAAAAAATGTGAGTGGACCGAAGCCGAAGAAAAATTGCTGGCAAAATTGAAATAGGGCTTTAAATCATTTATATTTAAAATGTTAGTGGATACGGATAGTAAGTGGATAAAAATATAGCCTTACATGAAGCGGTTATTTTTGCTCTTTCAAAAAGTAAATCTCCCGCAGAAGTAACCTTACGATCTGCGGAATGGGCTGTTATTACTCAGGTTGACGGTCAGAAAACTGTCGGTGAAGTAGCTGAAGTTTTGGCCATGGATCTGGATGAGGCGCTGAACCTGTTCAATGAATTGTATGAAAAGGGTTTGCTGGAACTCATCTCCACCAGGAAAGTCGAAGAAAAATTTCTTCCCGCAGAGTTTTTTGATATCCTGGAAAATGAACTGACCCGAATCATCGGACCGGTGGCGCCCTATGTGATCGAAGATGTGCTCTGGGCCATGGAAGCGAATAAAGACCAGTTTGCGGAAGATCGGGAAGCGGAATTAATAGAAGCCATCAGTGAAGAAATTCCCGATGAACATAAAAAAGTTTTGTTTCAACAAAGTATGTTATCGAAAATGAAGGACATGCATTCGGAGTGAAATTTTTAAGCCTACGTTGGAAAATTAGCGGTATTTTATTAATTAGTAACTTGCTTATGGGCATCCTTTTGGTTATCCTTGTAAGTCAGCAGGTTTCGAAAAAACTGGAGAATGAACTGATTGAGCGAGGTCGGGCCATTGGTTCGAATCTGGCCCATTTTACGGAAGAGCAAATTCTGGAAAATGACGAAGTAGGACTACGCCAGCTATTGAGTAATATACTCAATTTTGAAAGCGTGGAATATATTTTGATTCAAAAGAGTGATTCTACGGTTTTAGCTGATACCTACAACGGGCAGATACCCAAAGAGTTATTGGCTCAAAATCCGTCGTCTGCCAATCAACCCCCGGTATTGGTTGATTTAAAAGCTTCCAATGCCGAGTGTTACGATATTTGGGTACCGATTGAAGAGGGATACATCGGATACATCCGGGTAGGCATGCGTCAGGATTATATTAAGGCCTCGGTACAAAAAACAAAAATTATGTTGTTAATGATCATCGGTGCTCTGACCCTGATAGGAATCATTATTGTTATTTTTCTGGCTAATCGAATGATTAATCCCATTCTTTATTTAACAAAGAGGGCGGATGATATTAGTCAGGGTAAGCTGGAAGAAAAGATTAATGTGACTACCCACGATGAAATAGAACAGCTTGGTCAGGCGTTAGAACGTTTACGGGAAAGCGTAAAAATTGCGCTGGATCGCTTAAAGAAGCAACATACATTACGCGTTTAAATTAAAATGGGGACGACACAATGGTACAAACCAGAAAATTGAAGGATGGTAGCCGCCAGGTCATTTTAAATGGTAATCAGTACGATGCCATCACCAAGATATTATCCGATTTAGCCACAAAGACCAAGGCTTCCGCCATTCTATTTGCCGACATGAGCGGGCAGCTCATCAGTCAGCGGGGGCATACGGAAGACATGAATACGACCGTACTCTCCGCTCTGGCTGCCAGTGATTTTGCGGCCACATCTGAAATGGCCAAATTGGTTGGAGAAGAAGCTAAATTTAAACTTCTTTTTCACGAAGGCGAAAAGCGCAATGTTTATCTTTCAAATGTAGGGGAAGACTTTTTCCTGGTCGTTGTATTCGATGTAAGCGTCACCCTGGGTTTGATTCGTATCTATACCAAGAAGGCCATTGAGGATTTGCGTAATGCGCTGGCCGAACAGGAGGAGGAAGGGCAGGAAAGCGATCAGATCATTGATGATGATTTTAGTACGCTGCTCGGCAATGCATTGGATGATAGCTTCAAATAAAGATAAACGATAGAATCGTTTCCAAACTAAATTGATGAGGACAGGATGTTTATTAATTGGGCATTACAGGAAATCAATCTGAAAATTGTGTATTATGGACCCGGTATGAGTGGAAAGACCACGAATCTGGAATATATTCATTCCAAGCTCGATCCATCGTTAAAGGGTGATCTGGTCTCATTGAAGACCAAAGAAGATCGGACCATATTTTTTGATTTTATGCAGATAGAAGTGGGTAGAATCAAGGGTAAAAAACCTAAATTTAATCTCTATACAGTGCCGGGTCAGGTCTATTATGCTTCCAGTCGTAAGGTTATTCTGAACGGTGTGGATGGGATTGTTTTCGTTGCGGATTCTCAACCCCACCGTATGGAGGCGAATATCGAGACCTTACTCGATCTGGAACAGAATTTAAAAGAAGACGGCCAATCTCTTGAAAATTTTCCCTGGGTGATCCAGTATAACAAACGGGATTTGCCGGGGGTGGAATCTTTGGAAGAGTTACAAAAACGGCTGAATTTTTTTAATGTCCCCCATTTTGAGGCCATTGCCGTCCGGGGCGATGGTGTGTTTAACACCTTAAAATCGGTAATCAATTCAGTGGTTCAGAATGTCCAGAATCAATTATAACTGATTCGGAAAAAAATCGGGCTCTTAACCTTCTCAATCTCTTTGAGAAGGTTTTTTTTTATCTTATATTAAGAGGACTCATTCAACGTTTGACTCCCGGACAGGGTAGAAGGGGAACAAGACATAGGAACGGTATTAAAAAAAGAGCGTCATTCCAGGCGCAGAGAGATATTCGCCTGGACCCTGTATGATTTCGCCAATACAGCCTATAGTGTCATCGTGGTTACGGTGGTTTATGCGGTTTATTTTAAACAGTATATTGTCGGCGATTTTCGGATGAATTTCTTCGGTTTGGAACGGAATCCCGGAGATCTGTTCTGGGGGCTGGGCGGAGCCCTCTCCATGTTGTTTGTCGGTTTGACCTCTCCCTTTATCGGAGCCATCGCCGACTATAGCAACAAAAAAAAATACTTTCTTCTTTCCTATTCATCCGTTTGTATCATAGCCACTATCTCGCTCTATTTTTTAAGTTCGGGAATGATCTGGCAGGGTGTCCTGCTTTTTATCATCGGCAATATCGGTTTTGAGGGTGCGATTGTCTTTTACAATGCTTTTTTGCCGCAAATTAGCAATACGGATAATATCGGTAAAATTTCGGGCTATGGATTTGCCCTGGGTTATGTGGGCTCATTGGTTTCGTTGCTGATCGCCATGCCTTACGCAAATCTGGCCTTTGCCCGCCACGATCTTTCCCTGATGCGGCCGACCTTTATTTGGGCCGGACTCTTTTTCCTCTCCTTTTCCCTGCCTTTCTATATCTTTGTAAAAGAAAAAAAAGGAATTGTTGAACACCAAAAGCAATCGATACTAAAAGGGTACCGGCGTACTAAAGCCACTTTAAAACGCATCCGTGAATTCCCTCAAATCACTAATTTTTTACTGGCCTATTTTATTTATATTGACGGAGTGAATACAGTTATTTATTTTAGTGGTATCTATGCCAGTGATACGCTTGGTTTTTCACTGAAAGAAGTAATCCAGTTCTTTGCCATTGTTCAGGCTTCGGCTATTTCGGGTTCCTATATCTTTGGATTTTTGACGGATAAACTGGGGCCGAAAAAGACGATCGGCCTGACTCTGATTCTCTGGATGGTTGTAACCGTCGGAGGCTTTTTGGCCCGGGATGCAACGGCTTTTTATCTGGTAGGTCTGATCGCAGGGGTTGCCATGGGCTCTTCGCAATCTGCCAGTCGCGCCATGATGGGCAGGCTTATGCCGAAAGGCATGGAAGCCGAATTCTTCGGGTTTTATGCGTTGACCGGTAAGTTCTCTGCCATTCTGGGACCCCTCCTTTTCGGCTTGACTTCGACCATAACCAATAGTCAGCGCGTCGCGGTTTTATCGGTGCTGGTATTCTTTATTACAGGATTTGTTCTTCTGCGTCGTGTAAATGAAAACATAACATATAAAAATGTGGCTCTTTAGAAAAAAACAAAAAAATTCGGTTAAATCCGAAGAAAAACGGACACTGGGGAACATATGGAGCTATTACCCGAATGCCCGTTTCGGGATATTCCGCCGGGTTCTGATTTCATTCCTTCTGCTCTCTGTAATCCCTCTAATTATTCTTGGTGCGTACACTCTGCATAAAATTGACCGGGTAGGGACACAGATTTCCAGAGAGGCTACCCAGTCCCTGAACCGTAAAATTCGTGATGCTCTGGAATTGCAGGCTGTTTTGACCGCCCGGTCGGTATCTCAATTTTTACAGCAACGAATAAAAGATATTCATGAATTAAGTATGATTCCCAGAACCAATGAATCCTATCTTCATTTTTCGAAGCAATATCAGAGTGAGATCTGGGTGCGGGTGGGTACGAACCGCAATCCCGAAGAAGTGCATCAGTTTATCCCCCTTTTTAAAGAGGTGGAGTTTATAGATGCCAAGGGGAATCAACGCATTAAAATAAAAGAGGATCAAATTGTACCTGAAAAAGATTTAAGAAATATCAGCCGGCCGCAAAATACGACCTATCGGTGCGAAAATTATTTCAATGAAGCCAAAAAACTCGCTCCCGGGAAAGTCTATGTCTCTCATTTAAATGGATTCTATGTAAGTAAACAGGAACAGCTGCAGGGTGTGGAACGGGTGGAAGATGCCGTGCAAGGGAAAAAATACGATGGAGTAATTCGCTTCGCCACTCCGGTCTATGCTCACAAAAAATTGATCGGGGTTCTTGCCCTCGGCCTCGATCACCGCCATCTTATGGAATTCACGCAACATATTTTACCGAACCAAAAAGAAACCGTTGTCTTTCCCAGTTATTATTCGGGTAACTATGCCTTCATGTTCGATGATCAGGGCTGGATCATAACCCATCCGAAATTTTGGGATATTCGAGGTTTTGATAAGAAGGGCAAGTTGGTTGCTGCATATACACGTCACAGTACGGAAGAAGATATACAAAGGGGACGCATTCCCTTTAATCTGGATAGTGCTGCCTTTGTTCATCAAAACTATCCTTTCGTTGCCCGGCAGGTAAGAAACGGATTTTCAGGATCGGTCATCACGACCAATGTGGGGGGTACGACAAAAATAATGGCCTATGCGCCTATACAGTTTAATGCCGGACCTTACTATAAATATGGAGTATTCGGTGGGATAACCATCGGCCTGGAGATTCAAAGTTTCCAGCTTCCCGCCTTTTTCATCGGCAGTTCGATTCATCAGGCGATTACTTTAATGCGTAAGAACTATTTATTTATCATCTTGCTTATAGGTCTGCTTAGCCTGGCGGTATCCTGGATGGTCTCCCGTGGAATTACCAATCCCGTTCTGAAAATTGTCGTCGCTGCCCGCGAACTGGCTTTTGGGGCATCCGGGAAAAGTTTGGAAGTAAATCGAAGGGATGAAATCGGAGTCCTTGCTACGGTTTTCAATTTTATGGCTTATGAACTCGATAAGAGCCGGACGGAATTGCTTCGTTCTTACAACCGCCTTCAGGAATCGAAAACGAAAATCGAAAACTATGCCAATGATCTTGAATATCAGATTAAGATATTGAAAAGTATTCAGCGCATAAGCAATATACTCGGTAGTACATTCGATATGAATGAGGTCATCGGTTTGATCTTGCAAAATTGTGTTCAGAGTATCGGATATGACCGGGCTATCCTGTATTTGATCGATGAAGAGGGTAAATATCTGGAATGTAAGGATACGTTCGGATTTAGCCCTGAAGGGGATAAAATAGCCAGACGTTCCCGATATAATCTGGAACGTTTTGATTGTATCGAAACGAAGGTGGCCCGGGATGGTAAAATTGTTTTTGTGGAAGATTTTGAACATTATACTCCGGCCACTGCCCTGGATAAGAAAATTCGCCGTTATGGGCGCAGTAATTCTTTTGTATTTATTCCCTTAAAAGTCAAAGAAAAAATAATAGGTATTTTAGGTGCCGATAAATTGCGCAGCGAGGAAACAATAACCGAGATAGATATCAATTCCTTGCAGATACTGGCCAATCAGGCCTCCCGTGTTATTGAAAGTACCCGACTCTATCACCAAATAGTACGACAGAGAAATTTTGTGGAAGATGTACTTCGTAATATGGTGAATGGGGTCATGACCATCAGTACGGAAGGGGTGATTACGAGTATCAATCGAGCCGCACGTTCTATTTTAGGAGTAACAAAAGCCGGTGCCCGGGGCAAACGCGTCTGGGATGTGTTTAGTGCCAATAAAAAGGAGATGCAGAACATTCAGCAGGTTTTGCTGGACCATGGTTTTTATCACGGATATAATCTGCATTTTTATGGAGCGGGACAGGATAAGTATCTGACGGTACATGCTTCGGTGATGAATGCCGGCAGGGATGGAAGGGGCGAATCTATCGTTATTATTGAGGATGTTACGGATAGAAAATATTTGGACGAGCATTTGCAACGTGTCGAACGACTGGCCTCCCTGGGCCGCTTTGCGGCCGGAATTGCCCATGAAATACGTAATCCGCTTACCGGTCTCAGCCTGTTTTTGGATGACCTGCACGATAAGATATCATCCGAACCGGAAATAGCCACCATGGTCTCCATGGCTCTCAATGAGATCGAGCGGCTGGAAAATCTGACTCATGAAGTTTTAAACTACGCCAACCCGCAAAAAGGAAAATATCATGCTGTAAACATCAATGAACTCATTACCAGTACCTTACAATTTGTTGCCAAGCAGTGTAAGGATGCGAACATCACGGTGGAAAGGGAACTGGATGAAACCTTGCGTCCTCTCTGGATAGATGCTGAAAAAATTAGGCAGGCGCTTTTGAATATTTTTTTAAATGCCATTCAGGCAATGAAACAGGGGGGCAAGCTCATCGTACGTACGGAAAATATAGAAAAAACGATTGCCGAGTATCGATTCCAATTACCAAACATTCCTCCCGTGCACCACTGGGTTCGAATCAGCATAAAGGATACGGGGCCGGGGATACCTAAAAAAGACCGTGAACGAATTTTCGAGCCCTTCTTCACAAAATATAAGGACGGAACGGGTTTGGGACTGTCTACTACCCAAACCATTATTGAGGAACATAAGGGACAGATACAGGTCAAGGGAAAGGTCGGACAGGGTTCCGTTTTTGTAATTACTCTGCCTGCCGGTAAAATTGAGAAGATGACTTTAGTTGAATAGGAGATTTCGTGCAAAATAAGAATATTTTAATTGTTGATGATGAAGAATTCATTCGCCTCAATCTGAAACGGATATTCAAAGAAGATCACTACAAAGTATTTTTGGAAAGTGAGGGCCGGCCTGCGATTCGAACCGTCCAAAATGAAGATATCGATCTGGCGTTATTGGATTTAAATTTACCGGACATGTCCGGATTGGAAATATTAAAAGAATTCAAAAAGATAAAACCGGACCTTTTAGTGATCATTATTACCGGTTATGCCTCGGTAGAATCGGCCGTTGAAGCACTTAAATTGGGAGCCTATGATTATATAAAAAAGCCTTTTAAGGCGGATGCTATTCGCCTGATTGCCCGTCTGGCGCTGGAAACCCAGGTTCTGAAAAAGAAAGTAAAGAATTTGCAAAAGCAGCAAGCGGATATCGGCATTGATACCATCCTCGGCAAAAGTGAAGCCATTCATAAAGTAAAACAACAAATCCTGGAATTTGCCAAATTTGATTCGGAAACCGTGTTGATAACCGGTGAGAGCGGATCCGGAAAAGAGTTGGTTGCTAAAGCTCTTCACCATCTAAGCCCGCGTAAGGAACAATCTTTTATCGAAATCAATTGCGCCTCTATACCGGAGACCTTGTTGGAGAGTGAATTGTTCGGCTATGAAAAAGGAGCCTTTACCGACGCCAAGCAACGTAAGATGGGCTTATTCGAACGCGCCGACGGAGGGACTCTTTTCCTCGATGAGATCGGGGAGATGACTTTGTCTCTACAGGCTAAATTGCTGCGCATTATAGAGAACAAGAAGATTCGCCGTCTCGGTTCAACCGAAGATCGGGAAATCAACGTTCGTATTATTGCCGCCACCAATAAAAATTTTAAGGAAGCTCTTTCCAAAAAGGAATTTCGTGAAGATTTGTATTACCGTTTGAATGTGCTTCGTTTGGATTTACCCCCTCTGCGCGACAGGGGAAATGATATTTTGGATTTTGCCCATTCCTTCCTTGAAAGTTTTAACCGCAAGTTTAATAAAAACATCAAAGGATTCAGCGAAGAAGCCGAAATGATCCTGCTGCAATATGATTGGCCCGGCAATGTACGTGAGTTGAAAAATATGGTAGAACGCATATGTATTTTGCAGAAGGAACCCATAATTGAGGCCGGCCATCTTCCCGCAGAATTGCTGAAAGAATCTGTGGCTAGACCTCTGAATATTTGTGATGAATTGTTTGAGAATAAAAACCTGACTTTAGATGAAGTATTACGGGAAACAGAGATTACCATCCTTAAGAGGGCTTTTCTACTCAGCGGCCGGAATACCAGTAAAACGGCCCGTTTGTTGAAAATTCCCCGCGAGACTTTACGCTATAAATTAACAAAGTATGAAATTGGTGAAAATTGACCGTTTTTCACTGATTTCCGCCACCGCAGTCTTTACTTTTTATCCGTATTTATTAATAATCCTGCCTAAGTTCAATATTTGACCTACATCACAATTTGGCACATCAATTGCTAATTTTATGGCATTAATTCCTAACTCAAATCCACTTAAACCAAATTACTTTACGAGGAGGTTTTATGAAAAAGCTATTCACTTTTTTAATGGTGATGGTATTTGCCGGAAGTCTGTTTGCGCAAATTACCTTTACGGGAAGTGCCCAGGTCCGTCCCAGATTGGACACAAAGGATTGGGGCGGTTATGGCAAAACGGGTACAAAAACAGGGTTGGATCATCAGTCGGATATGTACTATATGTATCGCTTCCGGATTAATGTGGCGGCCAAGATCGGTGGCGGCTGGTACGCCAAAGCCCGCTTGGCTCATTACGGTTATGCCGAATACGGTTTCACCAGCGGCCTGGGAATGGGACCGAAATTGGGCGGTGATCTTGACGTAACGGCTAAACCCTCTCTTGCTTTTACTCAAATGTTTCTTGGGTACAAATCGGATAAATGGGGGTTTATGGGTGGTCAGATTCCTATGAACGGCCTGGCTAATCCCATGCTGGACGTCCATTATTATCCCTTTAAGATGATTGATATTCCATGGACGATTTACGGTCTGGGCAGCCATTTCGGTTTCGCCGGATTTGTGAAGGCCGGACCCGGAAAATTGAATATTACGGCTACAAAAGATGCTAATAATTTGACTAAAGAGAACGTAGACGGTACAAAACCAACCGATTTACACGATACTTACAGCTTCGGTTTTAATTATGAATTTAAAGTAGCCGGTTTTGCTCTGCAACCGGCGTTGTATTATGCCTGGGCCGATAAGGATATTGCCGCCCCTATGACTTATGGCGTAAATGCAAAAACTCCGAAATTTTCCGGTTTTACTTTTGGGGCAACCGCAGCCATGACCAGTAATTCTGTTGATCATACTTTTAAATATGACGGTTCTTTCTTCCGCTTAAAAGTCGACGGAAAGCTGGGTCCCGGGGCGATCAGCGCCTGGTATGATATGGCCAAAAGAACCGACAAAGGGGTAACGGATGTTGATACGGATTACAGCTATCTGTGGTTGATGTACAAATATAAAGTGTATAGTGGTGACCATGGATTGGTCTTGATAGCACCGAGATGGCGTATGATAAAAGAATCGATCAGCAATGTTAAGGATTATACACGTAACAAGATCGAATGCCTGGTCATCGTAAAATTTAAATAATAAACCTAATTAAATTATTGGGGTTGCTTTTCTAAGCACCCCCTATTTCATTCTTGTTGGATGTAACAAGAAAGGAAGCGTTAAAATGAAATATATTAAAACTTTGCTCATCCTGATTTTAACCGCGGCCCTTATGATAGGTATCAACGGCTGTGGTAAAAAGGGGCATCCGCAACTTAAGGTGGGTGTGTTGCTGCCCTTAACCGGTTCAATGGCCAATTTTGGCGAAATGGAACGGAACGCATTTGAATTAGCCAAAGCAAAAATAAATGCCGAACGAGCCAAAGCCGGAATGGATTCCATTCAGTTTATTTACGAGGACGACACGGGTAAACCGGATGTGGGTCGCGCCGCTATGGAGAAACTGATCAATGTGAATAAGGTACTGATGGTAACGGGTGGATATAGTTCCTCCGTAACTTTTACAGCGGCTGCGGTAGCCCAACAATATCGTACACCGTTCCTGGTTAATACGGGTTCCGTAGATAAAATTACCGAACCGGAAGCCTTTAATTTAACGACCAATGATGGGGATAAATTTTATATTTACCGGTTAAATCCGCCTGTTTCGGAATATGCTTCCGGGCTGGAAGGACTGCTGGCAGAAGTAGTAAAACCGAAATCGGTTTTCATCATTCATGAAAACACCGCTTTTGGTACCAAAGGGGCCAAGGCCTTTCAGAAATCAGCCGATAAACTGGGCATCAAGGTGCTCGGCGTACAATCCTATTCCAGCGGTACGATTGATTTTAAGCCCCTTCTTTCTCAGGTTAAAAAAGCAAATCCCGATTTAGTGTATATGATTTCGTATGTGATGGATGCGGCACAGATCATGAAACAGGCCCGCGAACTGAATTTAAAGCCGAAACTATTTGTCGGCGCAGGTGCTGGTTTTACCATGCCCGCTTTTAAAGAAAATGCAGGAGTCGCTTCCCGTCGGGTTTGCTCGGCTACGTTGTGGCATAAAGCCCTTCCTATTAAAGGAGCTAAAGAGTTTAATGATGCTTTTATCGCTAAATACGGTGGAGATGGGCCCGACTATCATGGCGCCGAAGCTTATTCTGCCGCATTTGTGGTTGACAATGTGCTGAAAAGATGCAAAGGTAAATATGATAAAGAAACGGTTAAAAAAGCGCTGGATGCTACCGATATGATGACCGTTTTCGGTCCGGTTAAGTTTCAGGCTTATGGAAAGAAAATTCATCAAAACAAGATGGCTACCTACGTGGTCCAATGGATTCATGGCGATCTGAAACTGATTTGGCCGAAAAATTTGGCGAACGCTCAGTTTGAATATCCGATCAATTGGGATAAAATCTGGGCGGAATAGTCATAAGCGATATCAAGGAGGTTAATTAAATAGTACAGAAACCGGATCCTATTCTCCTGGATCCTCGATCACATGCGGAATCTGTTTAATAGGCTTGAAGATGAAAATTGAATTAAAGAATTATCCGGTTTCTGTTTTTTGCGCTGAGCGAAAATGTTGAGGTAAGTAATGGAATTATTCTTACAAACTTTGGTGGCAGGTACTCTGATCGGCGGGCTATATGCGATTATCGGAATCGGAATGACGTTGATAATGGGCGTGATGGGCATTATCAATTTAGCGCACGGCCAAATCTTAATGGTCGCCATGTATATTACCTGGGTTCTGTGGCAATATCTGGGTATTGATCCCTATATCGGGATCATCGTTGCCGTACCCGTGGTTTTCTATCTTGGCGAAGGTATCACTAAGTATCTTTTGCATCCCCTGATGGAGAAGGATTCAATCATTCCGGAGAATCAGGTTCTGATGACCGTTGGTATTGGCATGGTCCTCGTTGAATTGGTCCGGTCTATCTTTTCCAGCGATTATCGTTCGGTCCAGACCAGTTATACGGAATCTATCTGGCGCATCGGTCATATATCGTTAAGTGTACCCATGGTCATTGCTTTTGTGGTAGCTCTTTTACTGACACTCGGTTTGTTTTTGCTGCTTATACGGACGGATTTGGGCCGTTCCATTCGGGCTACGGCTCAGGACAAAGACGCGGCCATATTAATGGGTGTAAGTGCGGAAAAAATTACCATTCTTACCTTTGGTATCGGCAGTGCTTTAACCGCTGCTGCCGGTTCTTTGTTTTTACCCATTTATTACTTGTATCCGGACCTAGGCCCTATCTTTACAGTTAAGGCTTTTGTAATTACTATCCTCGGTGGATTGGGATCCACCGTCGGAGCTATTGCAGGTGGACTTGTTTTAGGAATTGCTGAAACATTTGGAGCAACCTATATTTCTATGGGATATCGCGATGCGGTTGGTTTGGTCATTTTCCTGCTGGTACTGATCTTCTTCCCGGGCGGATTAAAACGATTGACTAAGATATAAGGTGTGATGATGGCAAAAAAAAGTACTAAAGATACAGCTCTTGTTTCCAAAAAGGAATGGATGATTATACTCGGATTGGTTGTCTTGCCCTTTGTCTTTAATTTTTCCACCTATGTGCAGGGCCTTCTGGTTATTATGATGATTTGGGTTATGCTGGGAACTTCATGGAATTTGCTGGCCGGCTATACGGGTCTGGTATCTTTCGGCCATGCTGCTTATTTCGGTATCGGTGCGTATACCGGAGGCCTGCTCTTTTTCCATTTTCACATTTCCCCCTGGTGGGGCTTGCTCTTAGGCGGCCCTGCAGCCGTGATTCTGGGGTACTTGTTGGGGATTATGGTTTTCCGTCTGCGCGGACCCTATTTCGCTTTGGGAACTCTGGCCTCCGCCGAAATATTACGCATAGTTTTCGGGGAAGAAGAATGGTTAACCAACGGGCACAACGGCATATTGTATATTACAACCTGGACTACCAAATATCCTTACTATTTCATCGGGCTGGTCCTGGCCCTCGGTTCCATATTCACGGTTAAGGCCGTGATGCGGGCGAAAGCAGGCTATTATTTCCTTTCGATCAGAGAGGATGAAGATGCAGCCCAGGCTCTGGGTATCGATACCATGAAATATAAAAATATTTCGACCGTACTTTCTACTTTCTGGGCCGGTACGGCGGGTGCTTTCTATATGATCTATATGGGATTTATAGATCCCGAAGTGGTTTTTGCTCTGCATAATATCTCGATTATTACCATTTTGGTAGGAATTATCGGTGGGGTCGGCACGATTTGGGGACCTGCCCTGGGCGCTGCCGTCATGGTTTTTGTTCAGGAATTTTTCAGGTCAGCCTTTTTTGGTTTAGCCCCGTCCTGGGTTTCACGGCTGCATGCCTTAGCTTTCGGCTTGTTGGTTATTTTTGTCATTTTATACCTGGCCGGAGGTATTGTCGGGGACTGGGATATAATCCGCAAAGCCCTGCGCTTTAAACGTAAAACGGAGATAGCGGAATGAGCATCTTGAAAGTTGAGAATCTGGTCAAGAATTTCGGCGGATTAATGGCCGTTGATCATATTTCCTTTGACATAAATGAGGGAGAAATATTCGGATTAATCGGCCCTAACGGCAGCGGAAAGACGACGACCTTTAATTTGATCAACCACTATTATCCGGTATCGGGTGGTAAAATCTATTTTAAGGGTCAGGATATTACCGATAAGAAAACCTTTGAAATAGCCCGCCTGGGAATAGGACGTACCTTCCAGGTTGTGAAACCGCTACGGCGACTTACCGTAGAAGATAATGTTATGGCTGCTGCTTTTGCCCGGGAACAATCCTTCGCAGGAGCCAGAGCCGTAGCCAAAGAAATGATTTCCTTCTGCCGGTTAGATAAATGGAGTGAAGCCATTGCCGGCGGATTACCCATCGCAGGCCGAAAGAGGCTGGAAATTGCCAGAGCCCTGGCCACCCGGCCCTCTCTTCTATTATTGGATGAGACCGCTGCCGGTCTGAACCCCTCCGAGTTGGATGAAGCGATTGAAATTATTATTAATATCCGCGGAAAGCTGGGCATCACGATTATTATTGTGGAACACATCATGAAAGTAATTATGAGCATCAGCGATCGGATTCATGCCATTGCTCACGGCGCAACCATTGCGGAAGGGAAACCGGAGGAGGTCGCGAAAAATCCTACCGTTATCGAAGCCTATCTTGGTTCAGACTACAATGTGGAGAACTATTTAAATGCTTAAACTGGAAAATATAAATATGAGTTACGGGGATGTCCAGGTTCTGTGGGATGTTTCGTTTGAAGTGAGAGAAGGTGAAATCCTGGTGCTGGTGGGCGCTAATGGAGCCGGCAAATCATCCACATTGAAAACCATCTCCGGCTTACAGAGAGCGAGTTCCGGGAAAATAACATTTGACGGTACGGATTTAACCCACATGCCGGCAGAGAAAATAATCGGGCAGGGTGTGGTGCATGTTCCGGAGGGACGGCGTTTGTTTAATGAAATGACTGTAGAAGAAAATTTGATTATGGGCGCGTTGCACGGGGAAGCCAAGAAACAGAGAAGCCAAACGATGGAAGAATGTTATGAGCTTTTCCCACGGTTAAAAGAACGCCGCAGTCAACTGGCCGGTACCTTGAGCGGCGGTGAGCAACAAATGCTGGCTGTAGCCAGGGGGCTCATGTCCAAACCGAAATTGCTTATGTTGGACGAGCCCAGTCTCGGTTTGGCTCCCGTACTGGTTCAGGATATCTTCGATATCGTCAAAAGTGTGAACAAACAGGGTATTACCGTTTTGCTGGTTGAACAAAATGTGCAGTCTACCCTTACATTTTGCGACCGGGCATATGTGCTGGAAAACGGCCGCATCGTATTATCCGGAACCGGTAAGGAGTTGTTACACAACGAACATGTACGTTCGGCCTATTTGGGGATTTAGTTTTAATTTATGAAAAAGAGAGGTTTAATATGCTGGTTAAAGATTGGATGTCGAAGAAGGTGATTACGATCGATGAATCGGATTCCCTGTCTGAAGCAATTAACACCTTAAAACGTAATAAAATCAGACGCCTGCCTGTAATGCGCGGTGAGAAGTTGGTCGGGATCGTGTCTGACAGGGATTTAAAGGAAGCGGCTCCCTCTAAAGCGACTTCTCTCGATATCTGGGAAGTCCATTACCTGATGTCCAAGATAAAAGTAAAGGATGTGATGACTCGCCAGCCCATAACCATTCATCCTCAGGCTTCCATCGAGAAAGCAGCCATTATCATGTACGATCATAAAATCGGAGGCTTGCCTGTTTTAGATGAAAAAGGAACGCTTGTGGGAATACTATCCGTACAGGATATATTCGGCGCTTTGATAAATATTACCGGAGCCAGGATTTCTTCCTATCGTGTGGCGGTTGTTTTACCGGATAAACCGGGTTCCATCAAAGAAGTTTGCGATTATATGCGAAAACATGACTTTAAATGTGTGAGTATTCTGACCACCAAAGAAGGCGTTCCGGATAATCAGCGTAAAGTCATTATTCGTTTTCAATCTGAAAAAGAAAAGTTGCCGCAAATCCTGCAAGAGTTACATAAAAACTATAAGAATGTTGAATTTACGGAAGATTAATTGGACCTGCGGAGGCGTGGGTTTTTCATTCACTAAAAGTAATATTTAACAGAGAGGTGGTATTATGGGGGCTTTACTTATTATGTTACTGGCTTTTGCCGGTTACCTTATTATGTACCAGTTGTACGGAAAGTATATTGGCAATAAAATTTTCGCTCTTAATGACGCCAATACGACACCTTCCGTGGAGCTGGAGGACGGAATTGATTATGTTCCGACCAAGAAAGAAATTATTTTCGGCCATCACTTTACCTCGATTGCCGGAACCGGGCCCATTGTCGGACCGGCGATTGCCGTTATCTGGGGCTGGTTGCCGGCTCTGCTCTGGGTCTTTGTAGGGAGTATCATCATGGGGGCCGTACATGATTTCGGTTCTTTGATTATCTCTATGCGTAATCAGGGAAAATCAATTTCCGAATTTACAGCCAAATATGTCAGCTCACGTACTAAATGGTTCTTCTTCTTCATCGTTTTTATTGAGCTGTGGATTGTGGTCGCTATCTTCGGGCTGGTGATCGCCATTTTGTTCAATTTGTATCCTTCCTCGGTATTTCCGGTATGGATGGAAATTCCCATTGCTCTGGCCTTGGGTTGAGCGGTATATAAAAAGAAAGCGAATGTGACCTCCTGGTCTATTTATGCCATTATTTTGATGTATGCCACGGTCGTTTTAGGTGTTTGGCTGCCTTTTAAATTACCTGCTACGATGTTTGGGATTTCTGCAATCGGTATCTGGACCATTCTTCTTTTTATCTATGCTTTTATTGCTTCGGTTTTACCGATTACAACCCTTTTACAGCCACGTGATTATATGAACTCTCATGAATTGCTTATTGCCATGGTGTTATTGACCCTGGGCGTCATTTTTGCCTCCTTCGGAGGAAATTTGCACATGGTAGCTCCGGCCGTTAATTCCAACCCCGTGGGAGCCCCATCGCTTTGGCCCTTTCTGTTTATCACCATTGCCTGCGGGGCCATCTCCGGCTGGCACTCTTTGGTGTCTTCCGGTACTTCTTCCAAACAGGTACGCAAAGAATCCGATTCCCTGTTTGTCGGTTATGGATCGATGATTATGGAAAGCGTTCTGGCGGTTTTTGTTATCATCGCCGTCGCCGCCGGAATCGGCATGGGATTGCATACCAAAGACGGACAAACATTAATGGGGGTTCAGGCCTGGACCCATCACTATGCCTCCTGGGCAGCCGCTAAAGGGTTAGGTTCTAAAGTCGGTGCTTTTGTCGTCGGATCTGCAAATATGCTGGGCGCCATCGGCATTCCCTTTAAACTGGCCATTACCATCATGGGCGTGTTTGTGGCTTCCTTTGCCGGAACCACCCTGGATTCTGCAACGCGTATCCAGCGCTACGTGATAACGGAAATGTTTCCCGGAACTTTTAGAAATCGCTATATTGCCACGGCAGTCGTTATGCTCTTCGCTACCTTTTTAGTGTTCTCAACCGGAGCTAACGGTAAAGGCGCTTTGATCTTATGGCCTTTGTTCGGTGCCGTTAACCAAACACTGGCCGGTTTGGCATTAATTATTGCGACGGTTTACCTTAAATCCCGAGGCGGCCTGAAATGGCTGGTTACCGGTCTACCCGCTGTTTTTATGGTAGTCATGTCTTTCTGGGCTACTATAATCAATCAAATTAAATTTCTCCAGGGAAATGTTCTGCTAACGATTATTAACTTTATTATTATTCTTTCCATTCTCTGGATCGTTATCGAAGGTCTTATAAGATTTTTCTCGGTAACCGATGCCGGAGAAGCTCAGTTTGAACAGGCTTAACCGTTTTATTGTTTTGACGCTGTAAAAGGAGGCAAGAATGCCTGGCCGGAAGCCGGGCATTCTTTTTTCGATGATACGAAAAGAACTTCAAAAATTGTATTGGCAATTATTGATCCCGGCTCTGATTCTTCTCATGGCTTCGGAAGGTGCAAAAAGTATGGGTTTTATTATACATCTTACCTTTTCTGAAAAAAGAATTGTCAGTATTTTAATATTAGTCCTGGCCGCCCTCACGGCCGTTGCTTTGCCTGTTCTACTACGTACTTTCTTTATCAATCGGGTGAAGGATCAAAAATCTGTCGCCCCATTCGAATGGCTAAAATATGAACGCCGGACAATGGCTATGGCTCTTACCACGCCCTATTTTTTCTTCCTGGCCTCATTGTTGCGGTTTAATCGATTTTATTATGTGGCCGTGTTTTTACTATCATTGTATGGTTGTTATTATTACTTTCCTTCACAAAAGAGGATCCATTTTGAAAAACGTCTGTTCAGAATTCATGAAGAGTAATATTTCGCGGCCTGGTTATGGTTGGTAAACTATTAAAATCTCTGTGGCATAATATAATCGACCTCTTCAAGGCCTACAATTCTTCCGCGAGAGGGCGATTAATTGACGTTACCGTCTGGGAAGTATCGGAGTTGGAAAATATATTCGGTTTACTGGTTTTGGGCTCTTTTGTGGGCCTCCCCTCTCCGCCGATGCAGATCACTCTGGATTTAATGCCCGAAATGGAACGGGAGCTGATTGTCATGCTGGAAAAAGTCGATACGGCCTCAACGGCGCTATCGGAAATGTTTTCAAATTTTGATGTAGGTTAGTATGGAAACAAAAGCGGTTAATTTATTTTTTTTAGGAAAAGGCGGCGTGGGAAAATCCACCTCCTCGGCTCTGCAGGCCATTGCGTTGGCCAAACAGGGGAAAAAGGTTCTCTTGGCTTCCATGGATCCGGCCCATAACCAGGCGGATATTTTCGAAATGCCTCTATTTGAAGAGCCGACCCGTTTGTCGGATTCTCTACTGCTTAAAGAAGTGGATATCGACCTGTGGGTTAAAAAGTATCTGAAAAGCGTTGAACGGCAGGTCAGCACCTCTTATAACTATTTAACCGCCTTAAACTTACAGGACTATCTTAAGGTAATAAAATATTCCCCGGGAATCGAAGAATACGCATTGCTCCTTGCCTTCAGTGCCATCAATGAGCAATATGCCCAGGAATTGGATTATATAATCTTTGATATGCCTCCTACGGCGCTCACTTTAAAGTTTTTCGGCCTGCCCTGGCTCTCTTTAATCTGGCTGGAAAAGCTCCTGCAATTAAGAAAAGAGATTCTTAAACGTAAAGAGATTATTACCCGGGTCCAACTCGGCACCAAGGAAATAGAGACCGATAAAATTCTCACTAAAATCAACCGACAAATGGATGAGTATCAAAAGATAAAAACGATCTTTTCCGACCGGAATAAAACGCACATCAACCTGGTGATGAACCCGGATAAACTATCCCTGTCCGAGTCCCTCTTAATCATACGGCGCTTAAATGAATATGATTTGAAAATATTCAATATCTATGTTAATAAATTTCAGCATGAGGACCTATCCCCAATTAAGACGAATATGAAGGAAGTGCCCATGCAAATTCTTCCTTCTTCTGCGGTACCTCTCATCGGATATTCCGTAATGGAAAAATATATGGAGGAGAACAAACTCAATCTTATTCTATAGAAATTCGCTCTATATTTTAACCCTTCTCCCTGTTCTATCCCCATATCCCCCAATTTCATCCATATTTCAAGATATTTTTTAAGTATTTTTGATAAACATCCGATGATGACTCATTAGAATCAATATTTTAATCGGTGGAAGTCGCTTTATTGAAATTGAGGGATCGTTTTACAAGTTTATAAAAAATAAAACCAAATAGCTATGGCTTACAATGAAATTAGGTGCCGTGTATAAGATTTGTTTCTATGTGTTCCTTTTCGGACTGATTTTTGAAAATTTATTGTCTGCCCAGACTTTAAACCTCAGAAATTATTCTGCAGAAGATGGCCTTATTCAATCCCAGATTCAAGCCATCCTTCAGGACGATGAGGGTTATCTTTGGTTTGCCACAATGAATGGCGTTTACAAATATGACGGTCATTCCTTTCTAAATTATAATCAGGATAGCGGTCTGGCTTCCAATTTTATACAATGTGCCCTTAAAGACGATCAGGGGAATTTGTGGTTCGGTCATAATAATGGCTGTTTAACGGAATATAATTGCCGTAGTAAGTCCTTTATCGTGCATTTCTTAACTTCACAACAGTCGGATGCTTCTTTAACCGTTTATTCTCTCTTTGAAGACAGTGAACACCATATCTGGGCCGGAACGGTCGGCAAAGGTGTTTTTGAAATCCAAGAAGATACCCTGCTTAATTTTCAAAAAAAGGATGGCTTAAGTAGCAACTATATTCTTGCCATAAGTGAAGATGGAAAGAACAATATCTGGTTGGGTACCGATCATGGTATCACACTTTTCAATATCCAAACAGGGCGGATTGATTCGCTTACCGCCCGGGACGGGTTACCGGTTAAAGGAGTTTCCGGTTTACTCAGGGATGATACGGGTGATATTTGGATCGGCACTAAAGACAAAGGATTGTACCTGTACAAACCTTCTGACCGATCGGTTATTCATTTAAACGCTGTTTCCAACCTTAGAGCCAAAAATATATGGGGCTTATATGAAGATTCAAATAGAGATATTTGGTTTCTCACTGAGAATCAGGGTGCCGTTCGATATATTGGAGGCAAACCTCCTCAAAAGAAAGGACAATTTGAGTTTTATACTACCCGCAACGGCCTGAGCTTTAATACCATCAATTGTGTTTTCGAAGATTCCGAGGGGAATTATTGGTTCGGAACCAATGGCATGGGAGTCTGTGAATTACGTGATGAGAGTTTTAAACTCTATTCGAAAGTGCAGGGACTTCAGGATAACAGTGTCTGGAGTATCTATGTGGATAATCCGAATCATATTTGGGTCGGAACCAATAAGGGCATTTCTGAAATCGAAATCAAATCCGGCAAAATTCGGGTTAAAAATCAATTGTTTTCTAAGCTCCAGGGATCTTTCTTAAATAATGTAAACAAAATTTTTAAGGATCACAATGGAACCCTCTGGATTGTTGTGCTAAATAAGGGACTTTATTATAAGAAGGGTTTACAGCGGACATGGAAAAAATTTCGTTTACCTGTAAGATATCGGAGCTATAAAGTTTCCAGCGCGGAAATAAGTAAGCAAGGAAGTATTTTCATCGGCACACAATACCATGGTTTACTCATTTATGACCCGAATAAAAATAAATTTAAACAGGTTAATCGTACGGGTGGATTAATCAGCAGCGATACCATCCGCGTTATTAATCGGGACCGTGACGGCGACCTGTGGATCGGAACGGAAAACGGTGGCCTGATACGGTATGACGGTTCGCACTTCAAAATTTTCAATACGGCCTTCCATTCAGCCACTTCAATTGCCAAAGGCAAAGGACAGGATATTTGGGTCGTCACCTATACGGATCAGCTGTTTTTATTGCGCAACGGTAAAGCGATCGACTATACAAAAGGGTATGGATTAGCCGGACAGACATTATATTCGGTGGTTGCCGATTCCCACGAAGTATGGGTAGGCATCAGCAAGGGGGTTGCACGTCTGAAATACGGCCTTAAACGGTTTGAATTTTTCGGAAAACAGGGTGGTTTCCCCATTGCCGAAACCAATGAGAATGCAGCCTTCCGCGATCGGTGGGGCCATTTTTGGTTCGGAACGATCGACGGACTGGTTGAGTTTGATCCTGCCAAGGTAAGAAAAAATATCAAAGCTCCCCTTATCCATATTACCGATCTTAAAATATTTCATCAATCGGCCCCGTTTCCCAGAGACGCCAAATTTCGATACAATCAAAATTATTTAACATTCGATTTTATCGGGCTGAGTTTTACGGTACCGGAAAAAGTGCGCTATCAATATAAGCTTGAGGGATTCGATCGAAACTGGTCACCCATAACGGACGCCGTGTATGCCACTTATTCCAATTTACCTTCCGGAACATACACCTTCATGGTTAAAGCCCGAAATAATGACGGCATCTGGGATAAGACTCCGGCGGCCTATTCGTTTACCATCATGCCTCCTTTTTGGAAGACCTGGTGGTTCGGAATTATCATCCTCTTTTTCGTAGGGTTTGCTATTTACCTGCTTATTTATTACCGCACGAGAAAAATCGATCAGGATCGCAGACGCCTCGAAGAAAAAGTAACCGAACGTACTAAGGAATTACAACGGGAAAAAGAGGAAGTGGAAAAAGCATATGAGGCCTTGCATGAAAGTGAAACAAAGTTCAGGTCATACACGGAGTTAGCCAGTTCGGGGATATATATTCACCAGGATGATCGCTTTAAATATGTAAATAAAGCGGGCCGACAGATTTCCGGCTATACAAATAAGGAATTGATGCAGATGAATATCTGGAATATCGTTCATCCTGATTTTAGAGAAATGATGAAGCAACGTTTTTTGGATCGAATGCAGGGCAAAAAAACCCCTGCAAGATATGAATTCAAAATCCTTACCAAAAACAAAGAAGAGAGATGGCTTGATTTCTCGGGGAAAATAATTACTTATGACGGCAAGCCTGCATTGCTTGCGACTGTTTTTGATATCACCGATCGTAAGAAAGCCGAAGAAGCCCTGATCGCAGAGAAAGAACGACTATCCGTCACATTGCGCAATATATCCGAAGGGGTAATTTCAGTCGATACGGATCATAATATAGTACTGATGAATCGAAGAGCAAAAGAATTACTGGAATGTCCCGGCGATTGTACCGAACGAAAGATAGATAAGATTTTAAAATTACGGGATGTACATACTTCGAAACCGGTGAAACCGGTGGACGAACTGCTAAATTTAAACGGGAATCCGGTCGAAGAGCGAACAGCGCTTCTGATTACTCATAAAGATCAGGAACGTTTGGTGGAATATAGTGTTTCGTTATTGAAAAATAAGGAAAGCGAAACCATGGGTGCCGTGCTTGTCTTACGGGATATTACCGAGAAACATCGTTTGGAACAGGAAGTTCTGAAATCTCAGAAGCTGGAATCGGTCGGAATTCTGGCCGGGGGTATCGCCCATGACTTCAATAATATCTTAACGGCCATTATCGGCAATTTATCATTGATTAAAATGAATATATCCCCCGATGAGAAAGTATTGAAACGTATTGAAAGTGCGGAAAAGGCCTCGGCTCGTGCCCAGGAACTCACTCAGCAGCTTTTGACCTTTTCCAAAGGAGGTACCCCGGTAAAACAACTCACTTCGATCCGGGATTTGATAAGTGATTCGGTGGAATTCATTTTAGCCGGTTCAAATGTTAAGTGCGAACTGAATTTTGATCCCGGTTTACCGGCAGTTGATGTGGATGCGGGCCAGATAAGTCAGGTTGTCCAGAACCTTGTGCTTAATGCAGATCAGGCCATGCCCGAGGGGGGAACCATCCATATTCGGGCCTACCCCGTTGCGGTCGGTAACGGCAAGAAAGCAGATTTGGATCCGGGCTCCTATGTATGTATTGAGGTGGCGGATAATGGGATCGGAATTTCCGGCGAGTATCTTCCTAAAATTTTTGATCCTTTCTTCAGCACGAAACAGAGCGGCAGCGGATTGGGATTGGCCACTTGTTATTCCATAATGAAAAAGCATAACGGCAGTATCCAGGTGAAATCCTCCTTAGGAGAAGGAACGACTTTTTTTCTCTATCTCCCGGCATCAGAAAAATCCGTTGAGAAGACTCCGGTTGAAATACCCTCTATATATAGTAAAGGCAGCGGTTCCATCCTGATAATGGATGATGAAGCGATTATCAGAGAGACGGCTACGGAAATGCTAAGTTATCTGGGATATACAGTAACCACAGTGGAAGACGGGCAACAAGCGATCGATGTGTATAAAAAGTCTCTGAACAATCAGCATAAATTCACGGCAATTATTATGGATCTTACCATACCCGGAGGCATGGGCGGGAAGACGGCTGTTCGGGAGATCCTATCTATGGATCCGGAAGCTACGGTAATTGTCTCCAGCGGATATTCCACAGATCCGATCATGGCCGATTATAAGGAATACGGATTCAGGGGACGGTTGAAGAAACCTTTTACAATTAATGAAATAGCCCGTGTTTTTACAACCCTGCGCATCGGAATGGAATGATTTTTCAGAAGGCAAGCAAGTTATCTTCCTTTAAATCTTTCCCGGCAGCCGCCTGAACAGCCAATTGATCGCAACGTTCATTTTCAGAATGTCCGGCATGTCCCTTTACCCAATGAAAAGTTACCTCGTGTCGCTCCAATAATTTTAGTAATCGCTGCCAAAGGTCCGGATTTTTCGCCTTTTCTTTTTTGTTGCGCATCCAGCTGTTTTTCTGCCATCGTTTTGCCCAACCTTTTTGAATGGCATCCACGATATAGCGTGAATCGGAATAGATTTCTATGGTGCAGGGTTCTTTTAAAGCTTCCAAACCGGCAATGATGGCCATGAGTTCCATCCGATTGTTGGTGGTTTTTTTGTATCCTGCGGATAATTCCAGTTCATGATCTCCGTAACGCAGGATGGTTCCATACCCACCCGGACCCGGATTCCCGGAACAGGCACCGTCTGTATACATTTCTACTTTTTTCAATGGGTTCTCCGTATGATAACACACAAAATTTTAGATCATATAACCGACCCTTCACTCCGGCGGGAGGGTATCCCCTTTGCCAGGAATTAGAACTAAATGAACTTAATAAAAAAACAAACAGGTTCGAAATAAAAATAGTTGGAGTGTTTTTTAAACAAATTGTATATTTTAACGTAAATTATTAAACGATAATGGAACGGAAAAGGTTGGTTGCAATTTCAAAATGCCAAGCGTAGTCACTTTGTAGGGGCAGTTGAACCGACCCGTCGAATCAAGAGCGACTTGCCGATCGATGAAGAGTAAGGCACCTGTTATTTTGCTTTCTTTCCAGCGAAGAGGCAATAAGTGCGCAGCTTTAAAGAATTGAAGGGGCCATGGAAATAAGAGATATACGATTAATTATTCCGATTATATTCTGTATTCCCGTTCTATTGTTATCCCAGAACAAGGCATCGATTAGCGGATTCGTTTTTGACCGGAACAATAAAGAAACGGTCATCGGGGCCAATGTCTACTTACAGGAATTACCTCTGGGAAGCAGTACCAACCAGAGCGGTTATTACATCATCACGGATATTCCCCGCGGTAACTATACCCTGATTTGTGATTATGTCGGATATGAGAGATTCCAATTACCTGTATCCATGAAAAAGGGTGAAAAGAAACGCATCAACATCTTTCTTAAAGAGCAGACATTGACCGGTAAAACCATCGTGGTAGCAGCCGATTCGGTTCGAATTGCAGAACGCCTGTTCCGTGAACCCATCTCGAAAATCGATTTTACACCGAGAGAAATAAAAAAGATTCCTCAGGTGGCTGAAGCGGACTTATTGCGTTCCTTACAAACGTTGCCGGGCATCGTTCCTGTTTCCGATTTTTCATCAGCTCTCTATGTAAGGGGAGGCACACCGGATCAGAATCTCTATATGATTGACGGTGCCGACGTATATAATCCGGAACATGCTTTTGGTCTTTTCTCCACTTTCAATACAGACGCTATAAAACATGTGGATTTTTCAAAAGGCGGTTTTGGGGCCCGTTACGGAGGGCGTCTTTCGTCCATTATGGATGTAACCTATCTGGATGGCAACAGAGAGCGATTCGAGGGTACGGCCTCCGTTAGTTTACTGGCTGCAAAAACCACCCTGCAAATGCCTCTGGGCAAGTCCGGCTCCATTTCCGGCTCTGTACGGCGTACTTATTTTGATAAGACGGTAGCTCCTTTTATCGATAATATTCCCAATTACTATTTTTACGATGCGAATCTCAAAGCCTA
The DNA here is from genome assembly GCA_026983775.1 of Calditrichia bacterium. Classification (GTDB taxonomy): domain Bacteria; phylum Calditrichota; class Calditrichia; order Calditrichales; family Calditrichaceae; genus JALSTK01. The sequence goes on from JALSTK010000129.1 coordinate 36,979, forward strand.
TTTTGATTTGAACGCCGATAATAAGTTGAGCCTTTCCTTTTTTGGCGGACGGGATGTGCTCAACTTTCGAATAAATGAAAAGAACCAGGATAGCTTCGGTTTCGATTACGATTGGGGCAACAGTACGGCCAGCCTCTTGTGGACAAGGGTATTTACACCACGTCTCTTTTCCCGGTTTTGGATTACGGGTAGCCGTTTTTCATCGCATTTTAAAACGGCCGGTGGATTTGATATTCTGGAAAATAATAAAATTGATGACCTGACCTTAAAAGGCTATCTGGAATATGCCAAATCTTCCCGATTATTTTTTAAAACCGGATTTGAACAGAAAAATATTCACGGCACCTATTATGAAGAATTCCCCGGCGGCCTCTCTGACGTGAATCGCTATGTTTACCATACAGCGGCCTTTGTGGAAACGGAGTGGAAGCCGACACGTCTATGGGACATGAATATCGGCTTACGTTACAATTATTTTAACAGTGAACGTACTTTTCAGAATGTAGCACCGCGATTTGCTCTCAAGTATCGTCTGACCGAAACCAGTAATCTTAAATTTGCCTCCGGTGTGTATTACCAGTATCTCCATCGCATCCCCCGTGGTTTCTTTACCAGTCTGTGGACCACCTCGGACAAATATCAGGGCGCGAGCCGTGCGTATCATCTCATCAGCGGTTACCAGAAAGAATTATCCCGCAACTTTTCGCTTGATGCCGAGGTCTATTATAAAAAGTATCACCATATTTATGCTTATAATCATAATGCTCTGGTCGATTTGGAACCTGTTGGCCATACGGCTGACGGTCGTGCTATTTACGGAAACACAAAAGGTCTGTTTCTGCATGGTAACGGACAATCTGTAGGTTTGGAAGTTCTGCTTAAAAAAGATAACGGACCGGTTAGCGGATGGCTGGGGTATTCTCTGGCTCATACCCAATATACGTTTGACGGCATCAATCGGGATAAACCGTTTGCACCGCGTCATGACCGCTTACACACCATTAATTTGGTGGCCCATATGGATGTGAACCGTTCGTTGGCGGCTTTGCGTAAAAAAGTATACCATCCCGGGAAGAGCCGTTGGCTGATCAGCCTAAACCTGGTTTATATGAGTGGACAACCGCTTACTGTACCCAGTTCCGCTTATCTTACCAACTATTTTCCCGATCTGGATTCTTATCTGGCCAACACCAGGCAGGGTGGAGAAGACTACTCTATTTATCCTTCTGCTATTAATGCTTATCGTTTACCCTATTACGGAAGGATTGATCTTAGTATAACCTATGAGAAGAAATACGCATCGTGGCAGCTCTCCCCTTATTTACAGATTTACAATACCTTTAATCGGCAGAATGTGTGGTTTATCCGATATACGGATGAGAGTACCGGAGATGAGGTTATTCAGAAACCGAAGACGATCTATATGTTACCTTTTTTACCGACTATTGGCGTAACGGTTACATTTTAAAATGGATGAAAGAAGAGTATGAAAAGAAAAGATTTCGAAAATTTTAAGAAATTTCCAAAAGCTTTTAAAGTAAAGAAGCTAAATCGGAGAGTCGGGATAGGTTCTTTTTACATTTACCTTCTTCTTCTCGCCCTTCCCTGGATGTGGATGTCCTGCGGCAAAGGGGTTGTGGAAATAAGTCCAAAGAATTATCAACCCAAGATTGTCATCGAAGGTTATTTATATCCCCATCATCCGGTTGGTCGGATCAAAATTTCCCGTAATTTTCCTTTGAATAGCAAGATAAGCCGGGCAGCTTTACTGTTGCCGGATGCCCGGGTTTTTATTACCGATCTGGGAAGCAATCGAAAAATCGGATTGCTGTATGATTCCCGGGAACAAAAGTACTATGATCCCAACGATCAGTTGGATGTGGAATACGGCCGTTCTTATCGTTTGGAGGTTGCCGCTACCGTCGATGGCCGGGCTCTTCAGGCTTCAGCGGTTACTCGCGTCCCTCAAAAGGGTTTTGCCATTGATCGCAGCCGGACCCGTGATTCGCTCTATTATCTGCAAAAGGACCTTTCCGGTCGGGATGTGAAACCACAGATTTTTTTCAGCACATCGCCGGGAACGAATTTCTATGGTTTTTCCATTGTCGCCCTGGATACTGCTCTGAATAATTTTATCTTCCCACCGGAGAATCCGTTTTTATTTCCTAAGTGGGGAGTGGATCAGGTTAAAAAGAATTTTGAGAAATTGATCCAGAGCCGCGATCAGATTTTTGATGTTCTGCCCGGAAACGGACGAATGGATCGTATCCTCGAATGGTTCCATTTTATGTTTTACGGCCGGTATCGTATTGTGGCCTATGCCGGTGATGATAATATGAAGGATTATTATTTCACCTTCAAGATGGTTATGGAAATGGATGGGAATTTGCATGAACCGGTAATGCATATCGACGGAGACGGAATCGGTATTTTCGGCTCGGCCATTGCCGATACCTTGTTTTTTAAGGTGAAAAGGCCGCCCGTCGGACTTTAAAATAACGATGAATCGCACGCGCAAACGATTTTTATTATAACATACCTACCTACTTATCCGAAACAGGCATTTTGTCCCGCTCAAAACATGCTATCCGGATTGAGGGGATCAAAGAGGGATGCCTAAACCGGCCTGAAAAGCGGAAGGGCCGGTTCTTAGAATGAAAATTTAAAGCGGACAAAATACCAGCTAGGCAAGGTGCCGAATTCCGAATTTTTGATTCCTTTGGAAGGGAAAGCCAATAAATAAAGGGTCCAGTTATCGGAAACAGAATATTGCAACGAAGGACCGGCTATCCAGGAATGGTCGGTCGGATTAAAGATAATAAACAGGTCCGTCCGCCACAAAGGGGTAAGATCGTAAGCGAATTCCTGAAACAGGCTGTGCCTGGCCGGTGAGAGTTCTCCGGTAATCAATGTTTCGAATTGCCGGGCGGCCGCATTGCCGGTTGTACCCAATTCATTATACAGGTATTCCGTATGCCAATAGAAGCTGTTACTAAAGGTATAATCATAGGAAAGGGCAATCGTCCAATAGGGTTGTTTAATGTGTTTTGGGGAGAGAACAAAAGACGGTGGTTGAGGTAGAAAATAAGTGATGTGTGGTTGACTATACACGACTTCTCCGCGGAATCCACCGTCAAATAGTTGGCCTGACCAGCTACCACCCAGCCGTAAACTATTTCTCTGCCAGCCTCCAATGAGATTAAAATCATATTTCCTGTAATTAAAGAAGAACCGGGCGGCATAAATAACATCCCCGCTTGCTTTGCCCGGAGTTATCGCAAAATCAAGTTGAGAAAGCGAGCCTAAATAGTACTGCATATGCAGAGCATCCGTGCCCGGTTTCTCTTCATAATCGAAATCAAGGATATGAAAGGGATTAAATAAATCCGTAGGATTCCATACCAGACATGTTCCCCAGGCGATGCGTTGCCGTCCCAGGGTCACCTCCAGATTATTCCACGACCAGTCCAGGTAGATACGGTCGATCTCCGAAGTAGCCTGCATATCATTGGCGTTAATCCATTTTTTGTTAAGATTAAAATAGTAGTGGTTGGTACTAAAAAGATTGAAAAAGGAATTACTGTGTTTCGTATTTTTTTGCCAGACCAATAAATGTCTCGATTGCAGGGCTATCGTAAAAGCCGGGGAAGCATACCATGTCATATTAAGTCGGGTTTGCAGGGTGTTTTGGAAGTGACCCGCCCTGGAGCTGAAACCGGCAAAATTTCCTCTCTGGTAGCTGGACAGATTCTTAACATAGCCACCGATATTGAAAGAAGATTCCTGTGCAAAGAGAGTTGCGCTCAGCAATAAAAACAGAATGAGTTGTATCTCGGTAAATTTTTTATTCATTGCTTTTTCTATACTCTATAACCGATGTTGGTCTATTTTCTTGATTCCGGGATGGATTCATCCCGGCTAACTTTTCCGTCTTCCAGGGTAACGATTCGTCGGGCGCGTTTCATTACCTTCTGGTCATGGGTGGAAAAAATAAAAGTCATCCCATATTTGCGGTTCAATTCTTCCATAAGATCCAGAAGCGATTCCGCCGATATACTGTCCAGATTTGCGGTAGGTTCATCGGCCAATACAAAGTTGGGATGGGAAGCCAGGGCCCGGGCCACGGCAACCCGTTGTTGTTGACCGCCGGAAAGTTGCGAAGGCCGACTGTTGATTCGGTCACCGAGTCCTACGGATTCCAATAACTCGATAGCACGTCGCTCGCGATCTTTTTTCGGAATATTTTGCAATAACATGATGAATTCCACATTTTCTTTGGCCGTTAAAACCGGAATCAGATTGTAGGCCTGAAAAACAAACCCGATATGGTGCAGGCGGTAATTAACCATTTCCGCAGAAGCCATGGTGGCAATGTTTACGCCGTCTATGGAGACAGATCCTCTGCTGGGTTTGTCCAGCCCGCCGATAATATTCAGCAATGTTGTTTTACCCGAACCGGAGGGACCCACAATGGCGGTGAATTCGGACTTTTTAATAGTCAGATTTATATCATTAATAGCGTGTACAGGCACGGAGGTGCTATTATATATTTTTTCAAGATCTTTAATTTCGATTAAAGCCATATTGCGAATCTCCTTCTTAATAATATGAGCCCTCTATGGTTCGTCCTTTTAAAAAGAGCGGATAGCCTCCGCAGGCAACAGATGGGTTGCCTTCCAGGCCGGATAAAGCGCCGCCAGATTGGCAGCTATTAAAATCATAACCGTTAATATCAAATACATAGCCAGCGGTAAGGTCGGATACAGAATGGAAGAAGAACCGAAGCTTTGCAGACTGGCCGCATAAAAAGAAAAATCAATACCTGAATGACCGGTAAGGGCAATGGTCAAATAACTGATTAAGATGCCTGCCAGTCCACCGGTAAAAGAAAGCAGCACGGTTTCTAAAATCAGCATTGAGACCACTCTGACCTTTTTCATCCCGATGGCTAACAAAATACCAAATTCACGTGTCCGTTCCACTACGGACATAAGCATGGTGTTGGTAATACCGAAAAGCAGGGCCAGCAGAATAATGCCCACAAAAACATAGGAGTACAAATCCATCGTTTCCGATAGGAAAGAGAGCTCGGGTGCGATTTCTTTCCAGTTTTGAATTTGTAACTTCGGATAGCGATCTTTTAATTGTTTCTGAACCGCCGGAATGAGCGAACTGTTTTGCAGGCGAATGGCAATTTCATGAATGAAAGGTTTGCCGTCTAAGGTTGCAAAAAGGTCCTTTTGTCGCAAAAAGACGGTCAACTCGTCAAAATTAGATGAGGCGGTTTGAAAGATGCCAACGATGCGGCAAGCCATGTACGTAATGTCCCCGTTTAAATCTTCAAAACTTAAAACAATTTTTTTATGTAATTTTAGATTCAATCGGTTGGCCAACCTACGGCCGATGATAATCGGATTTTGCAGTTCGCTCCCGAAATATGCGCCTTGTTTCATTTTTTGAAACATGCGTGTGGTCTGCCGTTCCTGTTGGGGTTGAATTGCGAAGATATTCACTCCGAAGGAGGAGGTTGGCGAGGAAGCCATGCCCTGAATGACGGTACGTCCCGAAACACCTTTGATGCCGGACAAAGAACGTATTTTGCCGACCAGCCCCGGCCCGTCGGGTATAAATTCTTTGATATCCTTATCTTTTGTAAAGTGGGATTGATGAATTTGGATATGCGCCAGGTCACGATTAATGGCGGTTTCGACAATGGATTCACTCATCCCCACCATCATGGCATCGGAAAATAAACCGCCCCACAAGCCGAAAGCAATCGCTACTACGATGATGAGGCTTCTTTTTTTATTGCGCCAGATATTTTTCCAGGCAAGCGATAATAACATAATCGTCTCCTATGATAAAATCTTTAGTGTTATGAAGATTTCAATACAAAATTAGGGAAATCTTCAAAAATTAAATTCTCTTTTAAGGTCATATATATAATGTCCAATAATTTTCGAGACGTAGCAATAAT
>JALSTK010000130.1 GCA_026983775.1 Calditrichia bacterium
AGGTGTCTATCATATATAGGTTTTAGAGATCCTTAAGAACGAAAAAATCTTCAATCTTTTATTGGAAGAGATAAAATAAGATCAAACGGGGATATAATCTTCCGGTCTAAGATTCCATTCCGCGTATGATTCGGCACGTACAATGCTATGGAGTTCACCGATGCCCTGTGACAAATCCAATCTGCGGGGTGGAATAATTATTTTCTTCTTGATATCGTAGATCAATTTTACCACCGGTCGAACCGGATGTTCTCTGGGGGATTCGACCACTACGCCGAGAAATCCGCTATTGAGTTTCACGAGAGAGCCAAGGGGATAAATTCCCACAGCGTTAATAAATTTTTGTACTAACTCCTGGTCCAGGATATTTTGTTTTCCCATTTCAAATAGTTTTTTTAATGCCACCGAAGGGCAGGTGGCCGGGGAATAGCTGCGGGCGGAGGTTATAGCGTCGTATATATCGGCTACGGAAGCGGCCCGGCCGCCCCAGGAAATGTCCTTCCCTTTTGTTCCGTTGGGGTATCCCATACCATCGTAGCGCTCATGGTGTTCCAGGATGACACGCAGAATAACTTCGTTGATACCTTCCATGTCCTTCACAAGGTCGTATCCGAGCTTGGGATGTTGCTGCATGGTTTGCCACTCTTTTTGAGTGAGCGGTCCGGGTTTGTTTATAATTTTTTCGGAAATTTTTGTTTTTCCGATATCGTGCAACAAAGCACCCACACTTAGATTATGTATTTCTTCATCCGATAAGCCGTTGTATCTCCCGAGAAGTGTGGTTAGAACCGCCACATTCACCGAATGGGTATAGGTGTATTCGTCTTTATATTTGATGGCAATCAAAGAAAGTAAAGCGTCCTTATTTCGGGTTAGAGAATGGGTCATTTCTTCAACCACGTGATCAGCTTCATGAATATCAACGGCTTTACCTTCTTCGATATTATAGTAGACTTTTTCGATCAATGACCGTACTTCACTTTTTATTTTACGCGCTTTGGGTAATTCCTTTGCCAGGGTTTCCTTCCGCGTTTCAATGGGCTCCAGAACCGTAACATTGTGGGTCTCGTCCCCGAAGGCTTTATTCCAGTCATCTAAAGTCAAATGCTGGACAATATCTTTTCCCCTTCGCGTATCGATAAACACTTCATCGATGCCGTATTCCCGAATGCGTTGAATCATTTTTTGATTTTTGATTAAAATCTGGTTGGTCATAAAGGGGTGTTTCATCCAGGTGGTATTAAAATCAGCTATAAAAACACCGGGTTTCAGGTCATCAACTTTTACTTTTTTTATCATATCCGTTCTTTGTAATATGTATTTCCTAATTTAGTTTCGGATATATTTTGCGAAAGTTTATTAAAAACGTTAATTTTTGTTCAAATATCCAATGACCCAAAAGGATTAATTATGAAGAAACGATTTTCTCTGATTTTATGGGCAGGGATTATTTTTTCTGTTTTAGTCGTATCTGCCTGCGGACAATCGACGGCTATTAAAGAGCTCTATCTCAAGAAAGAAATACGGATCCCCATGCGTGATGGAAAAAAATTGTATACAGCCATCTATATTCCCAGAGATTCGTCAAGGAATTATCCCATCCTGCTACAGCGTACTCCATACAGTGTAATGCCCTATGGAACGGATAAATATAGAAAAAAATTGGGTCCGTCGGCTGATTTTGTTCAGTCCGGTTATATTTTTGTCTATCAGGATGTAAGGGGAAGATTTATGTCCGAGGGAAAGTATGTAAACATGCGCCCCTACATTGAACATAAATCAGAAAAAGAACAAATCGATGAGTCTACGGACACATACGATACCATCGAATGGCTAATTAAACATCTTGCCCATACTAACGGCAGGGTCGGTATGTGGGGTATTTCCTATCCCGGTTTTTATACCGCCATGGGAATCATCGATGCCCATCCCGCGCTTAAGGCGGCTTCACCCCAGGCCCCCATCGCCGATTGGTTTATCGGTGATGATATGCACCATAACGGGGCGTTAAGTTTAACTATGGCCTTTAATTTTTTTTCGGTGTTCGGTCAGCCCCGTCCCGTACCGGTTGATCACTGGCCGAAACGTTTCGAGCATGGTACTCCCGACGGATGGCAATTTTTTATAAATATGGGGCTTCTGTCCGCTGCCGATCTTCTTTATTTTCATCATCGTATTTCCTTTTGGGATGATTTGATGCAACATCCTGTCTATGATACTTTTTGGCAAAAACGAAATATTTTACCTCATTTAAAAAATATCCAACCGGCTGTCTTGGTTGTAGGCGGTTGGTACGATGCGGAAGACCTTTATGGTACTCTTCATATATATCAACGCATTGAGCAAGAGGATAAGCAAAATAAAAACCGGATTGTGATGGGACCCTGGTTTCACGGAGGCTGGGCCCGCTCCGATGGACAGCGATTGGGCGATCTCAGATTCGGGAGTAAAACCAGCCTTTATTATCGGCAAAAGATAGAATTCCCTTTTTTCGAATATTATTTGAAAGACAGGGGAAACTTTTCCCCTGCCGAAGCGACCATGTTTGATGGCGGTGCCAACCAATGGCACTATTTTCGGAAATGGCCACCCGAAGGAGTGAAGAGTCGGAACCTGTATCTTTCAGATAACCAAAAGGTTTCCTGGACCGCTCCTTCCGCAGAGATGCAATGCGACGAATTCTGGAGTGATCCGCAAAAACCGGTACCCTTCATCGATCAGATTACCAATACCTGGGGCCGGCTCTATATGGTGGCCGATCAACGTTTTGCCGCAAAAAGACCGGATGTGCGAGTATATCAGAGTGAAATCGTTTCCGACTCTTTGACCGTTGCCGGACCGATTACGGCCGACTTGTTCATATCTACTACGGGAACCGATGCCGATTGGGTGGTAAAATTGATAGATGTTTATCCCGATGCAACCCCGAATTTTAAACCGAACCCCTGTAAGATTCAGATGGCTGGTTATCAGCATCTCGTACGGGCGGAAATTTTTCGCAGCAAATTCAGGAACAGCTATGAACATCCCGAAGCCCTGCAACCATCCCAAATAACCGAAATCAAATTCCCCCTGCAGGATGTATTTCATACCTTTCTACCGGGGCATCGGATAATGATTCAAATACAGAGCAGTTGGTTCCCCTTATTCGATCGTAATCCGCAAACCTTCACCAATATCTATGAGGCAAAAGCAGAAGATTTTCATGGCCAGTGGCATCGTTTGTACCATAGTGCTGCTTATCCTTCACATCTGAAATTACCGGTTCTGAAGAATGAATAAGACGATTCGATGAAAATGTGAACAGGTCAGGATATTTTATTTGAAAAAAGAAAGGCTTCCCCTTATTTTATCAAGTCTGAAACGGATGGATGCATGGAAGGCAGAGGATATTTCTTTTCTTTCATGAAATAGTCCGTTTTTAAAAAGTGTTAAATCATAAGAAATGCGAAGTATGCCCGAACAGCGGGCTCTGTGTGGTTTTGTCTTTAAGTGAGGAAAACGGTTTAAAATAGTAATCATTAACCTGAAGAGGAAATTCATGAAAAAAATATTCTGGTCAGCCGTGCTGGTATCTTTTGTTTTTTTAGCTATCTTTGCCATACGAACGGATCCTTTAAAAAATAGGACAGGAAACAAGAAGAAGTATTTCGGAAAAACAAAAGGCGGGGTAGAAGAAGAACCTCCCCGGTACGACCGGCCCGGAGAGGCCATGCTGGAAGAAATTGCTTTGCGATCCGAAATCGGGAAGCCGTTTTCTTACCCGGATAACTGGCGTATGTCGGCTCTTAAACAGGCCCGGCAACTCCTGCGTCTGAATAAGGGGAGCACCCTGACCTGGATCGAACGGGGACCCGCCCAAGTGGGAGGCAGAACGCGTTCTCTCGTGGTTGATCCCGGGGATCAAAACAGTTGGTGGGCCGGAGCTGTGGGAGGAGGGATATGGCATACAAGTGATGCGGGCCAATCCTGGACCTGCCAGTCCGATCAACTTCCGGTATTATCGGTAACGACTCTGGCAATATGCAATACGTATCCTGATATAATTTATGCCGGTACAGGCGAAGGTTTTTACAACTACGATGCGATTATGGGAGACGGCGTTTTCAAAACAACGGATGGGGGCAGTACCTGGCAGCAACTGGCATCAACCGCCGGGGATTTGCATTTTCGTTATGTGAATCGAATCGTAGTCGATCCTTTTCGTCCGGATACCCTATTTGCCGCTACCAATCAGGGCGTTTACCATTCTTTTGACGGGGGAACCTCCTGGAACGAGGTCTTCTCGAACGGCAGCCGCATTCAACAGATCGTAGCTAATCCCGGAAACTTCAGGACCCTTTTCTTCACTTCCTCTACCAATGGCATCTATAAATCGATGGATTTGGGCCAGACCTGGCAAAAAACGAGTGAAGAAATAACCAATCAACGTCGTATTGAAATAGCCGTTTCTGCAGCCGATACGAATTTTGTCTATGCTGCGGCAACAAATAGCAATTACGGACTGCTCGGTTTATTTAAGTCAACCGATGGAGGCCAGACCTGGATTGACCTTGGAAATTCAACCAATTGGCTTGGAAATCAGGGCTGGTACGACAATACCCTTGTTGTGCATCCCTTTAATCCGCAAATTGTGTATGTGGGTGGTATAGACTTGTATAAAGTAAATACAGCGGTCAGTCCGGCAACGGTTACGGCCATAAGTAACTGGTATGGAGGTCAGGGTCTACCTTATGTGCATGCCGATCAACACGATCTAATAACTTTATCTCATGGGGATGGAACGTTTGATCTGATCGCCACCAATGACGGAGGTGTCTTCTTCTCTCCGGATAGCGGGGTCAGTTGGCAAGCACGTAATAATAACTATGATGTTACCCAGTTTTATGATGCCGACCGCCATCCGTTTGAAAAAAAATATATTGGCGGGACCCAGGACAACGGGACCAATGTATCCCTGGTTAATTCGGGTCCCGATACGTATTGGACCGAGGTTATCGGCGGAGATGGTTTCGATTGTGCCTGGGATAAATCCAACCCCGATCTGGTATATGGGACATTGTATGATTCGCGTGTGTATAAGTCCATAAACGGTGGAGATTATTTCAGGTTGTCGGCCGACGGTTTACCGGAAAGCGATATTTTCCATACTCCTCTAACCATGGATCCTCATAATTCAAAGAAACTTTTTACTATTTCCGATAAGAATAAAATATATATTACCAGGGATGGGGCACAGTCCTGGTCCGCGGTCGACGTTTCCTTGGACAGCCTGAGAAGAGTGAAGATTGCCGTGTCGGAAAAAGACTCGAATGTGGTCTGGGCGGCTTCCTCATCGGAGCATATCAACGTTTCACTCGATGCCGGTCAAACTTTCACCACCGTTAGCAAAGGACAGGGTTTCCCGGATGCGTATGTTTCCGGTCTTGCTACTTCTCCTTTTGACAGCGCAACGGCTCTGGTTTTTTTCGGTGTGTATGGCTATGGAAAGATATTTCTAACCCGTGATTTTGGAAATAGCTGGCAGGATTTGACCCACAATTTACCGGAGGTTCCGGTTCATTGTGGCTTGATTATGCCTTACGATTCTACCGAAATCTGGATCGGGACGGACCTTGGTCTATTCATTTCCTACGATGAAGGTCAATCCTGGAATTACGATAACAGTAATCTTCCGGCTGTGTCTGTGCGCCGCTTGAAAATTGTGGGCAGAGAAATTGTTGCCGCAACTCATGGCAGAGGAGTTTGGTCTGTCTTCAATGATAAATTAGATGAGCAAACTATTCCGACCGATCCTCCCCTGTTGGCCGATCTGAATCCCCCCAACCCCAACACCCATATTCTTAAAATATTTTTCCGAACCAGGGGGGAATACGATTCGATTCAAGTGCGGGTCAACGGTTCCCCGATTGCTACTCTACAGGGCGTACCGGCCTATAAAGACACTTTCGCTACCTATCAATCCGATGTTTCGGATTATTTGGAAGTTTTGGTAAGGGGATTTAAGGATACTTTACAGTATGATTCCGATTTAAAAACCTTGTTGGTTTATGAGCCGGTGCAGCAGGTGAATATTTCTTTTGACAGCGGTCAAAGCGATTTCAGCGGTGATATGAGTATTTCCCAGGAAACGGGATTTGCTTCTCCTTCTTTACATACAGAGCACCCTTATCAGGATAAACGGGAGTACATTGCCTTATTGCAGACGCCTGTTTTGATTCGTGAAAATTTGAAACTGCACTATAAAGATGTAGCCCTGGTAGAACCGGGGGAACCCGGATCTTTTTATCCTGATGAGCAGATGTGGGACTATGTAACTGTGGAAGCAAGTGCTGATGCCGAAGATTGGAAGATGGTGATTACCCCGTACGACTGTCGCTTTAATGAAGACTGGCAGGTTTACTTCAGCAATCAGATGGAAGGCGAACAGGCGCTCTATCAGAGCCATGATACAACGTTGAGTGATTTTTTCACGCCCGGGCAATATGTCTATTTCCGCTTTCGTTTGCATGCGGATGATTATACACACGGTTGGGGCTGGGCCATAGATGATGTTAAAATTGATTCCGCCTCATCCACGGCTATTGGCGGTATATCCGAACTGCCTATTAAGTTCGAATTAATGGCGAATTATCCCAATCCTTTTGGCGATGTACCCGCCGGCTCCGGCAATCATTCCCGCACAACGATTTCTTACGCTTTGAGCAAACAGAGTCATGTCCGCTTAACGGTATATAATACTTTAGGACAAAAAGTAAGACAACTGGTTGACAGGAAACAGTCCAAAGGGAGATATAAAGTTGTTTTTGATGCCAGAAATCTATCCAGCGGCCTTTACTTTTACACGATTAAAGCCGGAAATTTTTATGCTGTACGTAAGATGTTATTGATCCGATAGAATAATTTTTTCGGAAGGGAACTAAATAACACGGATACAGTAAAGATAGCAGAGAAGAGAAAACGGTTTTAACGCCTGTAATGGAGCCCTATGAGAAGCACGATTCCGGAGAGAGAGCGTCTCTTACTGCTTTATGATCGCTATCGCCATGAATATGAAGCGGCTTTGCAATACACGTATCGTAAACTGCGCAAGATATTGATTAAATCAAATATCAATTTCACTATTAAATACCGCTTAAAATCATTTGACAGCTATTTTGGAAAAATACTTCGTTTAAGGAAAGAACAGGTTCATCCCATTTCTATTTCCGACATGATGGGATTTCGGGTTATTGTCCCCTTTCTGGAAGATGCGGAACAGGTACAGCATCTTTTGGAAGAAAATGTCCGGATTCTGGAAGTGGAACATAAAGGAGAAAAAAATTCTTTCCGGGAATTCAGTTACGATTCCATTCATCTGTTGATCGATCTTCCCTCTAAGTATAAACTGGATACGGTTCCCTATATCCGTAAAGTTGCCGAGATCCAAATTCGTACTATTTTACAGGAAGCCTGGGCCGAAGTGGAGCATGAGCTGATTTACAAAGCTAATTTTTCACCTCTGAACGGACCGATTAAGCGAAAGCTGGCCTCCCTGAATGCTTCCCTTACCCTTTCGGATATTATATTTCAGGAAATACGGGATTACCAGAAAGGGGTCTCTCAGTGGCAGGAGAAACGACAAAACCATTTTTTAAATAAAGCGGAGCAAATTCCGCAAATATCTTTAATTCCTGAAATACTTGCCCCGGTTGTTGAGGAAACGAAGGACGAAGCTAACCTGAACTCCATGAAGCCGAAAAATCAGGTGGATCGTCTTATTTTTGAAGCCTTACAGGCTCATACAAACAATCGAATCGATCGGGCGATCCGGCTCTATACCGGGATCTTAAGGATGAGAGTAAATCCTAAGATTCGTTCGATCATTTATACACATCGCGGTATGGCTTATTTTATCCTTTCCGAATACGACAAAGCGGTAAAGGATTTTTCCAAGGCCATTGATTATGATCCTCAAAATGTAAAGGCCTATAATAACCGCGGAATCAGTTTCCGGATGTTGCGCCAATATGATCGGGCCTTACTCGATTTCGATACGGCACTGGAGATGCAACCCTATCAACCGGAAACGTTCCATCTACAGGCACTGACCTATTTTGATCTGAATGATTTCACACGGGCAATTGAAAATTGTCAGAAAACATTGAATATTAAACCGGATTTTGAACCGGCAAAACACTTAAAGAGAATCATTCTGTCTAAGCTGGCTTATTAGTATGGTCACTGCTGATTGAGTACCTCTTCTATTTTTTGAGCCAGAAGATCGGCAGAGAAAGGTTTTTGAATAAAATGGATATCATGACTTTTCAATCCTTGACGGACAATTTCATCATCCGTATAACCGGACATGAACAACAGAGGGATGGGATCAAATTTAGAATTAATTCTGTCGCGCATTTCGACCCCGGTCATGCCGGGCATAACCACATCGGTCAGGATGAGTATAATATCCTCTTGATGCTTTTCAACCAATGAGATGCCCAATTCGGCATTTTCTGCTTCAAGCACCTTATAACCCAGAAATTGGATGGTACGACTCATCATACGCCGTACACCTTCTTCATCTTCCACAAGCAGGATGGTACCGCTACCCTTGTGTTTGACGAATTCTCTTTGTTCTTTTTGCAATTGTTTCATTTCCCCGGTAGAACTGGGAAAATACATGATAAAGGTCGTACCTTTTCCCGGTTGACTATCTACCCAGATATATCCATCGCTTTGTTTTATAATGCCGAACACGGTGGACAGCCCCAGTCCGGTTCCTTTGTCTTTATCTTTGGTGGTAAAGAAAGGATCGAAAATCTTTTGCTGGACTTCTTTGCTCATACCGATCCCAGTATCCTTAAGGATTAATGCCGAATAATCGTTCTGCTTGACTTCAAAGGGTAGTTTCTGTTTTAAATCGGGTACATGAATCTGTCTGGTACGGATGGTCAGTTTACCCCCCCCGGGCATGGCGTCGCGGGCGTTCACAGCCATATTTAAAATAATCTGTTCGATCTGACCGGGATCGGCGGTAATCGGCTTTAGTTTTTTATCCGCTTCGATACTGAGTTGAATGTTCTCTCCGATCAGCCGGCTAAGCATGGTTTCCATATTATGAATGTGATGATTCAGATCGATCCTCTGTGGTTCCAAAAGCTGTTTACGGCTGAAGGCCAGAAGTTGTCCGGTTAAAGATTGTGCTTTTTCTCCTGCGGAATCGATTTCATGAATAATATCTCTGAAAGATTTTTTTAATTTTTTATCTTTCAGCAGCAAGAAAGTATAGCCGCGAATAATAGCTAACAGGTTGTTGAAATCATGAGCTACGCCGCCGGCCAATTGCCCGATGGCTTCCATTTTCTGTGACTGCCTTAGCTGCTCTTCCAATTCAATCTTATCGGTTATTTCCGTGGCAATGCCCAAAGCCTGATCCGGAACACCAGATTCACTCAGGATGGGTTGTAAGCTAAGATGAAAAAAGCGTTTTTTCCCGGCAATGGTCACTGTCTTATCTATGGATAATCGTTTCTGATCGGCGATCACCTGTCTGATTTCATCCAATAAGGGATATTGGGGACGGGACGGTAATATTTCCCATAAAGGTTTTCCCACATAGTCTTCCGGCTTACCTCCCAGTCGTGCTGCGGCCGTCTCATTTAAAAAGATCAGTTTGCCTTCGCTATTCAAGGAAAAGATACTTTCCTTGATACTTTCTACAAGAACCCGGTACTTGGATTCGCTTTCCCGTAATAATTTTTCGACCTGTTTTCTATAGGTGATTTCGTTATTCAGGTTGTCGTTAATTTCTTGTAATTCACGATTGCGTTTGCGAACGGAGCGAAGCCGCAAGTGGAAAATCAGGGCAATGAGTAGGATAAGAAAAAAAGCGGAGCCGATCCGAAACAACCAGGTTTGCCAAAAAGGAGGCAAAATGGTGAAGGTGATGGAAGCAGGTCTGGCGCAGGGGATCCCTTTATGATCCCAGCCCTTGACGGATAAGGTATATTTCCCCGGAGGCAGATTGACCAGAGTTAACTGGTGTTTATTGCCGAGGTATCGCCAATTTTTTTGTACGTTTTCCAGTTTGTAAGCGTATGTATTCCGATACGGGAAATAAAAATCGAGTAAAGTAAAATCAAAAAACAGGGTATAACGATCATAAGGAAGAACCGTATTTTGCTCCGGTAGGGCAGTAGCAATATCCAGTGTATCCTTGATATAGGATTCAGTAATATGTTTAAATTTGGAAATTTTGATTTCGGGTAGAAGGCCGAGATGATCGGCAGAAGGTTTAAAACAAAAGAAGCCGGTGGAAGTGCCCATATAAATATATCCGTTCTTAGATGAAAGAACAGCACGGGTATAAACCTTCGGGTTTTCAATACCATCCATTTCATTATAATATATGATTTGTTTTTTATTTTTAAAAGAGACGATTTGTTTCTCATCACCTATCCAAAAATAGTCATAGGGATCTTTGGTTACAAACCGGATACGGATGAAATTATGTTCCCTTTTTTTAAAAATCGCAGAGAATCGTTTTGAGTTAGGATGATAAATGAAAATATTATCTTCTGTAGCGATCAATAAAGTATTATGGCTATCTTCAAAAATGGAAACAACTGTAGGATGGTTGTCATTCGGATCAAGAGGAACCGAATTGAATTTGTCGGTAACCGGGTCGTATAGAAAGAGACCTATCTTGGTCCCTGCCCAGAGGTGTTGCGAATGATCTTCGAATAGATTAAAAGCCTTAACTACGGATTTATTTCCTTTGGGAGCTAAACGATAAAAACGATAAGATCTTCCCTTCCTGTCCATGCGGGAGAGATTACCTTTATTGGTTGAAAACCATATATAACCATTATGATCACATAGTATAGCGGAAATACGATTATTAGCCCTTTTATCAGAAAGGGTTTGGATATCATTAAAATGATAAAACTTATTCTTCTGACGGTCAAAAAAATCAATTCCCTTTGTAAAAGTTCCCAACCATAGATTGCCATGAGCATCGGATGTGATGGAGGAAATAAAATTATTTCCAAGGCTGTAAGGGTCTTCAGGGTTATGCGTAAAATGCCGAATTACATGGTTAAGAGAATCCAGTTGGAATAAACCCTTGTTGGCTGATGCAATCCAAATAGTACCGAAAACATCCTGATGAAAAGCAATGGTATTGTTGATTTTTTCCTGATGGCCTTTAATTTGAAAAGAAGTAAAATTTTCAAAGTGAATAGCAGAATTTTTAAAAATATCGATACCCTGGCTCTGTGTCCCTATCCAGGTAACTCCGCTGCGATCAATCAAGAGACAGAAAATTTCATTTTCGCTAGGTCTCGTAATTTTATTTTCGGAGGCCAGGAAATAGTTAAATTGATGTAGTCGGGGGTTATAGCTAAATATTCCCGTTCCATTTGTCCCGGCCCAAATGTATCCTTGCCGGTCCATATCTACAGAAGTTAAATAGCTTATTCGGTCTGCCCGGAAGCCATGATAATTTTGTTTAATAACATGATATTCATAGGTAGAGGGATTGAATTTTAACAGACCATTTCCGTAAGTTGCTATCCAGAAGGAACCGTCTTTGGATTCGTATATATCCCTGACAGAAACTTCTGGATGCTTGACAAAAGAAATGGGAACAAGATCAAATTGCCGGGTTTCTTTGTTATACCGGAAGAGTCCTTTTGTAGAACCTATCCAGAGCCTGCCCTTCGTATCCGCAAATATGCAGGAAATAAAAGCATGAATATAGAGACTGTCACCCGAATCTACATTCGGAACTAATTCATCAGTATGAATATTATATTTGTAGAGCCCGGTTATGCCGCCGATCCAGAGAGTCGAATCATTAATTTCATATAGGGCGAAAATAGAAGGGGTGAAGGGGATTTTTGCATTGAGAACCAGGGGATGAGAAGAGAATATCCCCGTGTTTTGATCAAAAGAATAAAGGCCCTGTCCCGTACCAACATAAAGTAAGGAAGGATCATATCGACTTTGAATGACAGACAACGTATTCTTATATTGGATAGTGAGCATTTCGGAACCGTCATATCTGCACAATCCTTTTGAAGTACCGATCCAGATAAAACCATAAGAGTCCTGCATGATGGTATTGATATTTTTAGAGGGTAAACCATCTTCAGTGGTCAGATGTCTAAAGAAGATGTACGGGCCCTGGGCAAAAGAATCCTTCCCGTAAAAGATGAAACCCATTGCGAACAGGATTATGACTAGCCAACGTTTCAAATCCATGGTAAGCCCGAAAGTTTGACTGATTAAAAATGCCGGCAATTAATCTGGCGCAACAGTCCGCCGCGAAGCGCTTCCTTCAATTTGCGGCGGGATTATACCGCAATAAATTTTACTAAAGACGCTGCGTGTTTTGGAACCGGAATTAAGTTATCTTTTCAACAGTATATGCAATTTCTCGATTTTATCTGTTTCCCCCAGGACGATCAGCCGATCATTCTTTCGTAAGACCGTTTGAGAGCTGGGATTAAACTCCCAGGGGGAGTCCTTGCCGTGCTTGACTGCTAAAACAATTAAACCTGTTTTTTGTGGAATTTGCACTTCTTTTAGGGATTTGTCAAGCAGAGGAGAACTTTCGGGGATATCAAGTTCTTCCATTCGTAAAGAAAGTCCTTCCCGGTTCATGATTACTTCCAGGAAACTGAGTACGGCAGGGCGCAAGATAACCGATGCCATTCGAATTCCCTCAACCCGGTTTGGAGAAATAACGAAATTAGCACCGGCATTATAAAGCTTATGTTCCGTACTCGGTTCAACAGCGCGGGAGATGATGTGGACCTGAGGATTAAGAGCGCGGGCAGAAACCACTACAAAGAGATTATCGGCATCAATCGAAAGAGCGGCAATCACTGCCGAAGCATTGGCAATATTGGCTTCGATCAGGTTTTCATCTTTGGTAGCATCCCCCTGAACAATGAGAATGTCCGGGTAGTGTTCTGATAAATCGTTTATGATCTGTGAACTTTCTTCGATGACCACAAAAGGAGCCTTTGCCCGGATAAATTCGGAAATAATGGTTTTACCCGTATCGCCGGCCCCACATAAAATAGTGTGGTCTCTCAAATTGCTGATTCTCTTTTTCATCTTCTGGTGTTTCCTTCTTAATAAAAGTTCGTTACGGACAAACCAGGAGGTTACTGTTGCGGAAAGCATCGCGATGACTATCATCCCGGCCAGGATAATGAACATGGTGAAAAATCGTCCACTATGATTCAGGGGAGCGATTTCCTGGTAGCCGACGGTCGAGATGGAAATAAAGGTCATGTAAAGTGCATCAAACCAATTCCATCCTGCAAAGTACTCATAACCGATCATTCCGATTAGCAATAAAAGGATAAGGGAACCCGTTACGGCAAAAATATGATTTTTGAAATGGCTGTCTATTGCCGCCATAAGCCAGAATGCTTCCGCTTTTTATTGTCGTTTCTGGTGGTTCTTATTTTCCCTGTTTAGAATCTCTTTTACCTTGTTTTGGATATACCCGTTCCGGATATAAAGATACAAATTTTTTCCGGGGCAGAGCGTTTCGGCGTAATCCTTATGTCCCTTTATCTGCGAAGGAGGTACATGAAAGTGCTCGGCTAAATAGGCACATAAATCAACAACGGCGGTTAGTTGCTTGCGGTTGATTATTTGATGCTCGTAATTACCCATCACGCAGATCAGGGCATGACCTCTGGGGTTGTAAGTGGTGTTTGTATCTCCGGGATAGTTGATAGGACGGGCTTCGTAAATCCGTCCGTCTAAGTCGATCATAAAATGGTAAGGGATATCGATCCAATTTTTTTTGGCCCGGCTCCAGTCCTGCAGGTGTCGGATATATTGGACGGGGTCTTCATCCCGATTGAAATCGACGCCGCCATGATGGATGGTAATCCGTTTGATCCGGTGCTCCGGAATCGTTCCGGTCAACGGTTTCCAGCCCCAATCGCTTCGCAAAACGACATGAAGACTATCGGGATAATGCAATTGTTCAACCGGGAATGAAGGTTTTTTGAAATAAGCACAAGAACCGAGGATGATGATGATTAAAAAAAGGCCTGTTTTCTTCTTCATAGTTGCTCCTGAATGGGACAGCCGCTAAATTAAAAAATATGCATCGTGTAACTCTTTTAAGGAATTTACACAATTTTTTTGATGGTAACAAAAAGGGCTGAATTAAATTAGGAAGAATGGGATATTTTTGTTACGATAGTACGTTGAAGCAGGTACATATCAATAAACATCGTGGAGGAGCGTATGAATTCACATCATGAAATTCCGGGCGAATTTGGACTGGATTATTTAAAAATCGAGAATTTGAACAATGCCTATTGGAATTTAACCACTCCCGCTCTTTATGAACAGGTAATTCGTCGTAGAGAAGGCCTTCTGGCCCATTTGGGGCCGATGGTTGTCCGAACGGGAGCCTATACGGGACGTTCTCCGAAAGACAAATTTATTGTGCGGGAGCCCCACTCGGAAAAAACGGTTTGGTGGGGAGAGGTCAATCGGCCCATTGATGAAGAAAAATTCGATTTGATCTGGTTGCGTATGCTGGCCTATTTACAGGGCAATGATATTTTTATCCAGGATTGCTATGCAGGAGCGGATCCTGACTTCCGCCTTCCTATACGGGTGATTACCGAATATGCCTGGCATTCTTTATTTGTACGAAATATGTTTATTCGTATCACCGATCGAGATGAATTACGTAATCATATTCCGGAATATACCATTATCGACCTTCCTAAATTTCATGCCATGCCCGAAATGGACGGCACCAATTCGGAAGCTTTTATTTTAGTAAATTTTGCCAGAAAACTGATCCTGATCGGCGGAACGAGTTATGCCGGTGAAATTAAAAAATCGGCTTTTACCTTAATGAATTATTTATTACCCGAACAAAATGTGCTACCCATGCATTGCAGTGCCAATGTGGGTAAAAAGGGAGATACCGCGGTTTTTTTCGGTCTTTCCGGAACAGGAAAAACGACCCTTTCAGCCGATCCGGAGCGGGCTTTAATCGGCGATGATGAACACGGCTGGAGCGAGCAGGGAGTCTTCAATTTTGAAGGCGGATGTTATGCCAAGGTGATCCGCCTCTCCGAAGAAGCCGAACCCGCTATTTATGCTACTACACGTAAATTCGGAACTGTATTGGAAAATGTGGCCATAGAGTCCTATACGCGTCGCCCGGATTTGAACGATGATACATTTACGGAAAATACCCGGGCCTCCTATCCGATTACCCATCTGGACAATATTATTCCTCAGGGTATGGGGGACAATCCGCAGAATATTATTTTCTTAACGGCCGATGCCTTCGGAGTCTTGCCACCCATTTCGCGATTAACCAAAGAGCAGGCCATGTACCAATTTCTGTTGGGCTATACGGCCAAAGTAGCCGGTACGGAACGGGGAATTACCGAACCGCAAGCCACTTTCAGTACTTGCTTTGGGGCACCGTTTATGCCGAAGCATCCCAGTGTGTATGCCAAATTATTGGGAGAAAAGATTGAAAAACACGGTGTTAACTGCTGGCTGGTTAATACGGGCTGGACAGGGGGACCTTACGGAGTGGGGCAGCGCATATCGATTAAGAATACGCGTACTCTGCTGAACAGCGCCCTGGAAGGAAAACTGGATAAGGTGGAATTCGAAACGGACCCCGTCTTCGGTTTGAGCGTTCCCAAATCCTGCGCCGGTGTTCCGTCTGAAATACTTATGCCTCGCAATACCTGGCAGGATAAAGAGGCCTACGATCAGAAGGCGAAAGAGCTGGCCGCCCGTTTTAAAGAACATTTCAGGGAATATGAGGAATATGTGGATGATGCCGTACGCCAGGCAGGGCCGTTGGTATAATCCCCCTGATTTATAGCAAAGCCGCTCTGTTTCGCGGCTTTGTTAAATTTTCTTCATTCTAAAACAGTCTGCTCCCCTCTTCGGAAATGGTTCGAAACCGACATCCTTCAAATATTTAACATGGGCGGCTACTCTGGAGCAGGCAATAAAATATTTCCCCTTGCAAAGCTGAAACAGTTCATGTTGCCGGTTGTAAAGGTAATGGGCGTTTTGCAAATCCCGGTAGCTGGGGATGATATAGTCGAGATGGATAAGGCATTCTTCTTCGGATTTCGGCTCGACAATGAATAGGCCCACCGGCATCATATTTCGTAAAATGAAAATAATCTGACAGGATGCTTTTATATCGAAGTCGAATGAGGGGAAAAAGTGTCGAATATCGTTACGGTGAAAATCAAGAAAGCGTTTTAAGAAACGGTTGTCGGGATTGGTAATGGTCAGCAGTTCGAAATAGTCCCGAATTCGATACATCTGCAGTAGATAGTAAATATCCACCAGAGCGATAAAACCGTTCAGAATAAAAACCGGTAAAGCATGAACCAGTAAGCCGTATACAGAAAAAATAGCCGCTCCGATGAGATTTATCCAGCGTAGGTATTTAATAGAGCGCATCATTAGTGAAACGGCCACCAAAATCGAACCGAAATATCCGAAAATTTCAATCCAGTGCTCAAGAAAAAATTGTAACATAATCGTCATCTTTAGTAGTACAGGGCGGGAATATAGAGATAAATCCACTCTTCTTCAAAGAAATTTAAAGAAGAATATTTGAATCCCCCTTCGAATCATGCTAATTTTAGCGTTCAAAATATTTAATAAAACGTAGGAAACCATATGTCTGTTAAAAAACCGGAATTATTAGCACCGGCCGGTACCATAGAAAAAATGAAGTATGCCCTGGCCTATGGAGCGGATGCCGTTTATGCCGGTGTCCCCCGTTTTTCTCTTAGGGCCCGGGAAAATGATTTTACGCAAAAAAATCTCAGAGAGGCTATTCAATATGTGCAGGGCCGGAATAAACGCATCTATCTCACTATGAATATTTTCCCCCACAACCGTAAAATAGAATCATTCGAGCGCATGCTGGCCGTGGTGGCCGATCTCAAACCCGACGGGCTTATTATGGCCGATCCGGGAATGATTATGGTGGTCAGGGAACGTTATCCGGAGCTGGATATTCATCTTTCCACACAGGCCAATACCATTAACTGGCAGACGGTACGATTCTGGCAGAGAATGGGTTTGAAACGCATCATTCTCAGCAGAGAACTGAGCATCGAGGAGATCATCGAAATCCGACAGCATAATCCCGAGATGGAGCTGGAAACGTTTATCCATGGGGCCATATGTATCGCTTATTCGGGCCGTTGTCTATTGTCTAATTATTTTACCCACCGGGATGCCAATCAGGGCACCTGCACCAATGCCTGTCGTTGGCAATACAACGTGTATAGTGAACCGGAAAGTCTGCAGAATGAGCGCGACCTTTATCATCCTATTAAGGGAAATTACTATTTGGAAGAAACCGACCGGCCCGGAGAACTAATGGCTGTGGATGAAGACGAACATGGCACCTATATTATGAATGCCAAAGATTTGAGCACCATTCATATTTTAAACGAGTTGATCGAGGCCGGAATCGACAGCCTGAAGATAGAAGGGCGGACAAAATCGGCCTATTATGTGAGTATGATTACCCGCGCCTATCGTCTGGCCATTGATGCTTATATGCAGGATGGACAGGTTCCCGAACCGTTGACCCGTGAAGTTTATTCTGTGGCCAACCGAGGCTATATTAGCGGATTCCTGGAACGCAATCCCCATAGTGAAGGACAGAATTATGAAGAAAGCCATTCCACTTATCAAAGCCGTCTCTTTGCAGCTTTAGTGGATGAGTGGGATGAAGATCGCCGCCTGGCGAGAGTCCGTGTGCGGAATCGTTTTGAAAAGGGTGATCCCATGGAATTGGTTATGCCCGATAAAATAATCTCATTTAAGGTCGAAGAAATGTTTGATATCGACGGACAACCGGTTACAGTGGCGCACGGAGGGGGAATGGATATACAAATTCGTCTTCCTCAACGGCCGACTTCATTTTCTATTCTGCGTAAAGTTGCGGAATTTGTTTGACAACCGGTCATATTTTTTGATTGTGCAGGAATGTAAAAATCAATGCTAAAAATAATGAAGAAAATTTTTTTTACCCGGATTGAAATTTCGAATCAGGGGACCTTCTCCCCGGCTGAAAGTTTAAAGAAGCTCTTGTTTAAAAGATGATCCGTCAGGCAAGTATTCATTAAAATCCCGGGCCTCTTCATTCTTTTTCCAGCAAGGCGGAACCTACGTTTTTTCTTGTCAGTAAAAGACTGCTAATCAGTACTAATAAAGAGAATATGAATAAAAACAGTTCCGTAGATGGTGTGGACAGGAGCGGATATTCATTTAAGATACCGGCCGAAAAGTTGATGGTGGTATGGAGCAGGATACACAAAGTAAGAAAAGATTTTGTTTTATTTTTTTCTATACCATAAGCAATCAAACCGGCAGTGGCCATGTGAAAAAGCGTTGCGGAAAATCGCTCCAGGCTCGCCCAGAAGAGATTGAAGAAATTCAAATCCGTCATAACGGGCTGCCAGTCGGTGATGGCGATAAGAATAATTTCACTCAGAGAGAAGCCCAGACCGATATTGATACCCAACCGGAAAAGAGGATGTTCGGGCGTCTGGTTCTCGGTTCTTCTCAGTTCCATCCAAAGAGGAATTCCTTTAGACAATTCCTGACCTATCCCGGCTGCGACTGCGTAATATAATAATTCCCAAATTTGATAATGCGGGCCGGAATTATGAACTTCGTAAAACAATATTTTGAACCCGTGCATAAAAATAGCGGCCGGCAGAGCAATGAGACTGTGAAGCCCGATACCCAAAAAAAAGATACCCATTCCGAATAAAAGATATTGGCCATTAAGAAGTGTCTTGATCAGATGCAGGGTTAGATAACCGGCGAATATACTAAAGGCAATACTAATGATTAAATAGAGCAGAGTATACAGGATGCTCAAATCGGATCCTTATTTGTTATATTTCAGAAACATCTGTGTCGTCGATTAGAATAATTTAGGTAGTACGGAAATAAGGAGTATAATAAGAATTAAAGCGATAATTGAATAAGGATTCGCAAAATTTATCGTCCATCCGAAGCCCAACCGTTTGGGGACAAAGACCCGTTTATCCTCCGGGTTCCAATAAAGGAACAGAAAATAGTTTTTTGAATTTTTATCTTTTTCCATATGATCCGGCCCTCTTCAAAGAATAAATAATTCATTTGTTCCGCACCGATCTTAACGGGAAAAATTCTAACGGCCGAAATGTATAAAAAATTACAAATGTTGGCAATACTTTAAGAGTTAAATTTATCAGGACCGAATCTATTGTTTCGATTAATTGCCAATAGATTCTCTGCTCATGAGGGATCTATATCAATATCCTAATAATATTGCTATTTGTTATGAGATTCGGTGATCTTTTGGATCGATAATATAAAATAAAGACAGTTATGGTATATTTTATCCCGGGGATAATGAGAATGGGTGAAAATGTGAGATCAATCGCGTAATGTCATTCCCAACATGATCGGGAATTCATAATATTTTCCATAAAAAGAAACGGTCGTAGCCTTAGTGGGGTTGACTAAGGGGACTCCATTTGATTAGATATGAAATTTTGGACAAATTATAATAAAGGAAATTTGGGTGATTTATAGAGGAATAAAGTAATGAAAATTAAAAAGTACATGAAAGAGCATGAGGCATTTATCAGCAAGCAGTTAGTTTTAAACCCTGAAGGGATAAATTGGCAGGATTTAAAAGAGAAACATGAAAAAATGATTGCATATATGCAGCACGAACGGCTTGTTCATCTTCTGGTCACCATAGCGTTCGGTGTTTTTCTAATGATTGCACTAATCATTTCCGTTATGAAACCTAATATAGCGGCACTTATCTTAACGACCCTGTTTTTAATCATGCTCCTTTTGTATATAGCCCATTATTTTTTTCTTGAAAACACCATTCAACGTTGGTATCGATTCTCGGATGAGATTGAACAAAGGATCAGCCCATTCAATTTAGGAAAGCAAGAGCAGAAATAGGGTACAACGCCCACAGTAAAATTATAGCGCATAATATCCATGATCGCAGGAAATTTGATTTTAAGCTAAAATCAGGATAATATTTGCCGGAGAAAAAGAGGCTGTGTGCAAAAGAGAATCAATTGGTCCGTTCGACCTGATTCCGCAATAACGGATTGCAGGGAACTATCCGTATCAAATTGAATCGATTCAGATCATTGATTTCCCGTTCTCTTTTTATAGCAACGGATTTTGAAGGGAAAGCTTCCGTATAGACCAGTACCCATGGGATTCCCCGTTTTGTGTATTTACCCCAAGCAGCATTGTGTCTTATTAATCGTTTTTCAAGGTCATGGGTATAACCGATATAATAACGATTTAATTTTTTGGCTCTATCGTGTTTCTTGTGAAGCCGTATATTAACTGGGGGCCGATAAAAGGATTTAAACAATTTTTTATTTTTTCGTTCATCTTGTATTTAAAAATAAAAGTATCCGAAGGATACGAATATAAGTAGCCACACCCGTCAGCCGCCGGGCAGGAGCGGAGCCTGTGGTAAATCGGTAAAAGCGAGCATGACGCTGAAAGCGTCGAATTTGGAACACAGAGCATTCTAACGAAATAGGATACCCTATACATTGAAAGGCCCGGTTTATTTTACCGCTTTGCGGTAACCTTATTCGGTTGTATCTTGCCCACAGGCTTCGCCTGTGGTTACTCATATTACATCACTTCGTGATGATTTAAGGACAACTTTCTGCGTTCCTTATTTGTTTAATAATCTCTGTATGACGAAAAAAAGGAACTCAATGTGTGAATTCCTTTTCAGCGGTCCGGACGAGACTCGAACTCGCAACTTTCTGCGTGACAGGCAGATGCTCTAACCAAATTGAACTACCGGACCGGATGTTCTCATAAATAAGGCATGCAATATAAGCAATACTTTATATGCTGTCAATATGTTAATTTTAGCAACGAACGGAATTTTCCCATTAATAATTTCTTTTTAAACCTTACGAAATAGATGTCGAAACAGGAGATAGAAGGTAAAGAATCAACCGGAAAAAATTTAAATAATCCGCTTCTTTGCCAAACTCAGAGTCTGATAGGATACGTCTATGTTGGAACGAAAACAAAAGTTAGCCAGATTGATTGAATTCGGAGTGGAAATAAGTCAGGTGGCCGATCTGGACCTGTTGCTGGAAAAAATCCTCAGCGAAGCCCGCTTTCTGATGCAGGCCGATGCCGGGTCGATATATATTAAAGAAGATGATACGCTTCATTTCAGTTATGCTCAGAACGCTTCCATGCAAAAAAGGCTGGAACCGGGTAAAAAGTTAATCTATACCACCTTCAGTATGCCCATTTCCAATAAATCCATTGCCGGTTATGTGGCTAACAACGGAGCCATACTTAATATACCCGATGCGTACCGGATTTCTTCCGATCGTCCTTTCTCCTTCGATGGCAGCTATGATAAACTCAGCGGATATCATACTCAATCTTTGTTGACTCTGCCCATGAAAAACAGTCGCGGCGAAATCATAGGTGTTCTGCAACTGATTAATGCCCAGGACGATCGGGGCAGGATCATTCCCTTTCAGGCTCAGGATGAACCCATTGTGCGCCATCTGTCCATTTACGCGGCTAATGCCATCGAACGGGCTCAGATGACTCGTACCACGATCATGCGCATGATCAGTATGGCGGAATTGCGCGATCCCAAAGAAACCGGTCCCCACGTTAACCGCGTGGCTTCCTATGCCGTGGAAATATTCGAAGCCTATGCCAAAAAACAGAAGATGGATAAGGAAGAGATCGATAAACAACGGGATACTTTGCGGCTGGCAGCCATGCTGCATGATGTGGGTAAAGTGGGTATCTCCGACCTGATTTTAAAAAAACCGGGCCGTTTTACAGAGCAGGAATTCGCCATCATGAAACAACATACTCTGATCGGCGCCCGTTTATTTAAAGATGCCCGTTCCAATTTCGACGATTTTTCGGCACAGGTAGCCCTGAATCACCATGAGCGGTGGGACGGTAAAGGGTATCCCGGGCATGTGGATATTTTTAGCGGCCGGCCTTTAGCCGGATACGAAACGGAAGAGGGTCAGGCCAGAGGAAAGCGGGAAGAAGAAATTCCGCTCTTCGGCCGGATCGTGGCCATTGCCGATGTGTATGATGCCCTGAGTTCGCGCCGGGTTTACAAGGAAGCCTGGGATCAGGATAAAGTATTGCAAACTATCCGTGAGGAACGGGGCAAGCAATTCGAACCTCAGCTCGTTGATATCTTTTTCGAGATTCAGGATGTTATTCAGTCTATTGCCAAACGTTACCCGGACGAAGAGTAAACCTCGATTAAAATCAAATGCTCCTTTATTCCAGCTTATTTTTTCATTATATTCTTACATTCGCACTAAATTGGAATATCGTTTTTAATATAGATGGAATATTTTCCCGCAGCGGTCATCCAGGATCGCATCAAGGATTTTTTTGTTCACAGCATTGAACATGAGCGTCTGGCTCATGCCTTTATCTTCTATGGAGAGGAGGGGCGGGGGAAGGAAGCGTT
This sequence comes from Calditrichia bacterium, assembly GCA_026983775.1. Lineage (GTDB taxonomy): Bacteria > Calditrichota > Calditrichia > Calditrichales > Calditrichaceae > JALSTK01. The sequence continues at coordinate 22,571 of JALSTK010000130.1, forward strand.
TGCTCTGGAACTGGCTAAAGCGCTGAACTGTGAAGCCGAAGACCGCCGGCCCTGCAACCAATGTGCCTCCTGTACCAAAATCAACCACTTAAATCACCCGGACGTTAAAGTCCTTTTTCCGGTAACCAGCCGTACCAAAGCCACCGAGCTTAAGGAACTCTTTAGAGCAAAGGCTGAAAATCCTTATTCGCCTACCGATGTGGTTGGGCATAAAAACATAGCCATCGAAAAAATACGCGAACTGAAACGGGAGGCGACCTATGCTCCGTTTGAAGCAAGAAAGCGTTTTTTTATTATTGCCGGTGCGGAATATATGGCCAGGGAGGCTTCCAATTCTTTCCTGAAGCTGTTGGAGGAGCCTCCGGAAAATTTAATCATTATTTTGATTACCAGAGATTATCATAATTTACTTGACACGATTCGATCCCGCTGCCAGTCGGTTTACTTCCCGGAATTTTCCGGGCAACAGATGAAAGAGATTATTAACCGCTACCAAACGGTTGATCAGGACCTCGATGTACTGATCCGCATTTCGCGTTTTAATCTGAAAAAAGTATATCGTCTGCTGCACAGTGCCTATCAACAGCAAAGAGAAGTGGTGTACGAATTTCTTAAAGCGCTGGCTTCGGGAAATATGTTCTTAACAGCTCAGATCATCGATCGCATCACCCAAAAACGGGATAAAAATTATATCCTGGAAATTCTGGATTTACTGGTCTTGTGGTTACAGGATGCCCTGCACGTCCAGATTCTCGGTACTAAAGCCCAACTTTTAAATCTGGACTTTGAAGAGGCCATTGCTAAATTCAGCGATTATTATTTAGGCGCCGATTTAAGAAAAATCATCGAGCGGGTAGAAGAGGCCGCCCGGCAAATCACGATGAACGGTCATCCGGCCCTGACCCTTACCAGTCTGGCAATTGACATGCATGAAAAGCTTACGATTCAACCGACATCTAAGGAGGCGGTATGACGCCAGAGATTTTGGAAGTATCTTTTAAAGGGAATAAACGGGTTCCTTATTTTAACCCGAAGGAGATAAAGGTCAAACCGGGTGACTATGTGATCGTTGAAGCCGATAAGGGCATCGATCTGGGACGGGTGAGCAAAATCGGCCGTTTGGTTGCCTTGTCCAGGATTAAGGGCGAACCGAAGAATCTGATTCGCAAAGCAGTGGAAGAAGATCTGCTGAAGCTTCAGGAAAATCGTGAACTGGAACTAAAAGCCTTCGCCGTGGGCCGGGAGAAGATCGGCAAGCATAATCTGCAAATGAAATTGGTGGATGTGGAATATCAGTTCGATAAGAATAAACTGACTTTTTATTTTACCAGCGAAAAACGGGTCGATTTCCGGCAGCTGGTTAAAGATTTGGCCGCAAAGTATCGCACGCGTATCGAACTGCGCCAAATTGGCGTTCGGGACGAAGCCCGGCGTTTGGGCGGCCTGGGAGTCTGTGGGAAACCTTTGTGCTGTACCACCTTTATGGAAAACTTCGAACCGATTTCCACCCAATATGCTAAAGAACAGCATCTGCCTCTGAATCCGGGAAAATTAACGGGTATTTGCGGCCGGTTGAAATGCTGCTTGTTATTCGAAAAAGAGTTTTATGAAGAAGCGGTTAAAAAATATCCTCCTCTCGAAACAAAAATTAAGACACCTCAGGGTACGGCGTTTATTGATCGCATCGATATTTTCAGGGAACGAGTCTATTTGCGCTTTCCGGATGACATCATAGAAGACCGACCGATAGAAGAAGTTCAGAAATGGTTACACTCATAAGGCAAAGAATATTTCGTAAAAACCGGAACAGCACCTTTTCTCAGGAACAAGATACATGAAAAGCTATGATATTGTGGTAATTGGAGCGGGGATCGTCGGATTGGCCACCGCCTTAACGCTTTCCAAAAATAAAAAACTCAAAATTGCCGTTATAGAGAGTGAAGGAAAAATCGCCCGACACCAGACAGGTAATAACAGCGGTGTAATCCATTCCGGGCTGTATTATAAACCGGGATCGCTAAAAGCGCAAAATTGCGTCCGGGGTCGCCAGGCTTTGTATCGTTTCTGTGAAGAGCATCATATTGCCCACGATCGCTGCGGTAAGCTGGTGGTAGCCACAGACCCCAAAGAGATTCCATATCTGAATGACCTGGAACAGCGGGGTTTGGCCAACGGGCTGCAAGGTTTAAAACGTCTGAAAGGTGAAGAACTTAAAGAGTATGAGCCGCATGTAACCGGCATTGACGGTCTTTTTGTGCCGGAGACAGGTATTGTGGATTATAATGATGTGGCCGCTGTTTATGCCCATCTTATTCGGCAGGCAGGAAATGAAGTATTGCTTAATACCCGCTTCGAAAATTTACAAAATGATAGCGGCGAGCTGGTCCTGGAAACGAACCGGGGATCCATTCACAGTAAACATTTAATCAATTGTGCCGGTCTGCAATCCGACCGGGTGGCTATTAAGTGCGGAATCGAGCCGGGTCTGCGTATTGTTCCTTTTCGCGGAGAGTATTACAAACTCAAACCGCGGAAATACCACCTGGTTAAAAATTTAATCTATCCCGTTCCTGATCCGGCTTTTCCTTTTCTGGGCGTTCATTTCACGCGTATGATTCACGGCGGGGTCGAAGCGGGACCCAATGCCGTGCTGGCCTTTAAGAGGGAAGGCTATACAAAATTCAGTTTTTCTCTTAAAGATACCTGGCAAACGTTTACCTACAGCGGTTTTTTGAAATTAGCATCAAAATATATGCGCATGGGGTTAGGTGAATTTTACCGTTCCTATAATAAAGCGGCCTTTGTCCATGCTCTGCAGCGCCTGATTCCGGATATCGAAGGAGAAGATATTGAACCGGGCGGTGCGGGAATCCGGGCTCAGGCTCTTGAAAAGAGCGGTGCCCTGGTGGATGATTTCAGGGTTGTGGAGGGTGAAAATATGATTCATGTTCTCAATGCGCCTTCACCCGCTGCCACGGCTTCTTTAAGTATCGGACAATATATTTCCGAATTGGCCCAAAAGGATTTTGATCTTCCCGACTAAGATTTGTTCGGGTGTCTTGTACCGGGACTCAGTCCTCTACGGAGGATGTTTTTAGAACATTTTATAAAATACAAAATTAATAATACAGCATGCTTAAATCGCCGGCTCCTTCGCGGAGTATGGCCGGTTCGTTTCCGGAAAAATCAACTACCGTGGAAGGTTGGTTGAACATGACGCCCGCATCCATGATCAGGTCGATTTCGTTAAAATAATTCTCTGCAATTTCCAGAGGATCGGTGTAATATCCGTCCGAGCCCTGGGGAACGCTGACGCTTAAGAAAGGCCGACCCATCTCGGCCAGCAAGGCCCTGGTTACATTACAGTCCGGGATACGAATCCCGACCGTTTTCCTCTTTTGCAGAACAATTTTGGGAATTTCCCGCGAAGCACGCAGCACAAAAGTATAAGGTCCGGGTAAAACCCGGCGCATCACCCGATAGGCATCATCGGAGACGATGGCCCAGCGGGCGATATCCTTTAAGTCGGGACAAACGAAGCTCATTAATTTCTGATTGGAGGCCTGTTTGATGCGTAACACGCGTTCCATGGCCGATTTGTTGAAAAGATCCACGCCCAGCCCGTAAATGGTGTCCGTCGGATAAACGATAATACCGCCATTCTTTAATATTTCCACGGCTTTGCTGATGAGGCGCGGCTGAGGATTTTCCAGATAGACTTTTTCAACTTGTACGGCCATGGAGCCGAATTCCTCACATATTTCATGAAGTGAAGCCATAAATACCAATTTTTTTAAGACAAATCAAGGCCGATATATATTTTTGCCATGTTTTTAACCCACTGGCAAGGGATTCCTTTTGAGTTTAAATTAAAAGTCAGATAAGTATAGGAAAGAGTCTTTTTGGGTATTTCACGTACAAAAGCAGATATCGGGTTACTTTCGGTGACCCTTTTTTGGGGCACCACCTTTATTCTTTCCAAACTCACTTTGGTTCATGTGCCGCTTCCGGTCTATCTCTTTATTCGCCTGACCATTGCCGCCCTTTTTCTGGACCTGTATGCTCTGCGCTATGTTCGGGAGCTGAATCGTACCCTGATTCTACACGGGGCTATTTTGGGTGTCTTGTTGTATTTTTCGTATTTCTTTCAAATGTGGGGGATTCAGTTTACCAGTGCATCCAATGCCGGATTTATTACCGGTCTATCCGTGATTTTGGTCCCTATATTCGGATTTATCTTTTTTAAATATCGTCCGGCGGCTACTGTTTTAACAGGGATCGTACTGGCGGTAACGGGGTTATTGCTGTTGACCGGCGCCAACCCCTTTCACTGGAACAAAGGTGACGGCCTGGTCCTGATTTGTGCCGTATCTGTAGCTTTTCATGTCATCTACACCGGGCGCTTCGCTCTACAGCACAATGTCTATTTGCTTACGGCGGTGGAGCTTACGGTAGTCTCTTTGTTAACCATGCTGGCCCTGCCGTTTGGAACATATGGATGGCCCCATATTACGTTTAACGTTCTGGCGGTTTTAATTTATCTCGGTCTGTTCGGAACGGTTTATACTTTCCTCATGCAAACTTCCATGCAGCGTTTCACCACAACGGCCCGCACGGCGCTGATTTTTGCCATGGAACCGGTCTTTGCCGCTCTTTTCGCTTTCTTAATTGCTGGTGAATCTCTTACCTTAAGCGGATGGATCGGCGGTCTGCTCATTGTTTTGGGCATGATCAGTTCCGAAATACCGATCTTCGGGACAAAGTCCGATAAGATAAATTTAAAATCCGGGAAGGGTTAAAGGGAAGAGCACCGCCTGGTTCCCCCTTTTTTCATCAATATAAAAGAACCCCGAACTTGAAACCGGGTTTTCGGTAAATTTCCCTTATTGTTCATCCTTATTTTTAGACTTCTGATAAAGATTGTAAAGAAACAGGGATTCTTTCGGATTGAGATCAAACCTGAATACGGCTTCGTTGATAATATTGTCGATTGATTCATATTCTTTGGTTTTTAAATATTCGGAAATCCATCGAACGGCTTTTTTTAGAGCATCTCCCTCGGGCATTAGGGTCCCCATGAATTATTCCTCATCGTTTAATCCGCGTTTCTGATGAATAGGTATTGAAAAATGTATTCCGTACTGTACAGGATACATAACCGTTTCCTATCCTTTTTAACTACCATCGGGTGAATAATATCCCGTAAGGAAATAAACAGATCGATGGAATGTGTTATTTTTAATCAAATATAGGAATATGGGTGAGGTAAACCGATAGTCGTTCGCAGTATCCTAAAGATACTGTCAATTAAGACGATAGATGAATAGTCTATCCTGTATCTATTCTTTATTCGATCTTTAAAAAGTTTCTTTTCAGCAAAATATACGTATGCCATTAATTGAAATTAAGGAGGATTTATGCATCGGGTAAAAGTGTTATCGATTTTATTGCTAATGTTTTCAGGGATCGTTTTTAGTTCACGGGCTCAGATCGTACGAAGTGATTCGCTGGCTTTGGTGGCCTTGTATGACAGTACCGACGGAGCCAACTGGAAAAATACCTGGGATTTAAACCAGAGCGTTTCCAATTGGTACGGGATTACCGTCAGCGGTGACAGGGTAACCCAAATACATCTATACGGCAATCAACTAAACGGACATCTGCCTCCGCAGTTGGGTGATTTGTCGGCGTTAACATCAATGGAAATTTCCGCTAATTCCAATTTAACAGGGAACATTCCCGATGAAATCGGCAATCTTAAGGAGTTGACTTCTCTCGCGTTACAATTTAATAAACTGAGCGGTGAAATCCCCCGAAGTCTTCTGGGCTTAAGTCAATTAACCGTTTTATACTTAAACAATAACCAGTTAAGTGGAACCATTCCCGCAGGTATCGATAGCTTAAAAGAGCTAAGTGCTTTATATCTAAGCATCAATGACCTTACCGGTACCATCCCCGCGTCGATTGCCAATTTAAGCCATCTGAAGGTATTGTATCTCCATGCTAATGAGTTGGAAGGCGATTTCCCTGTATTTCTGACCACCATGACCCAGTTACAAAGATTATTATTATATAGCAATCATCTCACCGGAACCATTCCCGAAGAGATTGGTAATTTAACAAATTTGACTCATCTGGGCCTGGGATTTAACCAGCTTACCGGGGGGATTCCGGCATCGATCGGTAATCTGACCAATCTGACCTATCTGAAGCTTAATCTTAATCAATTGACCGGTAGCATTCCTCCCGAATTTTGGAGGTTGACCAAACTGAAATACCTGTATTTGAATAATAATCAATTAAGCGGTACAATCTCGGATAGCCTGGGCAATTTGGTTAATCTGGTTGATCTTTATCTGGATAACAACGGTTTTACCGGAACCATTCCGGCCGGATTGGATAGTTTGACGTCACTAAGAACTTTTAAAATAGGGGGCAATAATTTTAACGGTGCGGTGCCTGAAGCGCTTACCCGGCTTACCGGGCTGCATTATCTTGACTTTTGGGCAAATCAGTTGAATCATTTACCGGATTTTTCCGCTTTACCCAATCTTACCTATTTGAACGTTCAATCTAATCGGTTAACATTTGCCGATCTGGAGCCCCAGACCCATTCGCAATCCCTGACCAGTTTTAGCTATGGCGGACAGGCGGCGATCGGCCGGGCAGATACACTCTGGAAAGCCGTCGGCGATTCTCTGCGTATCTCTCAGAATGCAGGGGGCACGGTCACCCACTATCAATGGCAGAAGGACGGCCAAGATATCGCCGGTTTAACGGATAGCGTTTTGCGACTTTCCGATCTGCAAAGAAAAGATACCGGGCTCTATGGCTGTAAAATGACGAACGATAGTCTGCCATTGCTGACTCTTTATAGCTATCATGTTACCGTAAATGTGACTGAAACAGGAGATATTACCAGCGATACGACCTGGTCGGCCGGGGATACCATCTATATCTCCGGGGATGTCTATGTATCTTCCGGGGTCCGCTTAACTATAGAGCCGGGGGCGGTTGTGTTCTTTACGGGTCACCATTCATTGCATATACAGGGGACTTTAAGCGCCAGGGGCACTCCCACCGACAGCATCATTTTTACTGCGGCCAAACAGGATAGCGGATGGCAGGGCATTTATTTTAAACCGATCGGCTATAACCCGGATACTTCGTATATCGAGTATTGCCGTCTGGAATATGCTAATCCGACTTTTCCTGAAGACTCGCTTTATAACGGAGCCATTAGCTCGATCGATTATCAACATTTGCAGGTGCGGCATTCTCTTTTTACTCATAACCGGGGAAAGCAGGGTGGGGCTTTTCATTCGGAAGACGGTGAACATGAAATAGAAAACAATACTTTTGTCAACAATAACGCTACCCATGGCGGGGCAATATTTTCCAGTGGTACTTCACTGGAACTGAATAATAATACCTTTAGGACCAACTCTGCTTCGTTTGGGGGAGCGGTTTTTTGTGCGGATCGTACATGGGGTTTTCTAAACGGTAACTATATAGAAAATAATCAATCGACAAAGAACGGTGGGGCCGTTTATGCCTCGGAATCGAATCTCAATATCCACAACGATGTTTACGTACAAAACACAGCCGGATACGGCGGGGCTATTTCTACGACGTATTCTGGTATCGAGCTAACAAATTGTACGATCAGTGACAATAACGCTCACCTGTTCGGCGGAGCCATGTATATCACCTTCAGTTCCTCGGCCGGATTAGCCAATTCTATCCTCTGGAACAATACAGCCGATTCCAGCGGCAATGAGGTCTATTTCTTCGGAACAGGAACTGAGGGAGAGTTTCAATATTGTGATATCCAGGGGGACAGCAGTGGCTTTGTCGGTCCGGTTGAAAGTTTGACTTACTCCAACAATATGGCCCTGGATCCCCTTTTTTCGGAAGCAGATGTTGAACCCTACAGACTCGGGGAAAATTCCCCTTGTTTAGACGCCGGAGCACCGGATTCCGCCGATATTTGGGTGCCGGAAACGGATATTGCCGGCAATAGCCGCGTTCAGAACGGCCGCATCGATATGGGTGCTTATGAAGGGGCATATACAACCGGCATCGGGGACAGCCCCGAAAATCTACCGCAGACGGCGCAATTATATGCCAATTACCCGAATCCTTTTGGCGAAAGCCAGCCCTTCCGGGGCAATCCTTCGACTACCATTGCCTATGACATCAACCGGGGCGGGCGGGTTCAACTGAAAGTTTACAATGCCCTGGGGCAGCTGGTAAAAAAGGTGGTCGATGAACGGCAGAAACCGGGCCGATATCAATTGCATTTCCGGGCGAAAAATCTGGCCAGCGGAATCTATTTTTACCAGTTAAAAATAGGTTCATTTATACAGACGCGAAAGATGATTTTATTACATTAAATTTTGTTTTAAATACGATTCGATTCCAAACGCCGGATTTTACTTTTCCGGCGTTTTTTTATTGGATACTCTTTATTGCCTGAAAAAACATTGACATTTTCAAAGTATATTTCTATAATTCGAAATGTGGTAAAAGAAGGGATATTCATCCGGGATAGTGTCGGGTGGGTATAATGAGAATAATCTTACCAAGGGGATTCGTCTCATACAATAATAATGTAAAGGACGGCGAATATGTCAGATCATGAATCGTTATCATATACTATTTCCATCAATCCGGTTACCGGCGAAGAGTTGGGACGGACCCGCCTTAATACGGTGAATGAGTTACCCCAAATGGTCCGGACAGCCCGTGCGGCTCAAAAAGCATGGGCCCGGCTAACGGTTAAAAAACGGCGACTCTATTTTTATAATGTGTTGTATTATCTGGTTAAACACGTTGATGAATTGACGGAAGTCATTGCCAGAGATACGGGTAAACTGCGTATGGATGCCCTGTCCAGCGAGATTTTGGCTATGGCGGTAGCCACGAGGTACTATTGCCGTAAAGCGCCTGAATTTTTAAAGGATCGTCGCCTGGCACCATCCAGCCTGGCTTTCATCAATAAAGTCAGTAAAGAGCGCCGTGTGCCTTACGGAGTGGTCGGAATTATTTCACCGTGGAACTATCCTTTTAATCTACCCTTTTCCGAAATAATCATAGCACTTTTGAGCGGAAATGCGGTGATCGTCAAGGCCGCTTCGGAAACGCAAATGGTCAGTCGGGCATTGCAGCAGGTCTTTGCGGCAGCCGAATTGCCGGATGGATTACTGCAATTTATTAATTTGCCGGGCAGAGAGGCCGGTCCGGCTTTTGTGCAAAGCGGAATGGACAAACTGTTTTTTACCGGTTCGGTGGCGGTGGGCAAGACGCTGATGCGTCTGGCGGCGGAAACATTGACACCGCTTAATCTGGAACTAGGTGGCAATGATCCCATGATCGTATGTGCAGATGCTAATCTGGAACGGGCGGCCAACGGTGCGATTTGGGCCGGCCTGTCTAATACCGGCCAGTCCTGTGGAGGGGTGGAACGGGTCTATGTTCAGGAAGCAGTATACAATGAATTTCTGGGTCTATTGAAAGCCAGGGTGGAAAAACTGCGTGTGGGTTACGATACGGATTTCAATGTGGATATGGGAGCCATGGCCACGGAAAGACAAATAAGAACTGTTCAGGATCAGATTGACCAGGCCCTGAGTAAAGGGGCAACAATTCTGGCCCGGTCTGCTGTACCTGAGGATCCGAACTTAAAGAATTTCATACCGGCCATGGTTTTAACGGATGTTACACACGAAATGGATATTATGCGCGAAGAGACCTTCGGTCCGGTTTTGGGAGTAATGAAATTTTCCGATGAGAAAGAGGCGCTTCAGTTGGCTAATAATTCCAATCTGGGGCTGTCCGCTTCGGTCTGGTCGCGCGATCGGGCAAAGGCCCGAAGATTGGCCAAAGAAATCCGGGCCGGGGCGGTAAACATTAATGATCACCTGATGAGCCATGCTATGGCGGAAACACCCTGGGGAGGTTTTAAGCAATCCGGAATAGGACGTATGCACGGCAAACACGGCTTTATGGAAATGACCCGGACCCAGGTAATTGTGGATGATTATTTGGGGCGACTGAACAACGATTTGTGGTGGCCGCCTTATGACCGGAAAGCGTATCAGGGGATAAAGGGAGCCTTAAATTTATTGTATGGCGAGGGATTAATCAACCGCATGGTTAGTTTGTTACATCTCCTGAAAATCGTACCCCGCCTTTTTGCCGGAGGCTCCAAAGCCCGCAATTAAATCCGAAAGGTAGCATCCGGGTCTACGGTACTTGGAGCCGTAAAGGCCCGGACTATCGTCATAAAATCATCTTATATATCGGATGATCCCCTAACGACAATACTATTCACACACAAATAGTTGTTTCGGATGATAGCGGTTTATGTCCGAATGCCATCCGCTCATTTTCTTAAAATCAACGGGTAGCAGTCCCGGGTATTACTCCGATCGTTGCTCTTCGGAGCACCGCAATCAATGTCTCTGTTTTTTCAGGAAATTTTTAATATAAGGTCCCAGAGCATAGATCAGAAACATGATGTAAAGCACCTGCAATATCGGTTTAAAGGAAAGAGCGAACACGGTCATATTACCAAACAGGGTAGCGGCCAGGGCCAGGGAAATAGCCTGCGAACTGGCTGTAGCCCCCAGGATGAGGATCATTCCCCGTGAATAATCTAATCGGAACAGCTTTGCCGCCAGGATGGAGAGGGCGGTTTGTACGATGTAATAAATGAACAAACCGACGGCTACCAAAAGGAACACAATGGGATGGTGCAGCACTTCGCCTGCCACCTTGGCCACGGAGAAGAATACGATCAACAAAATGCCGAGAGCCGAGACGCCGGGGAAGTATTGCTTGATGTCCATGAAATACGACATTCCTTTTCTGCGGATAATTTTACGACGTGTGTAAAATCCGAGAATCAGGGGTACTACAATGAATCCCAGCAGGTTCAGAATGAGCCGCCTGGTGTCTATGGGCAGAAGGGGACCACCGCTTATACGGACGATGATCGGCGAGAGTATGGGTATGAGCAGTAAGCCCACTACCGCAATGACCAGCGCATCTTCCGTGCTGGCATCGGCGATCCCGCTCCAGCCGATCAGCATATTGGAACAGGGAATGGCTCCGACAAGGATGATACCAAGGGCCAGCTCCGGATAGGCTGAAAATACGGTACGGGAGATGACGTAAGCAGTAGCGGAGGCAACAAAAAAGGCGAAGGTCAGGGTAAGCGAAATCAGTTTATAGTTTCGTCCCGCTTTTTTTACTTTTTCAATAACCATACCGGTAAGCATGGGATAGAGCATGATGAAAACCGCCAAAATGCTGACCGGCCGGATGTTTATCGATCGAATGTTCAGATAAAATCCTACCACTAGCGCCAGACCGAAATCTGCGGCAACATAGAGGTACAGCCGTTTTTTTATATGGATCAGTAATTGTTTCATCGTTCGGGTATCTCCGCTTCAATAACAAAAGTAAAGGTCAATTATCTTTAAAGCTTCTAAGTTCTCCAATAATATACCGGGTTTTCGGCAACTTGCGGTACGACACCGGGTAAGCCCGGAAAATTCCGTCCTGATTTATTGAAACCCAGGTAAAGCAAAATATAATCCAATGGCTATAAAAAAAGCCATATATCCTATTATGAGGAATTTGGCGGTGAATAATGCAGAATTATTTGTCTGTTCATGAGTAACATAAAGCTTATACGCGATCAAATTTGCCAGGGAACCAAACAGGCTTCCGAATCCCCCGGCATTTGTTCCCCAAAGCAGTGCCTTCCAGTGGGTGGTGAATTTCGCAAAGAGCAGAGCTGTAGGGACATTGCTCATAATCTGACTGGCCAGGGCGGAAAAGAAAAAAACATGTTTGGCATGGCTGATTTCCGATAATAAAATAGATCTCATATTATCAGCCAGCCCGAAAAAGAAGAAAAAACTGAATAACAAGGCATAATCAACACGAAGTGCTTTTCGATCAAGAAGTAAAGCATAAATGAGAACCAAAGAACCGGCAACAACCGGGAATATACGGAACACGGTGAGTAAAACAATAATCAGAAAGAACGGATAGATATATATGGACTTTTGAACCGTACCGGCCGTCGCCGCTTTTTTCCGGTTGCTCTCGGTTTGGATCGCCAGAGATGAAAGGATCAAAAGCACCAGAAAAAGAAGGGAGAAGGGGGCAATAGATACGATAAATTGAGCAGGATTTACATCATAAAACCAGTAGATGAAAAAATTTTGCGGGTTGCCGAAAGGTGTTAAGGCAGAACCGGCATTGGCGGCCAAGGCTTCGAGAATAACCAGAATATCCAGGCGACGGATGCTCAGTGTTAACGTTAAAGGAACGATTACAATCAGAGCTACATCGTTGGTGATCAGCATGGACAGGAAGAAGGTAGTTAATATCAATTTTAACGGTATATATTTTCCGCTTTCGATGTTTCCGGAAAGTTTGGCGATAAGTCCGCTCTGCTCTATCCCCTTAACGGCCACAAAAAGGGTGAACAGGATAAACAGTACCTGCATCTCTCCGACTGAATATAGCGGAAAATGCCTGATATAAAGGGAGGTTAATAAAAAACCGACACCGGCAGTGAGTAACAGCCACTCTTTCAGAATAAAATCAGATAATCCGTTCCGCGTTTTCAATACATCTCACAGTATTCAAAAAATTAATTTAATGGATTCCCATTCTTTTTTTGCAATGCGTTCCTGCAGATCCGGAAGGAGCCGTTTTAGATTCATTTTTTTCCTATCCATTTGTGTAAACCGGTAAATCAGCAATCAATCGTATTTGCTGTACAGAAAGCGTTTGTGCTTCAAAGAAATTTGCTTCATGCATTTGGTATGATTCGCGCTTTTCATCGATTCTTTTAATATACAAAAAGGTAACTATTTTTTCCAACCGTATATTCTTCTTAACGGTTTTAAAGTAATTCGGTTCACACTTTTCGAAATCGACTCGACCACCGATCTTCCGGGTGTAAAATAGATATAAAAAATAGAATTTTCCTAACGATTCACCTGATAGCGTATTGCTTTTGATGGCCAAAAGGCATGTCTTTTCAGTAACGGGATTTTATACGTGTAGCACATTCAATCTAACACACTTCGGGCCGGGTTTTTTTAGAAAAACAGCTCAATTTACCGACCCGATGACAAAATCCGTCTCCGGAACATGATTTATTCTTGAGAAATGGAAAACTATATTGCTTTCACGTAGGGTATCTGCGGTTATATTGATCCAGGAACAAAATTTTGAACTATCCGTTTTAAGTTTTACTCCCAAATACCCTGTTTTTCCGGCCCAGGCACCGCGCCAGTTATGATGATAATACCTGCAATGCATTATATAAGTGACTTCGCGGCTCCAGGATCGATTGCCCCGGGCTTTGTAAAAAACAGTATCATGTTTGGTAAGATACTGAGCCCCGCCGGTTCCATTACATAATATTTCCAATGAATCAAGCGGTTTAAGATAGAAGAGTGTTAAGGTTCGATCGCCGTAAGTATGATGTATCATCTCAATTTTTAAATCCAGAGCGCCGTCCTCATTAATATCTATTTCATATTCCCCGTTATAGTATTTTGTATCGGGTTCTTTTTTCTGAATCTCTTCGGGGCTGGAACAGGATGAAAAAAGGAATAAAAAAGTGATTAATAAAACGGTTTTTATAAAGATCATGACCCCTCCAATCATATTTTTTTGGAAAAGATCGGATAAGATTAATTTATAAAACAAAATCCTTAAACGATAAAAATCACTTTCTGTATAACAAAGCTAAAAAATTTTCAGAAAAAGTCAAGTGGATCCGACTCTCCACCATTTAAAACAGGTTCCTTAAAATTCAATCTTTTATTACCCGGAGATTGTATCCGCAATTTCGTGAAGAAAAACAAAGGAATGAAAAGTTGCCATATTCTTCATACTTAATTTTAAAGGAAATAAAAATATACATTCATGAACCTAAAGTGGACCCGTTGTTCGAGATCATTTAGAGAAAAAAATACGAGGTAGCCGTCGTTTTAGTTTTTTGAGATTTTCGCGATTTTACATGTTTAGAAACCCGGATTTTCGGCTTCAATAAGAAATTCCGATGAAACGAAAGGGATGATTAGTTCAACGATTTTTTTAATAGTAAGGAGTAAATATTGCGGGCTCTACCGGGTTTCTTGTGAAGCCGTATATTAACGGAAGACTGATAAAAGGAATTAAACAATTTTTTATTGTTTCGTTCATCTTACATCACTTCGGGATGATTTAAGGATGCGGCCTTTAACCACAAGAATCCCGGTAGAGCCATTCTCAGGTGATTAAAAAGGCAGAGGTCGATTTTATTAAAGACAATATTCGGGTCGTAGCGGTTGATCGCTTTTTAAGTACGTCAGTTTAAGTTCTCACGTAGATTTTACAGATGTTTGTGGGAAAAATCGGAGAATAAAAATATCCGTTCAAGTCTGCGTGAACGGCGAAAAACAATTCTTCTGCTCTCGTAGTCAAATTTTTCTTCTCCAATGGCAAAACCTATACCTTATCCACCGGCAAATCGGCCCCGCCTGTCGAGGCGAAGTTGTAGAGACGAGCATGGGCTCTCGCGGTCTTTTACTTTATACGTAGCAAGTTTTTGAGCAAAAGGCCGTTTGTCCAGAAGTTAAGGAAGTCATAAAAGCTCTTGAGCTGGATTCCAATTAATGGATAAATTTTTTAGAAAATCATCCACAGGCCAACACAACACTCCATTTCGGAATAACCTTTCATTTCCCCGATACAAGAATACCAATTTTGCATTGGGATAATCTTTCTTGAATTCACGCAAATTTAGCAAATCCTGCGGCCGAATTTGAGTTGTGTTTTTAATTTCAAAAGCGAATACCCCGTCCTTGCCGTATAAAATAAAGTCCACCTCCACTCCGTTACGAGAACGCCAGAAGTACAATTCGTATTTTTCGGAACGATAGGCAATCCAGGCGCGAAAATGTTGCGCCACAAGACCTTCCAAAGCAGCTCCGCTAATTTCTTCAGGCCGATCCAGAGCGCCTTTGGGGCGAATAGTCTGAAATACGCCCGTATCAAAGAAATAAAATTTGGGATGAACGGATAAGCGACGTTTCGCTTTTTTCTGAAAGGGCGGTAGCTTGAAGCCGATTAATATATCTTCTAATATGCTAACATATCCTTCCACTGTTTTTCGTTCAATTTGACTCTCGCGGCCAACATTACTGATATTCAAAGTCGATCCATGTGAAAAGCTAATCGCTTCCAAAAAACGTGAGAAATCTCCTATTCGACGCACCAGGCCTTCTGCCTGGACTTCTTCACGAATGTACAAACCTACGTACGCTTCTAAGGAATCCTTTGGATTCGTGGCATTGTAGATTAAAGGCAGCAAGCCGAATTGAAGGGCCTGTTCAAATGAGTATCGGTGGCCTAATTCGGCTAACATAAAAGGAGGCATGGTACGCAAAAGCGCTCGACCGCCTAAAAGATTAACATTCTTGCGTTTGATTTTTCTGGCGCTTGAGCCGGTTAATACAAACTTTCGCTCTTTATCTTCTTCGATTAAGCTGTGAACAGCGCTTAACAATTCAGGAACTTTTTGCACCTCATCCACAATAATCGTTTTGTATTGCGGATTGCCATGAACAAGTTCCCTAATGCGCTCCGGACGAGCCGAATACTTGCGGAAGACATCCGGCTTTAATAAATCGATCCATAGAGCGTGAGGATAAAATTGTTTTAAGAATGTGGATTTACCGGTGCCGCGTGGTCCGAATAAAAAATAGTTGCCGTCAGGTGGTTTGAAAAATCTTGGAATAAACATTTCCAAAATTCCTGGAAATATGGAATTATCGTTTCCAAAATAACAAAATAAAATAGAAGTTACAAGAGAAAACCTGTTGATTTTGGAATTTTTATCACCTCCGTCCCAAACAATAAAATCTATAGTTGGGAATGCTACATGGGTGACGGGCATAAACAACACAGAAATCACCATGAAAATTATAACCTCATTTCCCGGATTGTATTGAAATTTGCTCGTTAACAATTTAAATGGGCTCTACCGGGGTTCTTGTGAAGTCATATAATAAATAAAGACTGACAATATGATTTTACTGTTTCGTTCATTTTGCATTTAATAATAAAAGTATCTGAAGGATACAAATGTAAGTAGCCACAGGCGAAGCCTGTGGTAAAGTGGTAAAAGCGAGCGTGACGCTGAAGGCGTCAAAAGTGTAACTAATAATAGCATTCTAACGAAATAGGAGACCCTATACATTAAAAGGCCTGGTTTATTTTACCGCCTTGCGGGGTTACATCTTGCCCACAGGCTTGGCTCCTGCCCGGCGGCTGACGGATGTGGCTACTCATATTACATCACTTTGTGATGATTTAAAGATAGGATATGAAGTAAATCTAATTTTTTAGAAAAATGATTTAAGGATGGCATTTTTACGGCGTTTAACCACAAAAAACCCGGTAGAGCCTTTAAATGAATTGTATAAGATACGAATGAGGACAAAATGAGCGCAGAGAATGGTTTTAGACAAATGAAGTTCAAGATTAATTCTGTTTGTTAGGATCCGCTTGCAAAAGCGGCCGGACGAGCCATTGAAACATATATAGGCGCTCCTTCGGACAATCAGCTATTATTATTTTAGGGGGAATGTTTGGGAGACCGGCAATATAAGTCCTGTTTTTACATTGCGGAATATTGAATTTAAAATTATTTAGGACAGCAGCGTACGAAAATTAAGAATGTACCATTGCCACTTGCTAATGTTTTTTCTCTTACTTACCTTATCGATTTATAAATAGAAAATAATTAGTTACCCGAATAGAAATGATTTACCCCGTCTTAAGGGAGTTTGCTTTCGACTCCCGCTTATGCGGCGGATTGAACCATGGACCGGGTGGTATTAGGTACTGAACTCAAAAATCGGGGATGGCTGGCCATGGCACAAAACCTGGATTACGACTTTATCGTTATCGGTTCCGGATTCGGCGGTTCGGTATCGGCTTTGCGTCTATCGGAAAAAGGCTACAAGGTGCTGGTGATCGAGAAGGGTAAACGTCTTAAAGCCGAAGATTTTCCGAAAACCAACTGGAATCTGAAACGCTGGATGTGGTTACCCATGTTGCGTTTCTACGGATTTTTTAAGCTGACTTTTTTTCGTCATATTACCATCCTTTCCGGAGTCGGCGTAGGCGGCGGTTCCCTGGTTTATGCCAACACCCTGCCGGTTCCCAAAGAGGATTTTTTTACTGCCCCCGGCTGGACCCATCTGGCCGATTGGAAGAAAGAGCTGGATCCCTTTTATCTGCTGGCAAAAAAAATGCTGGGTACGGTTCGCAATCCCCGCTTGGAAACCGGGGACATCGCCTTAAAAAAGCTGGCCAAACAGATTGGTAAAGAGGATGAATTTGAAGAAGCCGAGGTAGCGGTTTTTTTCGGAGATGCCGAACAAAAGGTAGCCGATCCCTTCTTTGACGGAAGGGGACCGGAACGTAGCGGATGCACTTTTTGCGGTGGTTGTATGACCGGTTGCCGCTACGACGGGAAAAATACCCTGGATAAAAATTATCTCTATCTTGCCGAACAAAATGGGGTACAAATTCAGGCCGAATCCGAAGTATATGATATTCATCCTCTGGACGGAGACCGTGGTGCCGACGGTTACCGGGTTTTTTATAAACGTTCCACTGCTGTTTTTAAAAAGAAAGGACAGGTCAAGGCCAAAGGTGTGGTATTCTCGGGCGGCGTATTAGGTACGGTTCCTCTGTTATTGGAATTGAGGGATTCATCTCTGCCTCATCTATCTCCAATGGTGGGTGCCAGTGTCCGTACAAATTCCGAGAGTCTGATCGGTATTACAACCTTTGATAAAAAGATTTCTTTTTCCGATGGAGTGGCGATCGGTAGTATTTTACACACGGATGAACACAGCCACCTGGAACCGGTTCGTTACGCCTCCGGATCGGGTTTCTGGCGGGTTTTATTGGCCCCTATGGTTAGCGGTAAAAATATTTTCATTCGTCTATATAGATTACTGAGCGATTTATTGCGGCATCCGCTTAAAAATATACGGCTGGCCTTTGTTTGGGATTTTGCCAAACGCACCCAGATTCTACTCTTTATGCAAACCATAAACAGCACGCTTCGCTTCAAAAAGGGCGTGCTCGGTATGCGTTCCACCATACAGTCCGGCAGGGCACCGACCGCCTTTATCCCCGAAGCACAGGATCTGGCCCGACGATATGCTAAGTTGGTCAAAGGCGCACCGGTCACCTTATTAACCGAGACTCTTTATGGCATTCCGACCACCGCCCATATTCTCGGCGGCTGCGTCATGGGGGCCAACAAAGAAGAGGGTGTGATCGATAAGGATCATCGTGTGTTTGGTTATGAAAATATGTATATCTGCGACGGTTCGGCCATCTCCGCTAATCCGGGGGTCAATCCTTCCCTGACGATTACGGCTCTGAGTGAACGGGCCATGAGCAAAATTGTCCCTAAAAATTAATCCGTTTATTCAAATTCTGGAAATGAATATGTTCCAACCCATTGCCCCGGGAATCCGCCGGTATCTGCCCGATCTTTACCTTGTTGATCTGGATATTCCTGTTCTTGAGGGCTTCAGAAATTTTATCGGTTGCTGGGTGTACCATACGGATCAGTTGAGTTTTGTAGTGGACCCGGGTCCAACATCTACGATTGCCGTTCTTCTTAAGGCCCTGAAAACCCTGAGGGTAGAAAAACTCGATTATATTTTACTGACTCACATCCATCTTGACCACGGCGGCGGTACGGGTACACTTCTTAAATATTTTCCGCAGGCTAAAGTCAATTGTCATCCCAAAGGGATTGCCCATCTAACCGATCCCCGAAGATTATGGGAGAGTTCGTTACGTGTTTTGGGGAAAACGGCCGAAGCCTATGGCCGGCTGGAAGCGGTTCCCGCCTCGTCTGTCTCTTATCAAACTCGTATTGAACATAAAGGTAAGCAGATACGTGTTGTGGAAACACCGGGACATGCCTCGCATCATATTTGTTATCTCCTGGATGACGTGCTCTTCGCTGCCGAGGTGGCCGGGGTCAGTATACCGGTTGACAATGGATTCTACCAGCGTATTGCTACTCCTGCACGATTTATTTATGAAATTTACCGGGATTCTATAGAAAAAGCGGCCGATTTGGCGGCCCCTTATATCTGTTTGGGGCATTATGGAATGCGCCGGGACGGGCCGAAATTTTTTGCAACGGCGCTTCGGCAATTGCAGTTATGGATGGATGTAGTGACGGATCATGTTACTCATACAACCCGTTTTGACGAACAAAAGGTTTTGGAAGAATTGATGAAAACCGATCCGGCTTTGCGGCTTCTTGCAAAAATGGATAAGGATATTCGGGCCCGGGAACGTTATTTCAGTTTGAACAGCATCCGCGGAATATACGGTTATGTTCTTCATGCTTAGAAATTGATGGCCGCGATCAGAGCCTCGCCGTTTTGATGCCAGACCTGTTCGGGATCAATATCCGGCAATTCCAGAGTGACCAGGGGGATTTGCCGTTCTTCCCCTCCGTAATTACCGAAAGACCCCGGCGTGGGATAACCTACATCCGCGGTAACTCTGTAACCGTTAAAGGAAGCCAAAAGCTCTGCCAGCTCCCTGGCCGGGCCGTTGTAATTATTCATCCTTAAGGCATCATGGATAGTGATAATCCGCTCCGGTTTAAAATCTTTTAGCATTTGCATGACCAGCCGGGTTTCTCTCTCCGAAGCCGGCTTCGGTCCTGGATTATAGCGTTTTTTGGAATGCCGGGTAGTCCAGTTCCCGGTGGGAAAATTGCGGTTGATGTCCACACCATGCGCATTGACCCTGGTTCGTAGCAACAATCCGTCCGGATTGACCACCGGTACTAATACGACCCGTTTATGAATATAATCCGGATAAGCAAACAGCGTATCTGCCAACTGTTTCACCAGGTGAAAACCGCTTTGCTCGTCACCGTGAAAAGCCCCGAAAATCATTGTAACGGTCCCTGTGTCGCCGCTTTGCCAGTAATAGATCGGATGGCCTTTTTCCGAATTCCCATAGATTTTCCAGGGTACCCGGTCTTTGGGAAGAAGGGCGTAGACCCGGTTGGTGCGTTTCTTCAATTGAAAATGACGGTAGTAAGGCCAGGCGTATTTATAAGT
>JALSTK010000131.1 GCA_026983775.1 Calditrichia bacterium
GTATACTGATCCAGAGCCATTTCGGCCTGGGCATATCCACCGATCCAATCAACGGTATTGGTGTTAAAATAAGCAATCTTATCTCCGAGACGTTTCATCTGAGATTGGGGAGTGGTATCAAAATCATTCCCGGTGTATACATAGTAATCTCCGCCCAGCAAATCGCGTACTTCACGATAATGATCGATTTGGGCGGTACGCCAGTCGAGTCCGAAAGATGTTTTGATCTTATCCGTTGCTTTAAAATTAGCCTTTAAGATATCACCGATCGTCCATTGGTTATTACGGCTGTTGCGAATAATACCTTTGGAAGCGTGTTCCGTTAAAGAATATGCGGAATCTATATTCGTACTATTGGTAGCAATGGCACCGTTCCAATCCTTATTATAGCGAAAACCGTTTCCTCTTAAACTGGGAACATGGCCATATGTACCCGTCCCGCCACCGTGACCACCGGAATAATAAGCGACATTAAAAAGACTTAGCCGGTCGGTTAAATTGGAATACCAGTTCAGGTTAATCTGTGGTTTGTGAAAGAAATTTTCTCTTTCATTAATAAAATTTTTGGCATAACGATCCGTGGTTTTTTCATCCCAGGCTTGTTTCCCCTTATAAGAGGGATCAACCGGACCCCAGTTCTGGTTGAAGGTACGGCCGATTTCATGATATCTGCCAAAAGCAGCAGGATCATAATCGGACAGACCGGCGGCAAAAGCACTGTCATATACGGCTATATTTTGTTTATACAAATTCTGACCGTGACGTTGCGGGGCGCCCAGAGCATAAAATTCCAGCCGGTTCTTATCATTGACATTCCAACTGGCGCCAATATAATAAGCCCAGGCATCGGTCCAGGCTTTATCAATCTGGCCGTCAGCAGTTTTTCGTACCAATAAGGCATTAAAAGCATACTTATTATTAATCAAACCTGTACTGGCTTCCAGAGTCGATTTCAGGAAACTACCGGTTCCAAATTCCTGTTTATAATGCAGGCCCGCACTTTGGGAGGTGGGGTCGGTAATAATATTCATCACACCACCGATGGAAGGTGTGGCGATATTAACGGCGCTCAAACCACGCTGCATCTGGATAGAAGCCGTAGCATCACCCACGCCGTCCCAGTTAGACCAGTAAACCCAACCGTTTTCCATGTCATTGACAGGAACACCGTTAATCATGATAGCCACGTTACGCTGGTTAAAACCACGCACGTTAATACGGGCATCACCGGCGCCGCCGCCCTGCTGGGTCGCATACACACTGGGAGTCGTATTCATTACCAGAGGAATATCGCGTGAACCCAGACGAACTTCCATGCGCTGTTTATCAACATTTGAGAAGGCAACCGGAGTTTCACGATCTATGGCGCGATCCGCAGCTACCTCAATGGTCTTGGCAAACAGATGTTCCGTCAAAGCAAAATCATGCTTTACATCACCTTTTACGGTGATATCCACCTGCTGAACCGCATATCCTACATAATCACAGACCAGGGTATACTTACCATCATCCACTTTGATGTAGTACATACCATCTTCGTCCGTAGCAGCACCAATGGTCGTACCTTTTAGATATACATTAGCACCTACCAGGGCCTGACCCGATTCTTTCGCGGTAACCTTACCGGCAATCGTTCCGGCATACAGAGTGGTTACAGCAAAAATCATTACAGTTACCAGTAAAATAAAACGCTTCATACATCCTCCTATAGATTGGTTCATTTAATTAAATTCCAGTAAAATAGTAAATAGTAAATAGTAAAAAGATCGATATTTATCCTCCTTTAATTAAATTTATGTATAGTATACCCCTTGCATAGAGAATGGATCAAAAGGGATTGTGTGCAGTAGGTTGCGATTCCCAATTACTTTTCACTTTTTTTAATGAGTTTAGGCCGTATTAAACTATTACAGGTTGAAGAATCTATTATATTTTTGTGATATTTGTCAAATGTTTTTTGTTAAATTACGGTTAGAAATCGGGTTTTGAAGGGGGGGGGTATCTTGGGCAGGTAAAATCGGGGGCTCACTAAAGTGCTTCAATTATCTTCTTCTAAAATCCTGTTCATAAATTTCCTGAACTACTTTCTGTAAAATTTCGTCGCGATCATAATATTTATTGCGAATACGAAGCCTGATTAATTCCAGTTTTTCCTTTTCTATGTCAAATTTTTTCTGAGAGTTATCCATTATTTTCTTTTTTCTTTCCATTGCATTCAGCGAATATATTTAAATTTGATTTAACTTAACAATCGGAAGATGGCTAATAAACTTTAACGGATAAAAAAATGTGGATGAAATTTTACCCTACTTCATAGACGAAACATTGAGCACAATAAATATAATTAGAGGGGGCGATAGCCTTAATCACTTAACAGGAATATGAACGATAAACTTATTGCCTACGGTGTTCTCCGGGTCGACTTTTAACGTTCCACCGTGAGCCTCGATGGCCAATTTACAAAAGCTAAGGGCCAGGCCGCGCCCCAAACGGTAACCTTCATTTTTAATCTCAACCTGACTAAATTTATCGAACATACTTTCACTGTACTTAGCGGGAATATGTACTCCAAAATCGTGGATTATAAATTCAATGGCCGAATCATTGTGTACCGTGTCAATTTTCACTTTTCCCCCGGGTTCCACATTGGCGGCTGCAAAATTAATCAGGTTATCCAGAACCCGCTCCATTACCGAGGTATCCAGTTTTACAAAAGGCATATTGTCACTGAGGTTTAATTCAATCTCTTTTTTCTCATTCTCCGGATAGTCCCAGATTTTACCCACCGATGTTTTGACCAGATCATTTAAATTCCCCAGGTCAAGAGCAAGTTGCATGGACCCGTCTTCGATTTTAAAAATATCGATCAGGTTCAGAACCATTCGTAATAAATTTTGAGTACTTCTTTCAATCCTGCTAAAATATTTACGGGCGGTGGGAGGCAGGGAATCTCCCAAACCCATATCGAACATTTGTAAATTACCCTGGATAACAAATAAGGGATTTTTCATATCATGAACAATGAGGTGGCTTAACTCTTCCTTAAACTGATCCATTTTCAGCAAGGCCTGATTTTTTTCTTTCAATTCCTCGTTTTTCGATTCCAATTCATCATGGTATTGTTTAATGCGCAAAAGCGATTTTACGCGGGTTAATAATTCCACATTTTCGAACGGTTTGGAAATGAAATCATCGGCACCTACTTCCAAACTGCGAATTTTGTCCTTTAATTCTTTGAGGGCCGTAATCATGATGATAGGGATAAAACGGGTAGACGGATCTTTTTTAAGGCGCTCGCAAACCTGAAAACCATCCAAATGAGGAAGCATAATATCCAGTAATATAATATCCACCTTTTGCTCCTCGACCACTTTTAACGCTTCAAGACCATCACGGGCGGTTAAGAGATTGTACTTTTGAGGTTTTAAAAAATAAGCAATTAAGTCGATGTTTTCTTTATTATCATCAACAATTAAAATCGTAGGATGGCTGTTTTTTCCTGGCATGATCGCTTCCCGAAATAAAATCCACTTGTGATGCCATCAATTTAAGACGCTATAACAGAGAATTGCAACTAAAAAATAATTCCAGGGATATCCTCCGGAGTAACTTCGGCAAGATAACCGGCTTAGGCATAGGTCATTTTATTAATTTCTTTTCTCAGTTTGGCCATGGTCTCCGAATGAATCTGAGATATCCGGGATTCCGATACGTTCAAAATATTGCCGATTTCCTTGAAGGTTAGCTTTTCATAATAGTAAAGCGTGATCGCCAAACGCGTCTTTTCCGGAAGCTTCTTAATTGATTTGAGTAGTAATCGTTTCATTTCATCTTCTTCAATTTTTTCATCGGGATTAATGTAATCTGTATCTTCTACCACATCATATAAATTTTGTTTATTGGTATCATCAAGAGGTTTATCCAGGGAATAGAGGTTGGTCGAATTGATATCCCTTCTCCAGTTATTCAAACTTCGTCGGTCAATTCCAAGTCCGTTGGCCATCTCTTCGTCCGAATAATTTCCGGAAAACTTTTGATCCAGTTCAATACTTTTTTCCCGGATCGTATTCAGTTTGGAACGGAGCGAACGGGGGATCCAGTCTAATTTCCGCAGCTCGTCAATAATCGACCCTTTAATACGAGGGATGGCATAGGTTTCAAATTTAATTCCATAGGCCGGGTCAAAACGATCAATGGCTTCGGCCAGACCTAAGATACCGATCTGATACAGATCATTTTCTTCCAGAGCTTGTGGATAATTCTTGATCATCTTCCGTACTACATATTTGACCAAACCAACATATTTCAGCACCAGCTTCTGTCGCGAAGGTACATCATTTGCCCTTTTATACTGCAACCATAACGGATCGATAGCTTTTTGCATGTTAACCCCTGTATTTTAGTGATCATATCCCCATACGGATAAATACTTTAGCATAAGCCGTGCCAGTTCAGGGGAATATTTTTCCCTTTTTCTTTGTAAGTATCTGTTTTAGATTGATATAAGGCTTCTATTTTCCTGCTTCTTTTTAGGAAAAGCAGGCCTGGATATCTGCTCTTTCCGTGTTTTTTGTATCTTTTTTCACCATCAAAGTGTCGGAATATTAGGCACAGTTCCGAATTGATTCAGTTAACATGAGATGCATTAATTTCAGAATCTTTCTTAAAGTTTTCCCTATATAGGTCGATTTTAACACTTTTAACTTGCGTAATTCACTTGATTTTACTATGCTTAGATCAAGGGAAATCTTACATAAAATTTAAGGAGACGACATGAAACGGTTTACTCTATTTATCTTCACCCTATTCCTGGTCATGAATGTATTCGGCCAGAATCTGGACCCTTTTCAGCAAGAAGATAACAGCATGTTTGATGGCGGATTCGGAATTACCTGGATAGACGGCACCGCCTACACAACTTTTACCATTGCACCCGAAATTTCCATCGGAAAATTCGGCGCGGGTTTGAATATTGAATTGCTCTTTAATAATCAGGAGGGATTCAAATTCCGTAAGACCGGCTGGGACAAAGGAGCCGGTATTCTACGTATGATTCGTTACTTGCGCTGGGGCGTTAAACACGATCCCCTCTATATCCGTATCGGAAGCTTGCAGGCGGCTACTCTCGGTCACGGATTTATAATGGGTTATTACAGCAACGAAGCCAATTACGACCAGCGTAAGATCGGATTGGTATTTGATGCGGATTTGAAGAGCTTCGGTTTTGAGAGTATGACCAGTAATCTGGGCCGTTTGGAAGTCATTGGCGGAAGATTTTATTATCGGCCCCTCAGCTCTTCGGAAATCCCGATTCTGAAAAATTTTGAAATGGGCGCCACCTATGCAACCGACGTGGATCCCGATAATATCCGTTCTACCAAGGACGGTATTTCCGAATGGGGCGTCGATGTGGGTCTGCCTGTTATTACAAGTTCATTTTTTCATACCACCCTGTATGCGGATTATGCCCGTATTGTGAATCACGGTCATGGTACTGCTGTGGGTATCAAGGCCGATATGCCCAGCGTATTGGGATTATTCGGAATTTATGCCAAATTAGAAAAACGTTTTCTCAGCGATCAGTTCGTACCCAACTATTTTAACACACTCTATGAGCTGGAACGCTCGGAACTCGCTTCTTCCTATTACCGACTGGCTCAAACGAACTTACCCCCTGTTCTGACCAAAGCCCAGATGTTGCAATATGTTCCGAAAACAGAAGGTCTTTTTGGTGAGTTGGCCGGTATGATATTAGGGAAAATTCGTCTTTTGGGCAATTACCAGCATGCCAATGGAGTCAAAAATAGCGGCATCCTGCATTTGGAAGCGCACAGTAAAGACCTGATTCCCTCGGTACGTCTGCGTTATGCTTATGATAAAGTAGGTATTGAAACTTTTAAGGATATGACTACCCTGGATTACAGGTCTATTGCTACGGCAGAGGTCGGCTACCGTGTCTATTCTTATATCTATGTTTCCTTACAATACCGTTGGAATTTTATTTATGATGAGCAGACAAACACCTATAAGCCGCAAGAAAGATTCCAGCCCAAGGTTAGTTTCTCCATGGACTTTTAAATATCCGTCCCATTACAATGAAGATTACATTTTTCATTGAACAACATATTTTAGAGCCGGTAAGGAGTTTCATCCTTCCGGCTCTTTGTATTCAATGCGCTACTCCCCTGCCTGCAAATCGAAAGATAATTTGCGATTCCTGTTATAAACAATTACCCCAAGTATCCGAAGAACAACTCAGGGAATTGACCGACGAGATCGATCCGGCATATTTCGATGACCTGATAGTAACTTTCCAGTTCAGCCCATTATTCCAAAAGCTGATTCATCTGTTGAAGTACCGTAGATATTTGACTGTTGCCCGGTATTTTGCTCAATCTCTTCTGCCCCTGGTCGGCTCTTCTTATGATCTGGTTACAGCAGTACCTTTAAATACAATTCGTTTAAGAGAACGCGGATACAACCAAAGCGCACTCATTGCCGAACATCTGGCTAAAGACTGTAAATTACCTTTCTCTGCTACCGTGCTTAAAAGAACACGCAACACTCCTTCGCAAACAAAATTGAATCGCGAACAGCGCCAAAACAATGTAAAAGATGCTTTTGAATGTGTGGATAATTTGGAGGGTACATCCATTCTGCTTATCGATGATGTTATCACCACGGGCAGCACACTAAATGCCTGTGCAAAAGTACTCAAAGAATCCGGCGCCGGGCATGTAACGATCGCCGCCATGGCTACCCCGGTCGGGATATTACAGAGCCGATTGGAGGGAAGACCTTTACAACTATAGGGTCTCTACAAAATCACGCAGGTCTTCCTGAGCTGCTTTCACCTTGCTTAACAATTCTTGCGCTGCTTCGGTATCTTGATCCCGACTGCTTTCTTCCATGGCCTTAAAAAGCCCGACCATCCGGGTCACATCCAAATTGGCAGAAGCCCCTTTTAAACCATGGGCTAATTTTTTCAAGTTTTCGAAATCAGAGCCGGCAATGGCCTTTTCCAGTTCGGGTATACTGCTATCCACTTGTTTAACCATTTCCTGCAGAAGTTCACCTAAGAATTGCTGGTCCCCTCCTACCCTTTCCAAAGCCTCTTCGTAATTAATCAGAGTATCCGACATAATTTCCCCACCCTATTTAAGGTAAATATCCATCAGCCTATTCTAAAATCCGAGATTCATGCGCAATCCTTCTTCAGGATTTTTTCTGCATCGGCCTCAAATTAAGGCATGGACCTCGCTTTTGCTTTTACTCGGCAGGATTTATTTCATAAGTATGAGTCATTTCCACGGAAGGCCGCAGCATGGCGGTGACTCCGCAATATATATCCTGGGATAAATTGATCGCCTTTTGTAAATTATTTTCCTTGATACCTTCACCCCATACTTTATAAATTAATTTAATTTTTGAATACACTTTCGGATGTTGTTCAGTTTCCTCTGCTTCAATATGCACCTCAAAACGGGTATAAGGTTCACGCATTTTGTCCAGAATGGAAGCCACATCACTTCCCGTACATCCGGCAAGAGATAATAATAGCAATTCTTTGGGGCGAATGGCTGCATCAGAACCCCCGAACTGAGTCGGTCCATCCATCATAACCCAGTGTCCGCTGCCTGTTAATCCGCTGAAGGTAACTCCTTTAATTTGAACCACCTTACCTGTACGTTGTGCCATAGAAATTCCTTTCCATCTTTTAAGATTCAGTCCTTTTTATGATTCTATCCATATAACTAAGTTGGGTTAGATGCCTTAACTTGCCGAGTGTTACACATCTATCCTTCAAAATGAGTAGGTTTTTGCTTCTTCCTGCCCAAGCAGGACCCGCAAGCCACCGAGCGCCAGGGCCCTCATTTCCTGCTCACCGGGGAAAAGATAAACCGGCGCGATAAATTCTACACGGTTTTTAATTAAACCTGTAAAACGCTTACTATAGGCTAATCCGCCGGTGAGGGCAATTGCATCCACTTTTCCAAGTAATACCGTAGCAATGGCGCCGATTTCTTTACTTACCTGGTAGGCCATGGCTTCATAAATCAGTTTTGCTTTTTCATCCCCCTTACCGATACGTTTTTCGATTTCTTTTACATCATGTGAGCCTAAATAGGCGACCATCCCTCCCAAGCCCTTGATTAATTTTTTCATCTCAGGGTAGGTATATTCCCCGGAAAACGCAGCCTTTACCAAATCCCCCACAGGTACGGATCCGCTTCGTTCCGGACTAAAAGGCCCATCTCCGTCCAATCCGTTATTCACATCGACTACCCTGCCTTTGCGATGCGCACCAACGGTAATTCCCCCTCCCATATGCACTACAATTAAATTCGTTTCACCATACTTTTTGCCGATTTTCCCGGCCGCATCGCGGGCGACCGCTTTCTGGTTGAGGGCATGAAAAATACTGCGCCGTTCAATGAGCGGCATACCGGAAATTCGGGCCACTTCTTCCATCTCATCCACTACCACCGGATCAACAATAAAGGCCTGGCAATCCAATGCCTTGCCGATGGCATAGGCAATCAATCCCCCGCAATTGGAGGGATGATCCCCCAATACTCCCCGCTTCAGATCTGCGACCATTTGCTCGTTTACCGTATAGGTTCCCCCCTCAATCGGTCTTAGCAAGCCGCCGCGCCCCACAACGGCATCAATATCATTAACCGAAATATTATGTTCACGCAACTTCCGAACAATGATTTCCATGCGGTACAAATCCTGGTCGGAAGCGCGGTTAAACCGCGACAGCTCTTCGATTTTATGAGTAATGGTCTCGGTGTATACTTCCCGCTCATCTTTAAAGATAGATATCTTGGTGGAGGTGGAACCGGGATTAATAATAAGCAGCATTTTGGGAGACTTTTCAGCCATGACTCCTCCAACGGGAACTAATGGCCAGAGCGGCCACGATAGACAGGTATTTTGCATTTTCGGAATCGGCCCGGGAGCTGAGCACAACCGGAACCCGGGCACCAAGGATAACCCCGGCCACGAGTGTATTTCCGAGAATCGTCAATAATTTATAAAAAACATTACCCGTTTCTATGTTTGGTACAATACAGATATCAGCGTCTCCACCCACGGGAGTCACCAACCCTTTGATGGTATTTGCTCGGACCGACAGGGCATTATCAATAGCCAAAGGGCCGTCTACAATGGCATTCTTAATCTGTCCCCGTTCGGCCATTTTTGAAATCAGAGCCGCATCTGCCGTTGAAGGCATGGCCTCGGGATTGACTTTTTCTACGGCTGATATCATGGCCACTTTGGGTTTACGATAGCCCAGGGCCTGCACGGCATCAATCGCATTTTGGGTGATGGCAATTTTTTCATTTAAATCGGGGGCAATATTCATGGCGGCATCGGACATAAAGAGCAGTTTATGATAATTGGGACTTTCGAAGATAGCGAGGTGGGAAAGCAGACGGTTCCCTCTCAGGCCATTCGATTTATCCAGAATCCCATGCAGAAATCCGGCCGTGGAACAGAGTCCTTTCATGATAACCTGGGCATGCCCTTCCCGCGTGATCCTGACCGCTTCCTGAATCGCTGCTGTTTCTTCCCGCTGATGAATGATTTCATAATGATTCAAGTTCATATGATGACTATGGGCAATCTTTTCCAATTCATCCTGATCACCAATCAGTGTGGCATCCGTGAGTCCTGCCGAATAGGCCGCGTCCAGGGCAAGCAAAATATCACCATCCTGAGCCATGGCGACCGCAATCCGTTTCTTACCATATTTGCCGATTTTTGCTGATAATTGTTTAAAATTTTTAACCATAAGCCTTCCTGTAAAGATACCCGGCCGAACAATATGGGCCCGACCGGGTACCGTTTTCATCTTCTCTATTTTTTATCGGTAGCCGCTACGGCAGCCATGCGTACGATTGTATCCACATCGCAATGACGCTGCAGCACATGGATCGGTTTACCGATGCCGACCAGGATGGGTCCGATGGCCTCTGCTCCGCCGATACGGGCCATCAATTTATAAGCGATATTCCCAGCTTCCAACGAGGGGAAAATAAGTATATTCGCCCTACCCTTTAACGTGCTGAAGTCATAATCTCTGGCCCGAAGTTCCGTATCGAAGGCCAGATCGACCTGCAATTCGCCGTCAATGTTTAAATCGGGCCGTTGCTCTTTTACTATTTGGGTTGCTTTCGCAACTTTTTCGGTAAAGGGATGACGGACACTGCCGAAGTTGCTGAAACTAAGCATGGCGATCTTCGGTTCCACATCAAACAGTCTTTTTACCTCGTCGGCGGTTAAAATAGCGGTCTGAGCCAATACTTCGGCATCAGGATCAATATTCACGGTTGTATCCGCAAAAAAGATCATTTCGCTCTTTAAAACGATGGCATACAGACCGGCAACGATCTTTCGACTCTGCCCTGTTTTTAAA
The DNA here is from genome assembly GCA_026983775.1 of Calditrichia bacterium. GTDB lineage: Bacteria > Calditrichota > Calditrichia > Calditrichales > Calditrichaceae > JALSTK01. Next base: position 10,427 of record JALSTK010000131.1, read on the forward strand.
ATCTGTAAGGCGGGCCGGATGACTTCCGGATAATAATGATTCACACCGGAAACCATGGCATCGGCAAAACCTTCCCTGACCATCATAGCACCCAGGTAATTGCAATCACGGGTTATGAGTCTACGGCAGGCATCCAGCGTTAGCCCTTTCCGTTCACGAAGTTGATAGAGTTTCTGCGCATACGCTTCCCGATCCTTGAATTTTTCCATATCGACAATTTCAGCCCGGCTGATATCCAGCTCATTTTCTTCGGCGATTTTATGGATACGTTCCTTATTTCCCAAAAGAATCGGATCCACAATATTTTCATCCAACAGAATTTGAGCAGCCCGTAGTATTTTAAGCTCTTCACCTTCCGGAAGGACCAGACGTTTTTTATGAATTTTCGCTTTATTAATTACACCGCGCATTACTTCGTAAGACCGGCCGAGACGACTTTCCAGTTGATTGCGGTATTGATCCCAATCGGTAATTTTTTTACGGGCTACCCCGCTTTCAACCGCTGCTTTGGCAACCGCTAAAGCTTCCCATGTTAACACACGAGGGTCAAAGGGCTTCGGAATAATGTACTCCTTACCAAAACGAATCGGTTCCCCGCCATATGCTTTAATTACCGAATCAGGCACATCTTCTTTAGCCAGACTGGCCAGAGCATTGACTGCTGCGATTTTCATTTGCTGATTAATGGCCCGGGCCTGTACATCGAGCGCACCACGAAAAATAAAGGGGAAGCCCAGCACATTATTAACCTGATTGGGATAATCCGAGCGACCGGTAGCCATTATAATATCCTGTCTGGCTTCAAAAGCATCCTGATAGGTTATTTCAGGATCGGGATTAGCCATGGCAAATATAATCGGTTTATCGGCCATACTCTTAACCATTTCTTTGGTGACCAAACCACCCACGGAAACTCCGGCAAATACATCGGCACCTTTCATTACATCCGCCAGAGAAGCGGGTTCGCTTCCGTTGGCCAAACGTTCCTTATAGGGATTCATCCCTTCTTTCCGGCCTTTGTAAACCAGGCCTTTGGAATCAATCAGATACAGATTTTCTTTCTTCACTCCGAGGCTCAGGTATAATGTGGCACAGGCGATACCCGCCGCACCGGCGCCGCTAAATACAACTTTTACCTCTTCGATCTTCTTGCCCTGAACTTCCAGGGCATTAATCAGGGCCGCACCGGAAATGATAGCTGTACCGTGCTGGTCATCATGAAAAACGGGAATATCCATCATTTCAATCAACTTTTCCTCAACGTAGAAGCATTCTGGGGCTTTAATATCTTCCAGGTTGATTCCGCCAAAAGTGGGTTCGAGTAACTTAACCGTTTTAACAATCTCTTCCGGATCTTTTGTTTTTAACTCGATATCAAAAACATCGATATCCGCAAATCGTTTAAACAGCACGCCTTTCCCCTCCATGACCGGTTTGCCGGCTTCCGGGCCGATATCCCCAAGACCCAAGACGGCTGTACCATTGGATACGACACCTACCAGATTACCTTTAGCCGTATATTCATAGACTTTTTCAATATCTTTTTCAATTTCCCGGCATGGTTCGGCCACACCCGGTGTGTAGGCAAGCCCCAGATCTCTCTGGGTAATACATGGCTTCGTATTGACAACTTCAATCTTACCCTTGCGCCCCTCGGAATGATAGCGAAGAGCATCTTCTTTGCGAATCATCTCAGCCTCCTAAAATTAAGAAATCGTTTTTATTTTTAGCTCGTCCATCTTTCTATACAAAGAAGAAAGACTGATATCGAGCATTTTAGCTGTTTCTTCTTTATTATTAGCCGTACGTTGCAAGATTTGAATAATATGTTCTCTTTCAAAGGCTGCAACCGCATCTTTTAAGCGGTCCGGTATGGGACCCCTAAAATCCGAATCGATCATATTGGGCGGAAGATCCTCGGGTGTAATATAGTTTCCTTCACAGAGAATTAAGGCCCGTTCAATTACATTTTCCAGTTCCCGTATGCCCCCTTTCCAGGAATAATTCATCAATATACGCATGCTCTCATTATCGACATTGAGAATTTTCCGATTCATTTCCTTATTATATTTATTGATAAAGTGATGGATCAGCAGAGGAATATCCTGCCTTCTTTCGCTTAGAGACGGTAATTTGATTTCCACCACATTGAGGCGGTAGTACAGATCGTCACGGAAAGCGCCTTTATCCATCTCTTTAGCCAAATCACGATTGGTGGCCGCTATAATCCGTACATCAATTTTAACAGGGTTGGTCCCGCCAACGGGTAGAATTTCGGACTCTTCAATCGCCCTTAATAATTTGACCTGAAGGTGCAAGGGAATATCCCCCACTTCATCCAAAAACAGAGTACCGCCATTGGCCATCTTAAAATGTCCGTCCTTATCGCGAACCGCTCCGGTAAAGGAGCCCTTTACATGACCGAAGAATTCACTTTCCATCAAGGTGTCTACAATGGCTCCGCAATTAATAGCCACAAACGGTTTATGTTTGCGATTACTATTGTAATGTATGGCCCGGGCCACTAATTCTTTACCCGTCCCGCTGGGACCACTGATCAGAACATTACTCTTCGTCCTGGCTATTTTTTCGATAAGCTTAAAAATTTTTTTCATCTGGGGACTTTGACCGACGATATGGCTGAAATCATAGCGTTCTTCCACTTCCCTGAGAAGAGACTGATTCTCTATGATCAATTCTTTATGTTTGATCAAACGTTTGATTTTGAGAAGCACATCTTCAAAATCGAAGGGTTTAAGGATATAGTCGTAGGCACCCATACGCAAAGCCTGAATAGCGGATTCCAGGCTGGCATGAGCGGTAATGATCATTATTGAAGTCTGGGGACAAATTTTCCGACACCTTTCGAGTAAGGCCAATCCGTCCATTTCTGGCATTTTTAAATCGGTGATAATAATATCGAAGTTATTTTTTTCGGCCTTTTCTATGGCTTCTATACCGTCACTGGCAATATCGGAATGGTATCCTTCCTCATCCAAAACCATCTGTAAAGAATCACGAATCGTGCGTTCATCATCTACTATAAGAATATCAGCTTTCATCTTTTTCCATTTGTTTAACGGGAATTTCAATAATAAAAGTACTGCCTTTTTTTAATTCACTCTCGACATGTATATTCCCGTTGAAGTTTTTTATAATGCCATAACTGACCGATAAGCCGAGACCGGTTCCTCTGCCTACTTTTTTGGTTGTATAGAACGGTTCGAAAATCTTACTAAGATTTTCTTCCGGAATTCCCGAACCGTTGTCTTTGAATTGAATGAGCACGTGATCCTCTTGTAATTCCGAGCGAATATCGATCTTTCCCGAACGATGTTTCAAAGCATCGACCGCATTGATCAATATATTAAGAAAAACCTGCAGCAGTTGGTCGGAAACCAGGTAAATAGTCGGTAATTGATTGGACAGATCCATTCTGATCGGAACGTGTTTAGCCCGGCGATCATATTTAACAATACCTACCGCATGCCGAATAATTTCATTGACGTCGACATAAGTGGCCTTATAGCTTGAAGGCCTGGAAAAATCGACCAGTTCTCTGACAATTTTCGAGATGCGATCAATATTTTTAAGGATCGTATCCAAATATTGGGTAATCTGATCGCTTTTCACACGGCGCTTAATAATCTGAGCCATGGATGAGATGGAAGTTAATGGATTACCGATTTCATGGGCAACTCCGGCAGCCAGCAGACCGAGACTGGCCATTTTTTCCTGATGAGAAATCTGAAATTGAGCCTCCCGCAAGGCCTGGGATCTCTCTTCAACCTTGGATTCCAGATTGGCATACGATTCTTGCAGTTTTTGACGCATCTGCTCGAATTCGTCTGCCAGAATCTTGATTTCATCTCTGGCCTGAATATGAATCGGTTGCCGTAAATCCCCGTTGCTGATCACATTTGCCGCAGCAACTAAATCTTGTATCGGACCCGTAATTCGTCTGGATTGCAAGATAGCCACAATGAGCATCAGCAATCCGATAATCAGATTCGCTATAAAAATCTGTTGCAGGAAATGAATCAAATCTCCATAGACCAGGAGTTTCGGCTTTCTGCTAACCAGGCTCCACTCCGCATCCAAATTCATTTTTGTCTCAATATAAGGCGGTCCGGGGAAAAGAATGCGGCTTAAAAACGGATTTATTTCACTAACTTTTCTATGGGCAAACTTTTTGCTTGTAAAAAATTGTTTGTGTTTATTAAATAATAGAAATTGAATTTCATTATTATAGCTTTTTAAACGACGAGCTATCGATTGCTCCGGTAAACGCAACCAGGCACGATACCCTACCGGTAATTGGATTAAAAGAAATAAGGAGTGAGTATCCTTATCGTAAAGCAAATGACTGCTGTCGGGAGAAGAAATACGGAATTGTTGAAGAAGAGTTGAAGAACATCCTGTTTGCGTCAACAGGCTTCGGTCTTTTTTAAAAACAGCGAATGATTGGATAAACCAGCTCTTTAAAAAATTTGAATGAAATATCTTCTTCCGGCCGGTGAGCAGGAGTTGGTTATGGGCATGGGAGAATTCATTACGTGTCGAAAGATTAAGGGCATCAAAATAGTCGGTTAAACGATCGATTGCGATTGCGGTTACTTCATTTAAATTTTGCTCATGAACATGACGGATACTACTCTTATTTAAGTAATACCCAATAATGCTGAAGACTAAAAGAGGAACGTAAGCAAATAATAGAAAATAAAAAATGAACTGAATATTTAAACCCGAAAAGACTCTTCGAGATCGCTTTAGATTCATGTTTATCCATACATGGAATTAGCTAATTATTTTACTGAGAAGCTATCATTTTTTGCCATATATTGCAACAAAATAAAATTATCAGAGGGGTAATATCGCAAGCCTTCGTACAGAAAAATAAAAATAAATTCTTAAAAAATAAAAAAATTCTTGAACCTAAAAAAATACATGTTTACATTCTCGTCAGGTTTAAAATAATGATCTCATTCCTATTCATTAAATGTGGAGGAAGGCTAAATGAAAAATATTTTTGTTTCACTCATGATGGTTCTGTTCTTAGGAGCTACTTTTGCCCAGGCAGGTAATTTTAAATATGTCGGTGTAAAGAAATGTAAAGTTTGCCACAACACCAAAAAAATAGGCAAACAATACACCATCTGGAAGAATGGGCCCCATGCTAAGGCTCTGCAATCACTGGCCAGTAAAGAAGCAATGGATTATGCAAAAAAACACGGTATAGCCGATCCCAGTAAAGATGCCAAATGTTTAAATTGTCATTCTACCCAAGCTACAGTGGACAAGAAACTCATTGATCCGAAGGGGAAAATGACAGTTGCCGAAGGTGTTTCCTGTGAATCCTGCCATGGACCCGGCAGCGCTTATAAAAAGATGAGCGTAATGAAAAATCACAAAAAAGCATTGGCGAATGGACTTATCTTGCCGACTCAAAAGGTCTGCGAAACCTGTCATAATAAGAAAAACCCATTTTACAAACCCTTTGATTTTAAGAAATATGCGGCTAAAATTGCCCATCCTATACCCAAGAAAAAATAATTTAATTTCTGGTGAAACCCGGTCATTCCCGACCGGGTTTTTTTATATTTTTAATTAATTGCCCACATCTTTTGAATAGTGTACATAAAATAATTGGCACCGTTTCTTTTTCGGTTTTAAATTGTTTCCTTATTTTTAAAAATAAAGGAAAGGAAATAGAATGCAGGTCCCTCTGTTAGACTTAAAGGCGCAGTACCAAACCATCAAACATGAAATCATTCCCGCTGTTACCGAGGTTATGGAATCGCAATACTTTATTCTCGGCCCGAAGGTTAAGGCCTTTGAAGAGCGTGTAGCCGACTATTGCCGGACGAAATATGCCGTAGGAGTCTCTTCGGGCACCGATGCTCTATTAATTGCCCTCATGGCACTCGACCTTCAACCCGGCGATGAAGTGATCACCACGGCTTACTCTTTTTTCGCCACGGCCGGTTCCATTGCTCGCCTGCAGGCTAAACCGGTCTTTGTAGACATCGATCCCGTTACCTTCAACATCAATCCGAACCAGATTGAAGACAAAGTCACAAAAAAAACCAGGGCCGTTATTGCCGTACATCTGTACGGGCAAACGGCCGATATGGATCCTATTTTATCTATCGCCCAAAAACACGGATTATCTGTTATAGAAGACGCCGCGCAGGCCATTGGTAGTGAATATATCAAGCATCGCCGGGCCGGTTCCATGGGAGATATGGGCTGTTTCTCCTTCTTCCCCAGTAAGAATCTGGGCGGATTTGGCGACGGGGGTATGGTTACGACCGATGATGCCGGTTTGTATGAGAAACTGACCTATTTGCGTAATCATGGCGCACATCCCAAATATTACCACAAGATGATCGGCGGCAACTTTCGTCTGGATGCCCTACAGGCCGCCGTTTTGGATATTAAACTGAATCATTTGGACGACTGGACTGCCGCCCGTCAGGAAAATGCCACTTATTACACGCAGGGCATCGTTGAAAGCGGTTTGGACAAATGGGTTACAACCCCATCTATCGAAAAAGGATATCGGCACATTTTTAATCAATACATTATCCGGGCTCAACAGCGGGATGATTTAATAACATTTCTTAAGCAACACCAGATCGGCTGTGAAGTGTATTACCCGGTTACTTTCAATAATCAGGAATGCTTCCGTTACCTCGGTTATAAGAAGGGGGATTTCCCTCAAGCCGAAAAAGCCGCCGCGGAGACACTGGCTCTTCCCATTTATCCCGAATTGACGGTTGAACAGAAAAACTATGTTGTAGAGACCATTGCCGCCTTCTACGGATAGCGGATCATATCAGAAGCCTATCCGGATTACAGACACTCATCGCTGCTAATAGGCGCTGCAAAAAATTCGATATCTATTGATTTTTCTTAATAGACATATTATATTACGAGTAAATTAATTACTCATAAAGCGCTATGTTAGATTCTCTGATTACATCACAAACGCGAATTAAATTATTACTGCGGTTTTTCTTGAATCCGGATACCCGTGGTTATCTGCGTCAGTTAGCCAGTGATTTTGGGGAATCAACCAACAGTATTCGCGTAGAATTAAACAAATTATCCAGGGCAGAAATATTAACCAGTCGAATGGAGGGTCGGAACAAGGTTTACAAAGCCAATACGACTCACCCTCTTTTTCAGGATATACGCAATATAGTATTAAAATCAACCGGGATCGATCAGGTAGTAAACAATATTCTGAACAAGTTAGGTGACATGGAATTGGCCTTCATTCGCGGTGATTATGCCACGGGAAAAGACAGCGGATTAATTGATCTGGTAGTTGTGGGTGATCTGATTAACAAGCAGGAATTAGAACGGGTGCGTATGAAGACCGAAAAGTTAATTGGACGGAAGATATCTGTCTTAAGGCTTACTAAGGCGGAATACGAACATCTTCGCAATAATTTTTGGCAAGAACCCCGATTGATATTATTCGGAAAAGATCGCATTTGAAATAAACGAATCAACGAAGTCAAAATGGATTTAACGTACAGATAAATTTTTTAATAAAAAATTCGGAAAGAGTTTTGAATGAAAATTGCACATGTTATCGGTGCCCGGCCGCAATTTATTAAAGCGGCGACCATTAGTCGTGAGTTGAAGAATTATCCCCATATAAGTGAAGTGCTTATACATACCGGGCAGCATTATGACACAAATATGTCCGATATATTTTTCAAACAGTTGCACATACCCGAACCGCATTACAACTTGGAAGTGGGCTCGGCCAGCCACGGCAAACAAACCGGGCTTATGTTGGAACGGATCGAAAAGGTGCTTATAGATGAACAACCGGATTGGCTGATTACATACGGCGATACCAATTCAACAGTTGCCGGGTCTTTAGCCGCGGCAAAATTACATATTCCATCCGCTCATGTGGAGGCGGGCTTGCGTAGTTATAACCGAAAAATGCCGGAAGAAATCAACCGGATTGCTACCGACCATATATCCGATTTATTATTTGCTCCGACACAGAATGCCATGAAAATCCTGGACAAAGAAGGGCTGGGTACCATTGCCAGATTTAGCGGTGATGTGATGTACGATTCTATTCTTTTCTACTCCGCTTTAGTCAATGAAGCCCATCGCCCGCCAATTTTGAGAAAGATATCTAAGTATTATCTGGCCACGATCCATCGTCCGGAAAATACAGATAATCCCCAGCGTTTGCAGAATATTTTTAATGTTTTTTCCGAACTGGATTTACCGGTCATTTTACCTCTGCATCCGCGCACACAAAAGTTGGTTAATTCGATCAAATACAGCGATAATCTCCATATCCTGGATCCGGTGGGATATTTGGAAATAATCTATTTACTCAAACACAGCACGAAGGTATTGACCGACAGCGGAGGTCTGCAAAAGGAAGCTTACTTTATGAAGAAACCATGCATTACTCTTCGTGATCAGACGGAATGGATCGAGACCCTGGACGGTAACTGGAATTTTATCGTGGCAGCAAATAAACAGAAAATTATGGAAAAAATCGGCGTTACAGAATTCGGCCCTTTGCATAATGCCTTCGGGGACGGACATGCAGGGCGAAGAATTATTCAGGATATTCTAAATTATCCGGCCACGAACAGAGGTGAATCGGAATCATGAAAATTTGCATGGTACTGGACTCCACTTTTCCTCCCGATGATCGCGTTGAGAAAGAAGCTCTTAGTTTAATAGCCAAGGGATATGAGGTATATTTACTCTGCCATACACACACGCATCAACCCGGAGAAGAATTATATAAGGGCATACGTATTATTCGTTTCAATCTGAAGCTCTGGTTTAAAAAGAAACTTATTCCCCTGTACCTTCTCTTACCTGCCTATCGCCTATTCTGGAAAAGAAGAATCTTCCATTTAATTAAAAAAGAGAGGATCAATATTCTTCATTTTCATGATTTGCCATTGAGTGATATTGGAGTCAAAGCGAAAAAACGCTTTAATATTAAGCTGGTTTGTGATCAACATGAATATTATAGTAACTGGATTAGAAAAGCGGCTCATTACAACACGTTCATTGGGAAAATTGTAAGTTATTACAGCAATTGGGAAAGATATGAGCAGAGATATTTGAATCAGGCTGATTTGGTGATTACGGTTTCCGAGCCCTTAAGGCAAATTTATCTGAAAAATACCGGTCTCGATGAGAGGAAAGTAATTGTTGTTCCCAATACACCCTCCGGAAATCTATTTAACTTAAATGGTAAGAATTTTGAAAAACCGTCGCAGTACAGGAATCATTTTGTTCTTTTTTATGCAGGTACAATTGATATTTTGAGAGGTTTGGATTTTATTATTGATGCCCTACCCCGCCTGACAGAATCAATTCCTAATATTAAATTTATTTTTGCTGGAAAAATATTCAAGAGCTTCGACCCTATTGAATATGCAAAGAAGATTGGGGTAAGTCCCTATTGTGAGTACTTAGGCTGGCTGGCTTTGGAACAATTGCCCCGCTATATTTCGGTTTCGGACATCTGTTTGTTTACTCCGCCTGCCAACCGGGAAGAAATCAACAGCACGATCGCAACTAAAATTTATCAGTATTTAGCCATGAAAAAACCGATCATCGTAAGCGAAGCAAAAATGATGAAAGAGTTTGTGGAAAAAAACCGAATCGGTTATGCTGTGAATTATGGCAATATTGAGGATTTAGTGCATACCATTTTAGACATCAGGGATCATTACTCTACTATTAAACGCGAGATCGCAAAAAACAGTGAACGATTAATTGAATCGGGTAAAATTTATTGGGAAAATACGGTTAAGGATATGATTGATCGCTATGCGAAGCTTTAACTTACGCGCAACTGTTTATAACCATAGAATGAGAATATTATGAAAGACAACAGATTGAATCTAAAAGGACGAAAAGTTTTGGTTACAGGTGCCGACGGCTTTATCGGCTCGCACCTAACAGAGAAACTCATTAATCTGGGCTGTGAGGTGAAAGCGCTTTCCTATTACAATTCTTTTAATTACTGGGGATGGCTGGAAGACATCCGGAATATCGACTCAATTGAAGTCCTAAGTGGTGATATCCGGGATACGGAGTACATCAGAAAAATAACAAAGGGCGTAGACATAATATTTCATTTGGCCGCTTTAATTGCTATTCCATACTCTTATCATGCTCCGCAAAGTTATGTGGATACAAATATAAAAGGGACATTAAATGTCTGTCTTGCGGCCAAAGAAAACAACTGTCGTTTAATCCATACTTCCACCAGCGAAGTGTATGGTACTGCCCAATACGTACCCATTGATGAACAACATCCCTTGCAAGCACAATCGCCTTATAGTGCAACAAAAATCGGAGCCGATGCCCTAGCCATGAGTTTTTATCACGCCTATAATTTACCGGTTACGATTGCCAGACCGTTTAATACATACGGGCCCAGGCAATCGGCGCGTGCGGTGATTCCGACCATAATCGCTCAGGCATTAACGACAACGAACAACCAAATCAAATTGGGTTCGCTCACTCCAGTCCGGGATATGAACTATGTAGCCGATACGGTTAACGGATTTATTAGTAGTGCGGAGAGCCTCGATAGTATTGGTCAGGTTTTTAATTTCGGCTCGGGTAAAGGGATTGATATCGGAGAACTGGCCCGTTCCATTATACGGATAATTAACCCGAAAATTTCGATCCTTACGGATGAAAAACGGATTCGTCCCCAAAAAAGTGAAGTAATGAAACTCATCTGCAACAACCGTAAGGCCAGGTCGGTATTGAACTGGCAGCCGGAATTCAGTCTTAACAGTGGTTTACAGAAAACAATCGAATTTGTCGAGTCCCATTTGAACTATTATAAACCCCAAATATATAACCTGTAAAAGGAATAGAATGCAAGCTATTATTCTGGCCGGAGGCAAAGGTACACGTTTAAAACCTTACACCATCACTCTTCCGAAATCCTTAGTTCCGCTTGGAGACCATCCTGTCCTGGAAATCATTTTAAAGCAATTAAAACAGGAAGGTTTCAGTAAAGTTACTTTAGCTGTAGGACACTTGTCCCATTTGATTCAGGCCTATTTCGGTGACGGCAAACGTTTCGGTATATCAATTGATTATTCGTTTGAAGAAAAACCCCTCGGTACGGCAGGTCCCCTGGCACTGCTCGAGAACCTGGACGAACACTTTTTAGTGATGAATAGTGACGATCTGACTGATTTGGCCTATGGTACCTTCCTGGAAAGGCATAAAAAAAATAACGCTGCCATAACCATTGCTATGTTCAGTAAAAAACAAAAAATCGATCTTGGTGTATTGGAAGTTGCCGAGGATAACCGACTCATTAAGTATATTGAAAAACCCGTATATGATTTTAAGGTCAGTATGGGAATTTACGCTTTCCATAGAAACGTATTGAATTACATCCCTAAAAATAAAAATTTTGATTTTCCCGATTTGATCAGATTACTGCTCCATAATCAGGAACGAGTGATCTGTTATCCTCATCGCGGTTATTGGCTGGACATCGGGCGACCGGAAGATTATGAAAAAGCCATTGATGATTATGAACAAGTGAAATACAAACTTTTTAAATCCTGATGAAAAAAATACTTATCACCGGCAGCGCCGGATTTAGCGGCAGGCATTTTAAACAATACTTACAGTCGTTCGACGATGTTGAAGTGACAGGTATTGATATAAATTCGTCGCCAGAACGAAATGAAATACAGTGCGATCTGCTTCGACTCGAGGAAATCGAGCGAATTATGAAAAAGATACGTCCGGACTATATTATCCACCTGGCAGGAATCAATAAGTGCGATGACTTCAGACAATATTATTATCTTAATTTATTCACCACCATTAACTTGCTGGAAGCGGTTGTTATTAACAACTTACTTAACTCGCGTATCCTGGTAATTAGTTCTTCGGCGGTTTACGGCCTTTCATCTTCGCTCAAAGTAAAGGAAAATGATCCCCTGAATCCGATCACTTTTTACGGCAACAGTAAATTGGCCATGGAATCGATCGTCTTTCAATATATAAGAAATTATAATCTACGTATAAATGTTGCGCGGCCGTTTAATATTATCGGTACGGGTCAACCGAAAACATTAGTTGTATCTGCATTTTTGGATCGGCTATCAAAAATAAAATCGAAAAAAGCACCCTCCGTACTCAAAGTTGGTAATCTTTCGGCAATCCGCGATTTTATTGATGTGAGGGACGTAGTTCGGGCCTATTGGAAGATCCTGAATACGGACATTTCCGGTGAAATATATAATATCGGTACCTCGCTACCTACGCGGGTCGAAACCATTTTAAGCAAACTCATTCGGTTAATAAAAGTCGATGTAAAAATTGAATACGATCGTAGCAAAATCCAGAAACACGACGTACCAAGGCAAGTAGCCGACACTTCAAAAATAAGCAAGTTAGGCTGGAAGCCTCAAATCGAACTGGATGAGTCCTTAGAAAAGCTGGTTATGGGGAGTATGCAGTGAATTTTTATCCAAACTATATAATTTAGGAAAACGGAAGTTTTAAGAAGGGATCAAAATAAAGGACTATTTAATGCCAAATATGATGGAAACATTCAAAAAGAATTTCCCCGGGGTCCGAAAATTTTTAGTGAAATTGATTTTATATATAAAATATCCGGAAAAGCTGAGACTAGATATACGGACCATTCTTTCCAGATCCAGGGCCAAGAAGATAGGGATCATCTCCCATGAACCCAACTTCATATTTATGGATTGGTTCGATAAATCAAGTGTAATTATCGACGTCGGCTGCGGATATGAAGCCGATTTTTCGGTAAGTATGATCGACCGCTATGGATTGAAAGCTTTTGCCGTGGATCCCACCCGAAAACATGCTCCTTTTTTACGAAAAATCGAAGAGAGGATGGACGGCCGTTTTAAACACCTGGCTTTAGCCGTCACACAAAAGAACGGTAAGCTTTTGTTTAATGAAAGTGTGGAACACGAAAGCGGATCGGTATTATCCGAGCATAAAAATATCCGCCATGATGAAATTCGCAGCTATGAAGTAGAGTCGGTGAATCTAAAAGGTTTAATCGATCGAATCGGGATTAAGAATATTGATTTGATTAAATTGGATATTGAAGGAATCGAATATCAGTTATTAAGTCATGTTTCTAAAAAAGATATAGAACCCTTTCGGCAGATTTTCGTCGAATTCCATCACAAAACCGTACCGCAATACACACACAGACATACCAAAGAAATTGTAAGACATATCAGGCGGCATGGATACGAAGTTTTCAGCGCTGACGGCAGAAACTATCTTTTCTATAAGCAAGGCAAAAATACATAGGACTTACATATCCATGAAAAAAATCTGCCTGATTTCCGATCGAAACATCTATATGAAAAGAATCTGTAATTTTCTTGCCGAAAACGAGTATGAAGTACACCTTATATGCAGGCATAAAGGCGGCTTGTCAAAGACCGAATTTCATCCCACGGTCCGCATATATCAGTTAAGTTCTAACGCCATAGTGACGAAATTTCGTGAGATACGAAACTTATTGAACCAGATTCAACCGCATATCGTTCACTTGCATTACCTCACCAGAGATTCCTTTATACCAGCCATAAAATGCAAGAGAAAGTATCAGTTTTATATCACGATCTGGGGCAGCGATTTAAATATCTATGCTAAAAATTATATCAACCGTTTTTTCCAAAATTTAGGATTGATTCTATGCGATAAAATTCATTTACTATCGCCTTATTTTGAGCGACAAATCCAGAAGACCTTTTTTGCTGTTCATGGCGACAAAATAACCATTTATTCTTGGGGAATAGACGTTGCTTCTTTTCAACAATTTTCCCCTCAGAAAATAGTAGAACTAAAGCAAGAACTTGGTATAGGGAATAATGATCCCGTTATATTAAGCTACAGAAATCATAAACCGTTGTATAATCATCATCTTGTCATTCGGGCTATGCCCGAAATTTTGAAGAAATATCCGCAGGCGAAATTTATCTTTACGCGGAGTAACAGTTGGGACGAAAATTATATCCAAAGCAATCGTAAATTAGCAGTCGAATTAAATGCCGAAGATAATTTCATCTTCATCGAACGCTGGTTAAACGATGAAGAGTTGAAAGCACTGGTTAATATGGCGGATATTACTTTAAACATCCCTTTGCATGATGGGCTCCCGGCCACATTACTGGAAATAATGGCCACAAAATCCATACCCATTGTGAGTGACCTGACAAATTATCATCCCTTCTTCACGGATCAAAAAAACGGATTGTACTTGAAGAAAGATTTCACTGAGAGGCAATTGTCGGACTTAATCATTTCGGCTTTAAATAATAAAAAATATCTAGCAGAAAAATTCTATAAAAATAATATCGACTATATCCGTCGATACCAGGACTGGAATAAAATGAAAGATAAACTTTTACTTTTCTACGAACAAGAAAATTGATCGTCTACTATCCATGTTTAAAGACCTGATTAACACCTATAAAGAAACCCTGATTTATTCACTGGGTAATTTAGGAAATAAAATAGTCGGATTTATTTTAATTCCCTTATACACCACCTATATTCCCATCAGCGAATATGGCGTACTGGGATTGGTCGAGCCTGTCTCTCAACTTCTGTTTGCCACTCTTAGTTTAGGATTAAACTCCGCATTTATGCGATGGTATTCTATCAGCAAGGATGAAGACGACAAAAAAATAATTTTTTTCAATACAAATCTTATAATTATCCTCTCTACTTCTCTGTTCGTCACTGTGTTCATTCTATTGGCTCGTAAGATTTCCCTTCTAATATTGGGATCAACCGAATATGCACTTATTTTGCGAATTGCCTTTGTTAATGTATTTTTTCTGGTCGCCAATCCTGTTATTTTTTCTACACTTCGGATCGAGCATAAAGCTTTGCAATATTCACTCGTACGTATGGGTCAGTTCATCATAACCCTGGTGCTGAATATTTATCTGATTGCCTTTCTTAAGTTTGGGATTATTGCTATTTTTATAAGTCAGGCCATCAGTTCTCTTCTCGTTTTCTTATATTTTCTACCTATGTACTTAAGTTATTCGAGGATTGTGTTCCGACGTCGTCTGATCATGACAATGTTGAAATTCGGATTACCCCTCGTGCCGGTAGGAATTTCCAATTTATTGATTAATATGGTAAACCGGTATATCCTGGAACATTATGATACGCTGGGCTCGGTCGGTCTGTTTTCATTCGCCTTTCGTCTCAGCAATACCATCAAGGTTCTTATTATCGAATCGTTGACTCTAAGCCTGACGCCCATACTGTATAAAAAACTCGCTGAAAAAGGCGGTAAGCGTTTTGTGCAAAAAAACTACTTGTATACCTTTTTTGTCGTGATGCTTTTTTACCTCTTTTCTTCAAGCTTTGTCCGCGAATTTATTTATCTTTTTGCTCGCAATAAAGATTACTATAACGCCTATTTATTATTTCCTATTCTCGGCTCGGTTTCTTTATTGAACAGCATGAATTATTTCTATACTCTTTTGTTCAACTATGCCCGGAAGACCGTTACTGTTTCACTGATCACCATCGCTACTGCTTTTTTCAGTATTGGCATCAACTTCCTATTGATCCCAGTTTTCAAAATATATGGCGCTGCCATTACCAATAGCCTCAGTGCTCTCTTTTTGTTTTTCCTGCTCTATTCTCAATCCAAAAAGGTTTATGGCCTTTATTTTGAAAACCGTAAAATATTATTAATGATGTCTGTCGGAATAGCAATCGTCATAATCAATTTCGCCTTTTTTATGGAATTAAATTTCATGAATTTTTTTATTAAACTGGTCTTATGTCTATCGTTTCCGTTGATTCTATACAAATACAATTTTTATGAAGCGGTGGAAATCATGCATATTAAACAAATGGTCAAATCACTTTTCAGAACAGGAAAATAAAATGCCCGGAATCCTAGGTACCCTTTCTTCCTCTTTGTCCCTAACGCTTTTTAAACGGCAAATTCGAATATTGAATCACTTTGATTACCGTACTATTGAAAAGAACCTCCCCCATTATTATAGTGCAGCCCTCGGTTTACCTTTCAGTAATTTTGAATTCTTTCCGTATAAAGACCGCTATCTGCTTACTTTCTTTGGTGATATCTTTGATAGACCTGACTCTCTTAGAAAAAAATTTTATTCGGAACTTATTCTTAGCATTATTAAAAAAGACCTGGAATATCTGGCTCGTCTTAATGGTCAGTTTCAGCTTGCACTTTATGATCGGGAACAAAATTGTCTTTACCTTGTAACAGATAAAGTTGGATCACGTCCGCTTTATTATTTCTATTCAAAGGATAACTTTAGCTATTCCTGTGAGATAAAATCTCTTTTGCAAGATAAGAATATACCCCGTGATTTAAATTATCAGGCAATCGGTGATTTGTTTTCGTTCGGATATGTCGCTCTGAAAAACACACTTTTTAAAAACATCAAAAATCTGGGGGCAGCCAGTCTTCTCTCTTATAAAAATAATCAGATCACAATCGAAACATATTATACTCTACCCTATGATGAATCAAGTTTAAGTAAGAAAAGATTCGGCAATAATGAACTGGATCGGTATATTGAAGAAAGTTATGATAAACTTCATACAGCAGTTAAACGCCAGATCGATAAAAAAACCATATTCATTCCCTTATCGGGCGGACTGGACTCTCGTTTTATCTCGGCAATAGCACAGACCTATTTACCCGCTCATTTCACTACATATACGTTCGGCAATGCCCGGAGTGACGATATTCTTATTGCCAGGGAAGTTTCGAAAATACTTCAATCTCGTCATTTGGAATTTATGATCGATCCCTTAAAATTATGGCATTTCGGAAAGCGTTTTTCCTATTTGTCAGACCATATGAGCATGATCAACGGGCCTATCCAGGCTATCGATGCAATTAATGCCTTAAAAGGAGAAGAGCAGGTACTCCTGGCGGCCCAAGCCGCAGATGTTATGTGGGGCAGTACCTTGAAAAACAGAGCATTAAAACGCATCCTGTCCGTAGACTCTGTAAGAGAAGACAACCTGTATCTTTTCCATAATATGTTCCATAAAATCAAAAAATATGAGCGGGATATTTTGTTCAAACCGGATTTTCTGCAAACGATAAATCTCGGTTTTTCCGTCTTCAAAGAGTACTTTTCTTTGGGTTTTGGCAGACACCCCTTTTATTTATATCAGCTTATCCTTTATTTCGAATATGCTCGTCGCGGTATTTTTGGCGGAAACCTGATGAATAACTTCTTCTTCGACATGCGCATGCCATCGTTCGACAGAGATTTACTGGATTTCGTGGCTGTTCTACCCATGCGTTTGAGAAAAGATCAGTTCTTATATCAGAAGACAATGAGTAAATTTTTCCCTGAATTGGCTAACATCCGATGCACTACAACCGGACTGCCCGTAAGTAGTCCTTCGTTTTTGAAAAAGGCAACTAAGCTGGAGACACAAGTGGTTTATCGTATTAAGAAGTCATCTTTATCCCCCCTGCTCAGTCCGTTTAAACGTTATCAAAAGAAGGGATATGTTAATTATAAAGATTGGTTTAAAAATCAATTAAATGAACCATTAAAAGAAGTCTTATTTGATCCGGCCACACTGAACCGGCCCTTCTATAACAAAAACGGAATCAAAAAATTATATGATTTGCATATGAATACGGCTGCGGATTATTCATTGATTCTTTGGCAAATAGTAAATCTTGAATATTTTTTCCGGATGCACACCTAGGGTAGGTTCATAGCAATCCTTTTTAATAGGGGTATGATGCTTTATGCTCCGGACGGATGATTCCCAAAAAAATTAGCGTAGAGCTTTCCTTAGGCCCATCCGGAGAAAACAATTGATATAACATAGGCTTGTCAATTTGATGATTTATTTGAATTGAAATGAATTTTAGCGTAAAATCAATCTACCATAAAACGAAATAAAATCATACGGAGTTGCGGTTCAGTATGGCACACTATGGTATCTGGTCTCTCTTCCCTCCTCTGCTGGCAATTATTCTGGCCATCAAAACCCGTCAGGTATTCATATCCTTGTTGTTCGGCATCTGGATCGGTTGGGTGATTCTGAACCACTGGAATTTCTTTTCAGGTACACTGGCCACCATTCAGGCTCTGGTGGATGTATTTAAAGACCCGGGGAATACGAGGACCATTATGTTCAGTTCCCTGGTCGGAGCCCTAATCGCGTTTATTCAACGTTCCGGAGGGGTGGATGGATTCGTTCAGCGGGTTAATAAATTTTTAGCTAACCGCAGCGGGAATAACCGACGTATGGTTCAGATTATTGCCTGGCTAACCGGTGCTTCCATTTTTGTGGAATCCAGTATAAATGCTCTTACCGTGGGCACCACATTCCGTCCGATTTTCGATAAATTAAATATTCCCAGAGAAAAACTGGCCTATATTGCGGATTCCATTTCGGCTCCGACCTGTATCCTGATTCCTCTCAACGCCTGGGGTGCCTATATCATGGGGCTTCTTCTGGCACAGGGGCTTAAAGATCCCCTGCATATCATGATCAAAGCCTATCCGCTAAATTTTTATCCGATTCTGGCCATGGCTATGGTTGTTCTGGTCATTATTCTACAAAAAGATATCGGCCCCATGCGTGCCGCAGAACGACGTGCTAAAGAAACCGGCAAGGTATTGGCTGACGGAGCTCGTCCGATGATATCAACCGAGGTGATCGCTCTACCCAAAAAAGAAGGTATTCCGGCCCGGTCCCGCAATATGTTAATCCCTATCGCAACCATGGTGGTTATGATGCCCGTTGGTCTGGTATATTCCGGCTGGCAGCAGGTGGAGCATATCGGAGAACTACCTTTATGGGAAGCTGTGATTAAAGCTTTGGGCAACGGTTCCGGATCAACCGCCGTGCTATGGGCGGTGCTGACCGCCCTGAGTGTGGCTGCCCTTCTATATCGAGCCCAGGGTATCTTCCATTTAAAAGAATTGATGGATCTGACTTTCAAGGGGGTCGGAGGGCTGATCCCCCTGGCCCTGCTGATGATGATGGCTTTTGCTATCGGCCGGGTTAGTCGTGAACTCGGGACCGGACTTTATGCGGCAGAACTATCCAAACAATGGCTAAATCCTCATTTTATTCCCGCCGTGTTGTTTTTAATTGCCAGCTTCATTGCCTTCTCCACCGGAACTTCCTGGGGCACTTTTGCTATTATGATCGCTGTGGGGATTCCCATGGCTCAGGCTATGCATGTTTCCATTCCCCTTACAGTGGGTGCTGTGTTGGGCGGTGGCGTATTTGGTGATCACTGCTCCCCCATTTCCGATACCACCATCATCGCTTCCATGGCTTCGGCCAGCGACCATATCGACCATGTAAAAACACAGTTACCCTATGCTCTTTTGGCCGCAGGAGTAAGCGCCCTTCTCTATCTGATAGCCGGTTTACTTTCGTAAAATCCCCCTATTTTTAAGTATGTATATCTGAATGTTTTTCCTGCTTCTTACAATCGGAAAAAATATTTTTTTCGGTTGCTTTATCTAAGAATATATCCTTAACTTTACAACAAAATTGAGATACTTCAATCAATCGGTTCGAAACAGTTTTCCGTTTCACCCGGAACCGGTTTCGAAAGACAAACGTTACATTAGTTGAAATACAAAGAAATGAACGTAGATTTTCGAGTAGATGTTTGGAAAGCTTTTCTTATTTTGTATTTTCTAAAGAAAGAGATTCTTATTCCGACAACCATACTATCTCTTTAATATGTTTGCCGGAAAAAGAAAGCAGGTAGTACTATGGAAACATGCTGTTGTAAACAAAATAAATTTTGCTCACGCCTGCTTCTTACCTTACGCTTTTTTGTATCCATAGAAGCCCCCTAAATATTTTACGTCTTCAGGAAGATTCTGCTGAGAGATATCTAAAAATACTATTCCGTTAATTTGACGGGTTTATCTTCCTGAACGACCGTATTTTTTATCCCTCTTTAATAAGATGTACTGGGTAATCGGAATGTAATTGCTATTAAAGCGAATGATATTCCGGTTATCTATGCTTTGAAATGTTCAAAACGGGTATTATTGTGAATATTATAACATGGAAGGAAGTTCCAATGAAATTTGATAAAAACACCTTTATAAATATATCCCTTTTTCTGGGCTTGTTTGGTCTGCCTCTTTTTACAGTAGCCCAATCCACACTCGACTGTAGTTTGTGCCATAACACGAATCATACCTTATGGCTCAGCGGATCCCATGCCAACACACAGAATGATGTGGCCGATGAACTCGCTGAAGAATGGATCGGCCTGTCGGCAGATTCGGTGATTTTGGGTTCGGAAGCGGAAGATTGTATCGCCTGTCATGGACCGATAGCGGTTACGGTAAACGGGGGTATGACCGAGGTCGAAGCTTTAAATCACTTTTTTACAACCACCAACGGTCTGTTTACGGATTCCACCCATGCCGCAGACTCTACCAATTGGCCCCATGTTTATTGTACAACCTGTCATAACGTTCCTACCGATCATCCCGCAACGATGCCGACTTTCGCTTTATTTAATTCGGCGACAGCGGAATATAATACGGTTGACAATAAGTCGTCTCTCTGTGGTCAGTGTCATGGTACTCTAAAGTTTTCGGATACGGACCATCGGGTTTTTGACGCCTGGATGATGAGCAAACACGGACATGGCGGTCAGGCGGACGTAGCTTCGGAATTAGCCGAAGAATGGGCCGGTTCTGCACCAGACAGCGTGATCAACGGTAGTGAAGCCGAAGACTGTATTGCCTGCCATGCTCCGACTTCGGTTCTATCAGCAAAAGCAGATAGTGTAATCAGCGAAAGCGAAGCGTTAGCTCGATTTTTTACAACCAACAACGGCGTGTTCGACGAATCTACCGTTCCGGCAGATTCTGCCAATTGGCCGGATGTATCCTGTATTGCCTGCCATAATCCGCACAAACCGAATGTACCTGCTCTGTTCGATTCCCAAACAGGCGAATATGTGAACATGGATTCACCACAGCAATTATGCGGCCAGTGCCATGGTAACCTGCGTTTTCCGGATACGGATCATCTTAGTTATAATATCGAAGCCGGAACCGGCGGAATGGGAGTCGATGACGCCCTTACCATGCCCGGAGTAAAATGTGTCGACTGCCATATGCATGTCGGGGATGTGGATGGTAGTAATGCTGCTATGTATGGTGGACATACCTGGAGTATTTTTGTTACCGAAGCGGATAATAGCGTCACTGCCTCTTGTACAACCTGTCATAGCAGCATGAATGCCGCGGCTGCAGAACAACAAATCGATAGCTGGATATCCGAATTCGCTGCCCTGGATTCCACGGCTCAGGCCAAGGTGGCGGAAGCCGATGCACAAATGGTAGGTAACACCGATCCCACCAAATTACAATACCTGGAAGAAGTCCATCATAATCTGGATTTTGCCGAATCCGATGAGAGCGGTGGTTTTCATAACCATACTTATTCCATGGCTCTGCTAAACGACGCTATACAGAAAGCGGACCTCATCACGGGATTGACGGACCCGGATCATTCCAACCTTCCCATGCAGTTTACTCTGGCCCAAAATTATCCGAATCCGTTCGGCCTCAACCAAACAACCCACATTACATACCAAATTCCAAAAACGGGCCTTGTCAATTTAACCGTTTACAATATGTTGGGACAAAAAGTTAAAGAATTGGTCAATCAGGAGCAGAAAAGAGGAACGCACCAGATTCTGTTTAATGCTTCCGGTTTAGCCAGCGGAGTATATGTCTATAAACTGGTCAGTTCCAATCGGACCTTTATGAAAAAGATGTTAATCATCCGATAATGCCGGTTATATAGAATCATTCCCCTATTGCCGCCTAACCACGCGGCAATAGGGGTTTTATCTCTTTACTTGACCTCTTTTAATGGACACTCTGATCTATTTTTTATAAAATTTCATTCATTTTTTATTACAGATTTTCAAAAATATGACGTTTATTAAAAGTATTCAAACTTGTTATAAAACGATAAGGATGGCTCTCTGTTTGGCACGAAATATGTATCAAGTTTATTCTTTGAACGAGTAAATGATGAAATTGTGATTTTCACCGCAATTCATTTAATGGTGACAATTTATGTTTTCATATCATAAGAAAAATAAAGAGGTTAAAAATGGTTAAGGAAAGTAAACCGATCGAACTGGCCAACGGAGTTTATTGGTTAGGTGTTTTACTCGAAAAACGGCTCGAAGTGAATGTGTATCTGCGAGTCTTTAAAAAGGGGGACAAAACTATTAATATGGTTATTGATCCGGGGCCCCCTTCCGTATTTGAAACGGTACAACAGAATCTGCTTAGTCTTACCAAGGATCTACGTAAGATCAATTTCACCTATATAAATCATCAGGATCCGGATGTAAGCACCAATGTTATGTATTTGCACAAATATAATCCGGCCCTGAAAGTTATTTGTACGGAAGATACATGGCGTTTGATAAGTTTTCTCGGATTGGATGATGCCAATTTTCAGGCGATCGACAAATTTAAATCTTTAAGAGGTAAATTGTCTACCGGCCATTCCATTCGCTTCGTTCCCACCCCATTTTGTCATTTCCGGGGAGCGGCCATGCTGTATGATGAATCATCCCGAATCCTGTTCACCGGGGATTTGTTTGGTGGTATCACCCACTCCCCCGGTCTTTTCGCCACATCCGTCAACTGGCACGGCATGCGCTCCTTCCATCAACTTTATATGCCCAGTCAGGATGCGCTTCGCAGCGCAATAGATAGTATCCGTTCTTTGGAACCGAAACCGGAGATTCTGGCTCCTCAGCACGGAGCATTGATTAAAGGTGACTTAATCGAAGAATTTATGGGTAAGTTATACGACCTACCCGTGGGATGGAGCTTGCTGGAGACCCTTGTTAAGCATAAAGATTTTTATATAGAAGCCATCAATGACATTCTGCAAACCATTAGCCACCGTATTGGCGAAGATCTGGTAACCATGGCTATTAACAAAATAGAATCCGATGGTACGTTTCCAAATCTTTTTGAGATGAAAGGTAACACGGTTATTGATATCAAATTAGATCCTTCCAAATCCTTTAAAATCTTTTTGGATGCTTTGCAGGAGGGTCAACCCAAGGAAAATATTGAGATCATTCGCAACGCAGTGCTTAAGGCAGCCGTAGACTGGAATCTGCCGCTTTTCGAATCTATGATTGATGAAAACGCCAAAGCATCGGATTTGCTATTAATAGAGGAGGATTAGAAAGATTCAACCGGCGGTCACTTTATTTTACTCATTTGTTTCCCAAGCTTTTATGCAAATGATCTAAAAGTCGCTGGTAATCGGCCCCCAGAACAAGCACATAATTCACGGTGTGATCGGGAAGGGGTAGCTTAAAACGAAAATCATACTTTCTCCCGAGAAGTTGATTCAGCTTTTTGATGTTCCGGTCCGGGAAATGATTGCCCATAACAAAGGTTTGGGCAACTCGCCAGTTTAATTTCCCGCCCGGTCTGTAATTTTCAACATACGTAACCCGATACCCGGCGGTCGTTAAAATTTTTTCCAATTGATGGGCAATGCCCTTTTCACCCATACCGTTCAGAATGGCAATCCGAATCTTGCCTCTCGACACTTTTCGTTCAATCTCTTTTTTAACTGTAAGATATGCAGGATCATTTGCAAGCAACTTATCCAACGCTTTGGAAATTTCCAGGGCCTTGCCTGGAGAATCCGTCTTTATTGCTTTTTGAATATCCTGAAGTGCCCTCTTCTTAATATTCTTAATTTTTCGAAAAACATCTGTATCATTTGGTTTGATCCGAAAAGCCTGTTTGTATAATTCCAGGGCATTATTCCCAGTCGGCAGATATAAATAGCCGTTTTTCATTTTTTCTTCGGCCTGGCGTAAAAGAGCCTGGTACAAGCGCACCCGAAATGTATCCGGCCGGGTAGTAACCGGCGTCTTTCCGACAGAAGGAACCGTTTCTTTACCGGATGGGGCAATTGAATTCATTTTATGTAACAGATAGCCCATGACCAGAATCAGTAAAAACACGATTATCAGAAATTTATAGGTAGGATTCGTTGATTTTGTCGGTTTGTCTCTTCTTACCAGGATATTCCTGGACCCCGGCACTTTTTTAGGGACAGAGGAGGCCGAAACAGGTTCTTTGGAGAAATACCGTTCTTTGGCAAGAGAAAGGGCCTGGCGCATTTCCGCGGCCGTTCTGAAACGATCCCAGGGCTCTTTAGACAGACACTTTAGCAGTACCTGATTGAGTCCGCTGGAAATATCCCCGACCGGCTTGGCTTTCTCCCTCAGAATTTGGGTATATACATCTCCTCTGTGAAAGGGAGGATGCCCGCTAACCAAATCATACAGAGTAGCGCCCAGGGAATATATATCGGACGGGATACTCAATTGTTTACCGCTCAACTGTTCCGGGGACATATAAAGAATAGTCGTATGGGTGGAGGTATCCCAGACCATAGATGCGGCCACCCGCACCATTTCCGAAATCCCAAAATCTATCAGGGTTACCTTGCCGTCCGGGGCAAGCACCACATTTTTCGGTTTGATATCGCGATGCAATACATTATGGTCATGGGCATATTCCAGAGCATCCAGAATCTGAATTCCAAGCCAACGCACAATGTTTTCAGATAAACGTTTATCGGATTTTTCCAGTTTTTTTTGTTTTAAGGTCTTTCCCCTTACAAATTCCAATTCCAAAAACCACGACGGCCCGTCCTGATGCACATCATACAGACGGGCAATTAAAGAATGATTCAACCAACGGATCAAGCTCACCTCTTCCCGGATATAGGTCAAAGCTTCCGAATCATCCGTTACCGATTGCGGGATGTAAAACAATATTTTTTTCAGACCTTGTTTTCGATCTTTCGCCAGATAAATTAAGCCCAGACTGCGGGGAACCGGCTTACTCAGTACTTCGAATCGATCGATGATTACCTGGCCGATTTGATAAGCCGGAAAATCCTGATTGGCAAACAGACTGCTAATTTTCAAAACCGATTCCTGCCTTTAATTGAACAAAAATTCTTAAGAAAACCGTAAAAGGCCTCGCTCTTTTTCGCTTAGCTTTTCAATAATTGCGGGCCGATTTTACGCAAATCCCCTTCACGTACGGTATACCCGGATTGATCCAAATATTCCAATAAAGGAATCAGAAATTTACGGGTAGTATCGGTAAAGCGACGCAATTCATCTACCGTAAGCGCTTCATTCTGTTTAAAATATTGTCTGAGAAATTTGAACAAGCGCTGCCAATGATGCGCATGAAGATAATATTTTCCGGATATCGAAATTAATACTCCGGATCGATTTAAATCGGCCGTCAAATTCTTAATATCTTTCAATTCCATTCTGCCATCCACAGCAGCCGCCAAATCTTTCATATCCGGGGGATGAAATCCCGTCTTTTCGTAGATTTCCCGTATCTTTTGTTTGTGTTGCAGAATCAGTTGATTATCTACGGCGTCGGGATGCAGAAAGCGATCTTCTTCACCGGAGATGAGTTTGGCTTTAAGAGCATATCGCAGACTCTGCTCAAACAGGAAAGAATCCATTTGATGATTCGGCAGAGCGTCTAATAATTCTTTGCGATTCAATTTAGGACGCATGGGAAACTTTTTGGCCTGTTCTGCTAAGATTTGCTCGATAGAATGCGCTGTGCTTGTTACTAACTCCTGCCTTACATAATAATTTTCTTTATTCATGGTAAAGCGGCTTATTTCTCTGGCGGATAACAGGGGTTGGAGGGCATTTTTCAGAGTAGAAGGCTTTTCGAAAAGGAGCTTGATCAGTTCATTCAGAGAGATTGCTCTTCTGTTTTCAGATCGAAAGATCAACCGAAGGCGTTCCGTTAAGGTTCCATCCGTCAAAATTTTGAAGTATTTTTTCCATTCCTCGTCTTTGCGGTGTAGATGCGGAGGATTGAGCTGAAGGACTTTTCCCCCGGCAAGGGTGGTAACCGGCGAGAGGCTGCGTAAAAGAACCGCATCACCCGGTACGGCAATTATATCTTCCGACACTCTTATCCGTACATGATAATGCTCTTCATTGTTCAAGACACTATCTTCTTCAAACCAGTTCATTCTACCGTTCACTGCGGCTGTTCCGACATGCACCCGCACTTCGGCATTCCGTTTAATCTTAAATTTAAAATAGGCGGTTGTAAACACTTCCGCCAAGAAACTGCGAACAGGTTCGATGGATTCCGGCTCGGCCAGAACCGTACCGCGAGGAAGCTGCCGGACCTCAATTCCGGCCAGATTAACCGCTGCTCTCAAACCTGCGGTTGCTTGCCGGACATCGTGCTGATGGGTTTGAATGCCACGCACCCTTAATTTGCGTTTGGCAGGGTATAAAAGAACTTCATCATCAACGGCTACTTTTCCCGATAAAACCGTTCCGGTAACGATACTACCGAAACCCTTAGCCGAAAAACTTCGATCCACAAAAAGGCGGAAGGGTCGGCTGTCTATCCGTTGTTCAAGTTGATCGATTTTATCGAGAATGGCTTGTCGTAAAATATCAATCCCCTGCCCTGTTGTGGCAGATACTTCGATCACGGGCTGATCACCATACTCCTGATTGTGCAGATAGGTATACACATCGTCCCGCACCAGCTGCAGCCAGTCGTCATCCACAAGATCGATTTTATTGATCACCACAATTCCCTGACGCACTCCGAAAAATTTCAGAATGTCCAAATGCTCTTTCGTCTGGGGCATAACCCCGTCATCGGCTGCTATGACCAGTATAAAAAAATCGATGGTGCTGACTCCGGCCACCATATTCTTTACGAATTTCTCATGGCCCGGTACATCGATGATCGTAATATCATCCCGCCAATAGGCAAAGCCGATATCAATGGTGATCCCTCTGCTTTTTTCTTCGGGCCGGCGATCGGTTTCTATTCCGGTTAAGGCTTTGATCAGTGCCGTTTTACCATGATCAATATGACCGGCCATGCCAATAATCGTATGTTTCATATCAAAGACATCCTCTAAAACATGGCATCCCAGGGCGGAAGAGTAATCGGTTTTAACTTCAGGGCCCGTT
The DNA here is from genome assembly GCA_026983775.1 of Calditrichia bacterium. Lineage (GTDB taxonomy): Bacteria > Calditrichota > Calditrichia > Calditrichales > Calditrichaceae > JALSTK01. The sequence continues at coordinate 37,566 of JALSTK010000131.1, forward strand.
TAACCGCATCCGATACATAGATCTTTCGTACGACCAGGCGGAACATATAGGCGCTAAACCAGTCATCCGTCATGATCAGGTAGCCTTTGTGTCCCGCTTTTTCACCCCAGCTGTTTTCCAAAAGCCATTTCGTCGTTTTTCCGTCTGCACTGGTATCTACACCCATCAATGCCATACCATGGGAAGAGCCGCTGTCAAAGGTAAGCACCCGTTGTTTTTTATTCATAGTAAACTTAATTCCGAAAAGAGAGGCATAGTCATACTGGTGTAAAGCCAGAATGCCATCATCCTTATTGAGCTGTTTACCCACATCACAAGAAAAATAGAGCGGTTGATCATTTAAAATCGATTTTTTTGCAAACTGTTTCAATTCCCCTACGGGAACATTTACAAAGGTCCAGTCCGTACCGTCATAGCGGTTGCGATCATATTTAATCCTGTATAATTTATAAAATGCCTTGGATGGATCATTCATCAGCATAACATAGTCATTAAAACCGCCGCCCACAAAATCCTGATAGAAGGTTTGCGGAGTATAGGTTTTGAGCGGACTTACTTTTCCGTTTATATCTTCATACCTCCAGGTGAATGTTTGCGGTGGCCGGCCAAGACCAATGACCAGCATACGGTAAATATCTTTAAGCTGGTTGATTTTTTGCCGACGGATTTGCTTAATCGGCTTTCCCTCTTTCACCATTTGTCGTAATTGCAATCCTTGTTCCCGTAATTTGCGGCGCAATAACCGTCTTAACATGGAAGTACTGTTGCTATTGAACGTTTCCGCCATGGCTTCCTTGGGAACCGCACCGTATTTGGTTACCAGATCGACCATCATATTCCAGACTCCACCGTCGCCAATGGGATTTTTAAACAACCACTCTACCTCCCTGTCATCCAAAGGTCTTTTGCCCGTATGGATCATGGCTTCCAAAAAGAGATTGGCCTTTTCGAATTGATCCCAAAAGAACAAGTAATTTTCCGAGAATTCAAACGATTTCATATGATATTTTTTTATAATGGCAGGCCGCAAAGTATTCAAAGCCGTAAACAGCCAGCAGCGTCCGGATGATTTTTGATTGGTAATCCCTTTGGTTTCAATTTTATGTGCAAAATAAAAATCGAGGTCCTTGATGGCCGAGCGATTAAAAGCCAGTTTCTTTATATTATTATTTTGCACGGCATGCAATACCGCTTGAACGGAAGCATCCTTTTTTAAAGATTGCCGGATTTCCTTCAATTCATTTTCGGATAGAGCCCCGGGAGCCGTTTGACCGTAGACAAGAGAGAAGACGAAAAGAAGCACGGCCAAGACCTGAATCAGTAAAAAGCGCATTGTATTTCCTTTCTGTTAAGAATAAATCTGGCTTTATTTGATTTGAGCACTTAACTCAGTAGATCCGTACCCTTAAAGAGATAATTTATTTCATAGGAAGCGGATTCCGCAGAATCCGATCCGTGAACAGCATTGCGCCCGATACTCACTCCCATATCCCTGCGTATCGTGCCTCTCGGTGCTTTTTGGGGATCCGTAGGTCCGATCATCTTCCGCCAGCGATTTATCACGTCTACTCCTTCCAGGACGATTAAAACCGAAGGTCCTGAAGTCATATAGTCCACCAACTCTTTAAAAAAGGGTTGATCACGGTGTATATAGTAAAATCCTTCAGCTTCCCGAATCTGTAAATGAATGAGCTTCATGCCGACCAGACGCAGGCCTTCCTCTTCTATGCGGCGGATAATTTCACCGATATAGCCGGCTGCTACCGCGTCAGGCTTGATGATGGCCAATGTTCGTTCCATTGAGAATCATTCCTTCCCATATAATTGGATTTTTATTCTCTCTCCTTTCCTTTTAAATTAAGCAATAATTGTATTAATTTAAACAAAATTCAGAGGAATCGCATGAAGGTCGACCATTTAAGCTTCGGAAAAATCATTATTGATGGGCAAACATACAGGGAAGATATCGTTATTGTGGACAAGCAGATCATTCATAGAGAAAAAGACGCCTCCAGAAAATGGAAAGCGAAATATGGTCATACTCCCCTGTCCGTTGAAGAAAATATCCCATGGCAATGCCGTAAATTAGTTATCGGAACCGGCATGTACGGAGCCTTACCCGTCATGCCGGAGGTTAAGGAAAAGGCCGAAAAATTAGGTGTCGAACTACAGATTATGCCCAGTCCGCAGGCAGTGAGACATTTGGATGATCGCCATACCAATCTGATCCTGCACCTGACATGTTAGGGTTTTCTCCCCTTTTCCCAATCTTCACGAAGAATGGCCATCAGGTAAAAATCGCTGTAATGATTCTCATGGAACATGGCCTGGCGCAATGTTCCTTCGATAAGAAAGCCCTCTTTTTCATAGGCTTTTACGGCCCGAACATTTTCCGTGCTGACATGCAATTGAACGCGATTCAGATTAAGGGTAGCAAAAGCGTAGTCTACCATTAACCGGGTGGCTTCTCTGCCGAAGCCGTGATCCCAATCCTTTTTCCGGGCAATGGCAATATAAAACGTAGCCATACGTCCCACCCAATCGATACGTACCAGAGAGGTGCAACCAATGGGTTGATCCGGATTTATGGTGGCTATGGTAAAAAATACCGTATGGGGATCCCTTTGTTTTGCTTCGATCCTTTCCTTATGGATCCGGATATTGCTCGGTAATGCATAGTACAAGGTTTCCCGGGGATCCGGATGATTTTCGGACAGGGCAATGATTTCTTCATCAGCCGGTTCGGGTGACCGTAAATAGATTCTTTTGCCGATAATAAAAGGATTTAACATAGGGTATATTTTCCTCTTTGTAATCATTATAGATAAAATAATAAAGTATTCTATAAAAACAAAAAAGCGAAACCCATAAATCCGGTTCCGCTTGATTTGTAAAAGATGCATACTTTTATTGTTTTGTACCTGTTATGGTAACCGATCTGTATCCGTTTCCATCCTCCGGAGGAGAGACGGTAATGGAAATGTTCACCAGAGGTGCATCCAGGCTATCTCCCGGAGCCCATGTAAAAGAGAAATCCGTTGTACCCGGACCACTGGCCTGGGTATCGACCTGACGTACGTTGATATCTCCGAATAAATTACCATCCGTGGCTTCCACATTAATAATGCTGGACGAAACGATGGGATAGTCGTAAATATCCGAAACCGTATAATTAAAATGTACGGGTGTATTGGTATTATTGTATGTAAATGTTGTGGGACTAACGAAGATCGACTTCGTTATAGCACTTAATAAAATATCGTTTTGAGTTGTAATCGTTTTACTGCCCAGTGTATCGCTATAGGTGACGGCGGTGACTGTGGCGAAGGAGTGATCGGTAGGCGGCAAAGGATCGGCACTCATAAAGCGCACAACTGCCCGGCCCATGATATCCGTAACGGCCGAACCTTCCACAATCCCGTAATCTGAAGAGAAATAAACGGCTGTTCCCGGAGCTACGGGATTACTGAATTTGTCCCCGACAAAAGCCGTGACCTTATCGATGATTCCGAAATGGACTCGTCCGGCGATATTGACCTTTTCCATGGCCAGACTAAAATGATCGGCATCGGGCAGCCCTCCGTAGATGGCAATCCGTACCGGCATAGTGCGGATAGTCTTTCCATCCACATCAGCCCAGGCATCGATCTGTACGGCTCCGGCCAGGATGCCGCTATTCAGAACCGTATAAGCATATCCGCCCTGAGTGTCCATAGTTTCAGGATAAAGGTATTCACCGCCCCCCGGTCCGTTCAGGATAGAGAAATGGACCGTTACCTTATGATCTTCGTCCACCAAAACGCCCTTGTCATCCGTTACGGCGAAATTCAGGAAAGTAGCTTCTTTCAGGCCCGAACTTTGAATATAGAGATGGGTGTCATGTTTGCCCGAAATTTCGATATGGGAGGCTGGACCGCTGCTGCTTATGGTATCGGTTGGAGCCACGGTAGAATCACCTCCGACTTTGATCAGGGTAATATCGGAAACAGTAATCGTCGCTCCCCGTTTAACCTGCACATTCAGAGAGTTGGTATTAAACCCGACTTTACTGATTTCCAGTTGAACTTCTTTTTGGTCTTCGCTTGCCTCCAGATTCACAATTAGACGAAAAGCACCGGTAGCATCGGTTAAGGTTTGTGAGAACATATTTTTAGCATTGACCAGGGCACCGGGAATAGGTGTGGCCAGGTAATTTTTATCCAGGTAATAGACCTTCCCCTCTAAAACCGTCTCCCCGTTTTCAGTACGGGTCGTACAGGAAAGAATTAAAGTGAGTAAGCTAAAAATAAATACATACTTGAGAAACCTCATAGATCCTCCAAAACTATAAAAGGTCAACCGAAACCATGTCCGGCGAAACCAAATTATTATGACGTAATTCATCAAGACTTTTTTGAAAAGAACGCATGCCGTATTCGGATCCGGTTTGGATGGCGGAATCCAGTTGATGAGTCTTTCCTTCACGGATTAAATTACGGACAGCATCGGTTGCAGCAAGAATTTCTAACAGGGCGATGCGATCTTCCTGCATAGACATACGCAGCAAACGCTGGGCGATTACGGCCACAAAGCTACTGGCCACTACCGTGCGAATCTGCTGTTGTTGTTCCGCGGGGAACACATTAATGATTCGATCCACGGTTTCCGCCGCAGAATTGGTATGTAAAGTAGATAGGACCAGATGGCCGGTCTCCGCGGCATGTAAAGCGTTGGTAATTGTTTCCAGATCACGCATTTCCCCCACCAGAATAACATCGGGGTCTTCCCGAAGACAACTGCGCAGAGC
>JALSTK010000132.1 GCA_026983775.1 Calditrichia bacterium
GGATAGAGCTCCAGTGGCGAGGATTCCATGCCGGTGCGATTCACAGCCGTCAGATAATACACCTGTTGTCCGGGAAGAAGGGGAAACGCGGTCGTGGAATCCGAACCGGTGACTATTTGAATGATATTTTTCATTTTGCTCAGATCGGGATCGGAATAGATGACATAATATTCAATGCCGGGATTAGCCCTCCACCGGATGTGCAGGGTGTCTACGCCAAGATGATATTCGGCCAATAGCGGTTTTTCAATGGGAACTTCTTTCCAGGGCATGGGCGGGAAGAGCGCCGGCCGGGGATAATACTTTTTATGAAGGGTATTCAGGGCCTTTAACAGGCTGGTGGCCGAGAAAAAGACCATGCCGGGGAACCGGTCCTTGCGTACCCGTTCGATCTCTTTCCAGATTTCTTTCCAGGTGTATTTTCCACCGACTTTATAGGTGGCGATACCCGGGTTGATCAATCCGCCGAGATAGCGCATTTCTTTCCATTGCTGAAGAGCGGCCGTATATGGCGCTGTGGGATGGTTGATCCGGGTATAGGTCATGGGGAAAAGCAGATCGATCTTACCCGTGGCCAGCCAACGCCGGGCATCCTGCATGACGGCCGAATAACCGTTCCAGCGCACCCCGTGATGATAGCCGATGACTGCAGCCGAAACCTTAACCCATGGTTTGGCAGCGGTAATGGTGTTGTAAACCGCACCGACAAAACGGTTGATCTGTTCGCGCTGCCACACATTCCACTTAAACTGCAGTGGATTGGCTGCGGCAAATCGAGCCACACTGACCGAATCGTGAGAATATCCGTTGCGCACGGTTCCCTCCGGGTAACGGATGTAATCGAAATGCACGCCGTCCACATCATATTTGCCTAAGAGATCCATTACCACATTACGGATATGCTGCTGCACCTGAGGATTGCCGGGGCTAAAGGTAATATATCCCGCCCTGGGATGCATCGGCCTGCCGGTACTGTCGCAGACCACCCATTCCGGATGAGCCAGCAGGGGGTGACGCGGTATGCTTTCCGTCGGTAAGGGTCGGCCCGCTTTCCAGGCCGGGAAGGTGTTTATCCATACATGCAGTTCCATGCCCAAATGATGTGCGGTCTCTAATGCAAATTGTAAGGGGTCCCAGCCCGGGTCCCGGCCCAGTGTTCCGCTTAACAGGTCCGACCACGGTTCATATCGTGAATGGTAAAAGGCATCCCCGTTGCCGCGTACCTGAAAAAGAATCATGTTCAATCCGGCATCATGAAACTGCCGAAAAGAGCTGCGGATGTATTGTTTGCTTTCATGTGCGCTTTTGCCCTGCGCATATTCAAAACGCGACATCCAGACGGCCCGGACTTCATGCTTTTTTACAGGAGGCACTTTACAGGATGAAATACTAAATATTATTAAAGAAATGTACCAAAGACGATAAATTTTGGAAAAATTATTTGCAAGCAGCCCAAAAGATTTTTTTATCACGCCAAGGGAAGAGCGCCCTAAATCCGAACGGGCAAAGTCGGTTAGCAATCGCATGTCATCCTCAAATTGGTTTACAGGGAATATAAATTTTTATCGGATCAGAATAAAAATTTTTTTTAAAGCAGGATTGCCCGGCAGAAAATTTTCAGTTCCGATTAAAACCCAACTAATTCCGATTACATCCTGCGGATCATTTCAGGATAACTATAGCTCTTTTACTTCCTTTATCAATTCGGAAACCATCTTCTTGGCATCACCAAAAAGCATCATTGTTTTTTGATCGTAAAATAATTCGTTATCTTCTCCGGCAAATCCCGGGCTCAGACTACGTTTCACAATCATCACAGTACGGGCCTGGTCCACGTTGAGGATGGGCATCCCATAGAGAGGACTGTTCTTTTTATAACGGGCTGCGGGATTGATGACGTCATTGGCGCCGATAACCAGGGCAACATCCGTATTTTTAAAATCCTCATTGATTTCATCCATTTCCAGCAAAAGATCGTACGGTACATCGGCTTCCGCCAGAAGAACATTCATATGACCCGGCATACGCCCTGCCACGGGATGGATGGCAAAACGCACTTCAATCCCTTTCTCCTGCAATAATTGGGTGAATTCGTATAAAACATGCTGAGCCTGGGCTACTGCCAGACCATACCCGGGAACAATGATGACCGATTCCGCGGCGTCGAATATCATGGCGGCATCTTCCGCGCTGTATTGGGGAACATTACTTTTTGGGCCCGTTACCGCCTGTCCCGCACCGCTATCATCCGTACCCACGGCGCCGAACAACACGTTGGTTAGAGAACGATTCATGGCTTTACACATAATCTGAGTCAGGATAATCCCCGAAGCACCCACCAGGGCACCGGCGATGATCAAAATATTATTATAGAGAACGAATCCGGTGGCAGCGGCAGCCAGTCCCGAATAAGAATTAAGCAGGGCAATTACGACCGGCATATCCGCGCCGCCGATGGGGATAACCGAAGTCACACCCAGGATAGCCGATAAAGCAATAATGATCAGCAGAAGTTCAATGCGCGTGGTATCCAATGCAAAGAAGACAGCAAGCACAATAACGATCCCAAGAATTAGGCCGTTCACTAATGTTTGTCCCTTAAAAACGATGGGGGCACCGCGCATCAGACCCTGCAGTTTGGCAAAGGCGATCAGACTGCCGAAAAAAGTAACGGTTCCGATTAACAAACTGAGCACCAGGGTGATGCTGATATCCGGGCCGGTAATATGCTGACCGTGGTGAATATATTCCGAATAGGCAACCAGAGTGGAAGCCAGGCCGCCGAAACCATTGAAAAGAGCAACCATTTGCGGCATGGCCGTCATTTCCACCGTCCTGGCCACATAGGCACCGATGGCACTGCCAACAATCAAACCGATCACAATATAGATAAAATCGAGGATATTCCTGTCTAAAAGAGTAACGACAATGGCAATAAGCATGCCCAGCATCGCCATGGCGTTTCCCTTACGGGCCGTTTTGGGTGAACCTAAATTTTTAAGGCCGACAATGAAAAGTATGGCGGCGAGCAGGTAACTTAAACCTGTAATCGTAATCATTCTACGGCTCCTTATTTCTTGTTTCTATCCTTTTTGAACATTTCCAGCATACGATCGGTAACCATAAATCCTCCGACCACATTGATCATGGCTGAAATTACGGCGATCATGCCGAGAATTTTCCCTAATTGATCATGACCGGAACCGGCACTGATTAAAGCACCGACGATGGTAATACCGGAAATGGCGTTCGACCCGGACATGAGCGGCGTGTGTAAAAGCGGCGGAACTTTAGTGATTACTTCGAAGCCGACGAAGATGGCCAAAACGAAAATATACAAGGCAACTAAAATCATATCAGGCATGGTCCGTCTCCTTACTGTTAAAACGTTCTTTAACCAGGGGGTTTACGATTTTACCCTGATGAGTGATGCAACTTCCTTTGGTTATTTCGTCTTCGAAATTGAAGGCATTTTCAAGAAAAAGTTGTTCAAATAGATTGGTAATGTTTTTTGAATACATTTGGCTGGCGTGCACCGGCAGAGTTGCCGGCAGATTGGTCACACCGTGGATATGGACTCCCCGGTGTTCAACGATTCGGTCTGCTTCGGTTAAAGCGCAATTGCCTCCCTGTGCGGCGGCCAGATCAATAATAATCGAGCCGGCCGGCATTAATTCAACCATTTCTTTAGTAATGAGAAGCGGGGCTTTTTTTCCGAAAATCCGGGCAGTAGTAATCACTACATCCACTTTAGGCAAGCGGGCGGCAATGGCTTCCTGCTCTTTTTGCAGAAAAAGATCGGACTGCTCTTTAGCATAGCCTGCGGAAGATTCCACATTTTCTTCAGGCAATTCCATTTCAATAAATTTCCCGCCCAGGCTTTTAACCTGTTCTTTTACAGCCGGTCTGGGATCAAAGGCTTCCACCTTAGCTCCTAACTTTTTGGCGATGGCAATGGCTTGTAAACCGGCTACACCGGCCCCAAGGACAAATACGGTGGCCGGGGCAATGGTACCGGCCGCAGTCATGGTTAACGGGAAAATTTTACCAAGACTGTTTGCTGCAATTAAAACCGCCTTATACCCGGCTAAAAGGGCCATGGAACTCAGAGCATCCATGCTCTGGGCCCGGGTGATACGGGGCACGAATTCCATGGCAAAGGCTGTAATCTTGTGTTCGACAAGTTTGCCGATCAGCGGCAAGTGATCCAATGGAGCCAGGAAACCGATCAGACTCGCCCCCTGTTGCATCAAATCGACTTCGTGCATTTTAAATGGTTTGGAATAAGTCGGCGGCTGGACTTTTAAAATCACATCACACGTACCGTACAGCTCTTTGGAATCATTGAGAATTACGGCGCCCGCCTCGGCGTATTGTTGGTCTGTAATAAGAGATAATCGGCCGGCCTCTTTTTCAATATAAATTTCATTTCCGGCCTTTTTAAGGTCAGCGATCATCGAAGGGATTAACGCCACCCGGGTTTCATGGGCTGCAATTTCTTTCGGAACACCAATCTTCATTTAAACCTCCCACATAATTTCGTGTATAATCGATACACCTTTAAACAAGAAACCTTGTAACGCAAAAAAGAGCGATTTCATTCTCTTTGTTAAAAAATAATATTCAGGAAAACAGGATAAACCCGGCAAAAGCGCGATTTATTGGCAAAGGCATGTGGGGCGGCGAAAAGGTAAATTATAGTGCTCTGTTTCGGGAATGTAAAATCGGGTATCCTCCTATGAAACCCGGATTTTCCGCTAATCTCCAAAAACCATCTCCCGTGTGGATACCAGCGAGTTCTAAAACAAAAAAATCGATCCTTCTAAATTTTTGAAAGGGTTCGTCCGGCCGTTTATTAAATTTTTTTACAGAATTGAATGACTGCCAAAGGTCTCAATCCAAACCTTTATTATTCTGATGGCTATATTTTTTGTAATAACGTTCTGAAGTTACGGTCTATGAAAATATGCAGATACAGAATACTGGAATTTCAATCTAAGGTTTTTTCGTTATCGATCCACCTGTTCTTTTGATGAATTTATCTTAATGAGGAAGGAAATGATTAAACAGCCTGTAATAAGATGCTTATTAAAACGAAATTTCAAATTTATTTATGTGCATCGACCCGAATAATCCATACTCCTTGTCAATTCCACTTCTATCCAGGCCTTCCATGATATATCTTGTTCGATTCATATCATTACTTTCGATATAAAATTTATATTTCTCCCCCTTACGGATATACTCTTTTTTTATTCTTGCATACTGGGTATAAGCAGCAAACCCTTCGGTGATTTCACCCCAGAAACTTGAGTCTCCCTCGGTTGTATAACCGTATAAAAGCCACTCATAAACAAGAGAATCACTGCCCTGCCAATTTATAAAATAGTACTCATCTCTTTCCACAATCCCTTTCAATTCAATATCCTTAGGAACAATTGTATAACCCCGAACCGTATCCCTTCCCGGAATATAAATTGATAGATCATAACGTTTCCCCGGAAGTACCGCCAGATTATATGTAAAATAATTATAGGTGAAATAAAATGTTTCGGGATGTTCAGGGTGCAATGAATCGGTAGGGATGGAGTCAAAAAGAGTTGAATTAACAGTTACGCTTGCTATATCGGTGAAGTGATGATAACCGAAACTAAATTTGTCCGGATCATCTGTTTTGGTGATTACACCAGCCTGAAAAGGGGCCCAGGTATAGAGTACAAAAACGATTCCGTAATTATCAATCGGTTCAATGCTTGGGGACAAAGAAACATCTCTGCAATGAATAAAGAATAGCAATACCGGCAGAAGGAAGAAAGATTTTTTTATAGGATCTATTCTCATGAAATTCATTTGAATTCTCTTATTTAAAAATAATTTTAACACCGACACTCGGCAATATAGGAACCCCTCTATCAATACCTTTACGGACCTGGTTTCCGTTTTCATCATAATAAAAATCGCTATAATAGTCCGACCAATTTACGTTTAAAATATTCTTTCTGTAAAACAGATTAATTATTTGAAAGGAGAATTCCACATTTACTTTTTTCCATGTGTAAGTTTTTCGTACGGAAAAGTCCAGGCGAGCATAATAAGGATAACGTGTACTATTGCGTTTTCCGTAGATGAACCGTTCATTATAGTAAGGGTCTGTCTTATCAATAATCCCGTAATAGGAAGAAATTACCGGAGAATAAGGCTTTCCGGAATGAACAAAAATCCCCAAATTTGTATACCATCCTTTACTCATTTTTGTACCGAATAAAATAGAAAGATTATGCGTAATATCCCAATCTAAGGGGAAAGAATGACCGTTATAATATCCCCTGGTTTTTAAAAAAGTATACGCTAATTGCCAGGTTAAAAAGCCTTTATTTTTTATGAAAAATACATCTACTCCGTTCACGGAAGCGGTTCCTGTTTTGATATGGGATATATAATTATTTTTATCAAGAGGTAAATAGGTCATATATTTTCGGTATATTTCTACTTTGGAATGAGTTAAAGGGGTTAATTTTTTTTCCAGTCCAAGACTAATGTTATACACATGCAAAGGTCTTTTGGTCAGGACGAGAGGATTGCCGATAGTAAGTTCATTATTATCAAAGGGTGAAACTAAGAATTGAGTATATTTACCGAAGGTAGCGAAGGCTTTTGTTGTATTATCAAGCTTAAATTTAAATGAAAACCTTGGCTCAAAATATGCTTTATTTTTTACAAAAGAATAGCGAAATCCCGTACTCATATCCCACCTGTTTATTATTTTTTCGGCATTAAAGAAAGTATTGAAAAAGACATTGGAAAGGTGTTGATCGTCTGGGAATATACCGGCCGGAAATAATTCTAATAAATCGCGGTTGTTAAATTTCCAAAAATAGTCTTGATTCATTTTTTGTAGTTGAATCCCGGAATTGAATAGAAGGTTCGAGTATTTTAAATATTTAAAATCTAATTTCATTGTATAGTTATTTAATCGGTTTTTTATATAGGGAAGAAAATACATAAAAAAGAGGCTGTTATAAAATAGACCCTCCAGCTGAAAATCAGATTTTTTAAAACTCGATTTTATTCCCAGCAGTCTGTTACCCCAGTTATTTTTACCTTTATAAAAATTATTAAAAAATTCTGCGAAATTAAATTGGCCGGCATTTCCGTCTCCAATCTGATCCGCGGGGACCGTTAAAAAATCATTATTTATATACCCTAGAAGATCGATACGCCAGTGTTTCGAAAAATTTCTGTATACTTTAAAATTTGCATCTACATATCCATAGGGAATAGGATAAACAAATTTTGATAGAATATCGAAATATGTTTTACGTGCAGCAAAAGAAATCCCGGTTTTCTTATACATATTATTATAGTAAATACCCGAAGTCAATAAACTCACATTAATATTCAATTCTCTTTTCCCGGAAAAATCTTTTGTTTTTAGATCGATAATGCCGCCGGCCCTTCCTCCATAATTAGCCGGGAAACCGCCCGTATAAATTCGGACATCGTCGATAGGGTTCAAATTAAATGATCCCAAAGCACCGAATAGGTGGAAAGGATAATAGATTTCCATGCCATCAAACAGAACCTGGGTTTGATCCGGAGAAGATCCCCGTATGGTTATGTCTCCTTTTAGGTCATTATAATTAATTACTCCCGGCAAATAGGAAGCAGCCCTGAAAACATCCGGTTCGACGAAGGCGGGCATATTGCTCATGGAACGGGCTGTTAAGCGATAATTAGTCTCAATATTTTGATTGACCCGCTCGGCTTCAACGATAATACCTTTCATCGTGAGCAGTACCTGATGCAGAAATACATGTAGCTCGATATCTTTGTCGAATTCTATTTTTTGAACCTTGGTTTCATATCCTATGAAACTAAAAACCAACTCATATTTACCCGGTTTGATATCGATTAAAAAGAAGCCGTCCGGATCGGTGCTTGTTCCTATAAATGTGTTTTTTATTTGAACATTGACTCCTGCCAAAGGCATATTGCTGCCGGTTTCACAGACTCTTCCCTTTATTAAAGCGCCGTTTGCGCTTTGAAGAATTATTAGAACCAGTATAACACATATATAATTATTACAAGGTTTCAATCCTAACACCTATCATTGTATCATACAAGTAGTGCCGACCCATTGACTTTGAAAAATCAAACATCGAAATATGAAAATATTTCTAAAAGAGGTCTATTCCCTGCAAATCGAAACGCATTATTTCCCAATTAATGCCGAATCTAATCCGATGAATGGAATTTTTAAACTTTTTTCCGTCGACCAGAATCTGTGAATATTCATACCCAAAATATAAATACTTCCATTGTATTTCAACTCCGGCATTCCAGGAAGTACCCTGGTAGTTTTTCCATTTTGTGCCGTAGCTCTGATTGTATCCTACTCTAAAATTTTGAAGAGGAAAATAAGTTGCTTTAAACATTACATCAATGCTTCCGGCTTTCAATAGATAGCTTAATCCCAGGCCAAACTGATCGGTATTTTCTTGTAAATTAAAATGTACGGAATCTAAAGCAGCGTCATGTGTATTGGCAGGTGTGGTTGTTTCCAACGAGAAATTAAAATGATCATATCGGGCAGCAATGGCCAGCCCTGTTAGCACTTTATAATTTGTTTGTAGAAAATACGAACTATTAATCATTCTTATTTTTATAGGATAAGCGGAAGGTATTTTGGTGGAGTTGGGGCCAATTCTATAGAAATATCGTTTATGTCCTTGGCCATCCAAAAGCACTGTATGAGGAACCGCCCCCTGAAAAGGAATCAGCTCGTTTTTTATAAAAAAGGAACCTTCTAAAAATATTTTGTCATATTTCGCCATTACCTTGATCAATGGATTGAGTGTTCGCTGTAAATTTAATGAAGGTTTAATGGTTTTTGTATTATTATTCAATACATTAAGATTGAGATATTCTTTAAAAATAAAATCATCCCACGAGATACTCATTCCGGGTGATAGATAAACAACCAAATTTTTTGTCATGGCATTCGAAAAAAGGATAAGAAGAAAAATTATAATAGAATTTAGTTTGCCATTTTTCATAGGATCACCTATCTCTCATTCATTTTTTGTATTTAAGGTTCAAATACAAACTGGATTAATGTATTTATTGCACATGGTGAAGGTCTCTGCATGAATTGCAGAGACCTATACAACTTCAGAAGCAAGTTCATTGATTGTTTTGTCGCCTTTTAAAGCGGCAAAGGCAACTCTTGATTTAAATTCTGCGCTGTGTTTTCTTCGTGTCATAAGACCCCTCGTTTGGTTAAATATTCCACCTTGGGCTGGTCTAGTTTTTGGGGTCCAAATATATTGAGATTATATATAATTTCAAATAATGAGAGAAAAATTCCACCTAATAAGATGGAATATATTATGAATAGGGTAATTCTATAAAATTTTTTATAAAATAAAAATGTTGCTACAAAAAAATCCAATAATATAAAGAATATAACTGCTATAAAAATAAGCGATTCATCTGAAAAAACATAATAAAAAACGTCAAGATTCTTGGGACTATACAAAAGATAGTATGTTTTTGTAATTCCTGCTGGTGTAAAAAATGTCGAAATTAGAATTTTTATATATATCTTCATGACTAACACCCTGATCCATTTTATTATTTAAAAACATTTAAAAATTTATATTTGCTTAAATGCGGCTCAATTTGTGTGGACAATAAATACAGAT